>NZ_JAFN01000001.1:2962500-3290000 GCF_000526155.1 Deferrisoma camini S3R1 | reverse complement strand
GAGATCTCACCCTGATCGGCCCCATCTCGGACATGCTGTTCGACGTGCTGATCGGGGCCGGGGCCGTGGCCCGGGTGGAGGCGGCCTGGGTGGGCAACGTGATGATGGGGTCGGGGTACAACTTCCGGCGGGCCGTGGAGCGGGGGGAGCCCCGGCCCCTGGAGGTGGTGGATCACACCAACTTCACGATCCAGACCGGGCTCAAGGCCGCCAGTCAGGGCCTGCCGTACCTGCCCACCCGCACGGCCCTGGGGAGCAGCCTGCTCGAGCGCAACCCAGGTCTCGTCCCGACCCGCTGCCCGTTCACGGGCGAGCCCCTGGTGGCGGTGCGGGCCATCGAGCCCGACGTGGCCGTACTCCACGTGCAGCGGGCCGACGCCCGGGGCAACGCCCACGCCTGGGGCAACCTGGGGGTGACCCAGGAGGCCGCGTTCGCGGCCGACCGGGTGCTCGTGGTGGCCGAGGAGATCGTGCCGCCCTGGGTGATCGCCAGCGACCCCAACCGCACCCTGATCCCGGGGTTCCGGGTGAGCGCCGTGGTGGAGGCCCGGTGGGGCAGCCACCCCTCCCCCTGCCAGGGGTACACCAACCGGGACCACGGGTTCTACCGGGAGTACCACCGGGCCAGCCGGACCCGGGAGGGGTTTGAGGCCTGGCTGGACGAGTGGGTCACCGGCCTGGCCGACCACACCGAGTACGTGGAGCGGCTGCGGGCCGCGGGACGGCTCGAGGCCCTGGCCGTGCGGGACCACGCGTACACCGTGGCCGCGGACTTCGGGTACTGAGCCGGGGAGGACGAACCATGGCCGCCTACACCCCCGGGGAGCTGATGATCGCCCGGGCCGCCCGGGAGATCGGCGACCGGGAGCTCGTGTTCGTGGGGATGCGCCTGCCCCTTCTGGCGTTCCTGCTGGCCCGGTCCACCCACGCGCCCCAGGCCGTGGGGCTGTTCGAGAACGGGGTGCTGCGGGACTCGCCCACCCCGGACCCCCTGATCACCATGAGCGACCCCCCCAACCTCAGGGGCGCGCGCATGTGCATGGGCATGGAGCTGGCCATGGGCCTGCTGCAGGCCGGCCGGGTGGACCTGGGGTTCATCGGTGGGGCCGAGATCGACCGGTACGGAAACCTGAACACCACCGAGGTTGGGCCCGACGGCGCCGGAATCCGGCTGCCCGGCAGCGGCGGGGCGTGCGACATCGCGTGCATGGCCGGCCGGCTCGTGATCGTGATGAAGCACGAGCGCCGGCGGTTCGTGGAGCGGGTGCGCTACGTGACGAGCCCGGGCCACGGCACCGGCCGAACCTGGCGGGAGGAGAACGGGCTGCCCGGGGGCGGCCCGGCGGCCGTGATCACGGACAAATGCGTGTTCACATTCCACCCCCGCACCCGGGAGATGGTGGTGGCCTCGGTCCACCCAGGGGTGGACCCGGACGAGGTCCGCGCCCTCACGGGGTGGCCCGTGGTGATCCCGAGCCCCGTGCCCCGGACCCCCGAGCCCACCGCGGAGGACCTGGCCGTGATCCGGCGCTACGACCCCGAGGGGTTCTGGAGCCGGTGACAGCGGCCGGGAAGCTCCATCAGGCCCCTGCGGGGCCCTACAACGGGGAAGGTACTAAGACCTGCAAACGTATTGCCAGGGTGCGGGGTGCGGGGTGGGGGCCTGGTTCCGGCCGGGCGCGAGTGCGGCATCCGATCGCCGCGCCTTCTCATGCCGCCGCTTACGCGTCGATCCAGGCCACGATAGCGGAACTCTCGGAATCCGGAGGGGATCCGGGCGTTCGGGGGGCGCGGCGAGCTAAGGGGCCGCACCCGGCGCTCCACCAGACCCCCACCCCGCACTCCCCAAGGGGAAGGGGCACGGGACGGAAGACGGGAAATCCCGAAAAGCAGTGTGAGTTCCCGGGGGGATCCTCTCGGGGCACCGGAGAGCCTTTTTTCTGTCCACCGACTTCTGAATTCTGGCCCCTGAAACCCCTGCCCCCCAGGCTGTGGTGAGAGCCACTTGGCCTAGGGGCCAGGAGACCGAAGACCGTCGACCGTTGACCGACGACCGAAGTTATATGGAAGCCTCCTATGTGACCGCATGGAGGACCGGCAGGCTGAAGGCCGCGGTCCGGGCCGCGTACCGCCGGCTCGCGGCCTGCGACCTGTGCCCCCGCCGGTGCGGGGTGAACCGGCTGCGCAACGAGCGGGGCGCCTGCCGAACCGGGCTCCACGCCAAGGTGGCCTCGGCAGGGCCCCACTTCGGGGAGGAACGGCCCTTGGTGGGCCACGGCGGCTCCGGCACGGTGTTCTTCGCCGAGTGCAACCTGCGCTGCCGGTTTTGCCAGAACTGGGACATCTCCCAGCAGGGCGAGGGCTCGGAGACCCCGGTCCACCGCTTGGCCCGGATCTTCCTGTGGATCCAGGGCCGCGGGTGCCACAACCTGAATCTGGTCACCCCCTCCCACGTGGTGCCCCAGATCCTCGCCGCCCTGAGCCTGGCCGCGGCCCGGGGGCTCCGGATCCCCGTGGTGTACAACACCGGGGCCTACGACGCCAGGGCCACCCTGGAGCTCCTGGACGGGGTGGTGGACGTGTACATGCCCGACCTGAAGTGGACCGACCCGGAGGTGGGGGCCCGCCTGGCCGACGCGCCCGACTACTGGGAGGTGGCCCGGGAGGCCGTGGCCGAGATGCACCGGCAGGTGGGGGACCTGGAGATCGACGACCGGGGCCTGGCCGTGCGGGGCCTTTTGGTGCGGCACTTGGTCCTGCCCGGCGGGCTGGCCGGCACCCAGGAGGTGATGACCTTTCTGGCCGACAGGATCTCGCCCCGCACCTATGTGAACGTGATGGGCCAGTACCGGCCGGTGGGCGAGGCCCACGCCCTGCCGCCCCTGGACCGCCGGGTCACCCGGGACGAGGTGGCCGAGGCGGTCCGCATCGCCCGGACTGCCGGGATCACGCGCCTCGACCGCTGATACCAAGTTGCGTTCAAACAAAGATCCATCGAGGGCCGGAACCAGGCCCCTTGCCCCCCGCTTCAGGGGTCCGATAGCTCTGAATGCAACTTGGTATGAGGCGCCGGGCTCACGCCCGGCGCGCCTCGTGCCGGCGGCCGCCCACGCAGCAGCACACGGCCAGGCACGCGGCCGTGACCCCCAGGGCCACCCAGGTCAGGGGGGTCCACCGGTCCGGGGTGTAACCGAACGCCCACCCCGACACCACCATGGCCACGGCCACGAGGAGGGCCAGGCCGGAGAACACGCGGCACGGTTTCGACTCCCAGAATCCCATGGCGCTTCCTCCCGGCGGGGCCCGAGGCCCCCGCCTTCCCAGTAACTTCGGTCGTTGGTCGTCGGTCGAAAGCCCGTCTCGACTTCGGAGTCGGGGGGGATGGGGCCTGCTGGAGCGCCGGGCGCTCACGCACGATACAAGGCTAGCCCGTTCGGCCCGGAACACAACCCCCTTGCCGCGGCGTACGCGAGGTCCCCATGGAAGCTTGGATCAAGATCGTGGCCCACTACGTGGCCCTGGCCTCCGAGGCCATGGCGGTCTACTTCATCCTGGCGGGCATCGTCCAGGCCCTGTGGCTGTACGTGCGCCAAGGACTGCGCCCCGGCGGGGGCCACCGGGTGCTGCTGGCCATGCGCCGGGAGCTGGGCCACAACCTGTCTCTGAGCCTGGAGTTCCTGATCGGGGCCGACGTCATGAACACCGCCATCTCCCCCTCGTGGCAGGACATCGGGCAGCTGGCCGCGATCGTGGGCATCCGCACGGTGCTGAACTTTTTCCTGCACCACGAGCTGGGCGGAACCGCGGGCGGGGAAGGGGGGCCCCAGACGTGACAAAGCCCCGGACGGCCGGGCCGTCCGGGGCTTTTGTTCGTGCACGTGTGTGCGGTGGGAGAGGTCAGCCCCCGCCCAGCAGGGACCAGAGCACACCGGCGGCGATGGCCGAGCCGATCACCCCGGCCACGTTGGGCCCCATGGCGTGCATCAGCAGGAAGTTGGTGGGGTCCTCCCGGGCGCCCACCATCTGGGCCACCCGGGCCGAGTCGGGCACCGCGCTCACCCCTGCCGCCCCGATCAGGGGGTTGATCTTGTTCCTGGTGAACAGGTTCATGGCCTTGGCGAACAGCACCCCGGCCGCCGTGGCCACGGCGAAGCTGGCCGCACCCAGGGCGAAGATCTTGAGGCTCTGGGGGTTCAGGAACGTCTCGGCCGAGGCGCTCGCCCCCACGCTCACCCCCAGCAGGATGGTCACGGTGTCGATGAACGCCGACTTGGCCGTGTTGGACAGCCGGTCGGTGACCCCGCTCTCCTTGAGGAGGTTGCCGAAGAACAGCATGCCCAGCAGGATCACGGCGCCCGGCGCGATCAGGGTGCAGATCAGGAACGACGCGATGGGGAACAGGATCCGCTCCAGCCGCGAGGCGCTCTTGGCCGGCGGCATCTTGATCTGCCGCTCCTTCTTGGTGGTCAGCAGGTACATGACCGGGGGCTGGATCACCGGCACCAGGGCCATGTACGAGTAGGCCGCGATGGCCACCGGCGCGATCAGGTGGGGCGCCAGCCGGGAGGCCAGGAAGATCGAGGTGGGCCCGTCGGCCCCGCCGATGATCCCGATCGAAGCCGCCTCGGCCGGGCTGAACCCCAGCCACAGGGCGCCGGCCAGGGTGGCGAAGATGCCGAACTGGGCGGCCGCGCCCAGCAGGACCAGCCGCGGGTTGGCGATGAGCGACGAGAAGTCGGTCAGGGCCCCGATGCCCAGGAAGATGAGCGGCGGGTAGAACCCCTTGAGCACCCCCATGTAGAGGTAGTCCATCACCGTGGTCGGCCCGGCCGTGCCCGCCATAAACTCCTTGGAGATCAGCTGGAAACCCGGCGGCAGCGGGATGTTGGCGATCAGGATGCCGAACCCGATGGGGATGAGCAGAAGCGGCTCGTAGTGCTTCCGGATCGCCAGGTAGATGAACGTGCACCCCACCAGGAGCATCACCAGATGCCCCGGGGTGGCGTTCACGAACCCCGTGCCGCCCAGGAACTTGTACAGGAACCCGTCCATCCCTTCCATCAGCCGGCTCCGATCACCACCAGCACCTCACCCACGCCCACGTCCTGGCCCTTGGTCACCTTGACCTCGGCCACCTTGCCGGACACGTGGGCCTTGATCTCGTTCTCCATCTTCATGGCCTCCATGACCACCACCGTGTCCCCCACGTCCACGGTGTCTCCGGCGTCCACCAGGATGTTCAGGATGTGGCCGGGCATGGGGGCCGTGATCACCTCGCCGTCCCCTGCGGGAGCGGCCGGAGCCGGCTCCGGGGCCGGCTTGGGGGCCGGGGCGGCAGGGGCCGGCGCCGGCTCGGGGCTGGGCGCGGCGGGGGCGGCCGGAGCGGCGGCGGCGGGCGCCGGGGCCGCGGCCCCGGACGGGATCTCCACGTCGTAGGCCACCCCGTTCACCACCACCTTGGCCCGGCCGCCGGCCAGGCTCTGGATCTCCACCGCGTAGGGTTGGCCGTTGATGACCAGATCGTATCGGCTCATGGGCAAATCCTCCGAAACAATAGGATCAGCAGGGTTGCGCGGCCTCGTTCGGCCGGGCGGTCACCGGTGAATCCGTTCCTGTCGTGCGGTCCGGCCGGCCATGGCCTCGAGCCGGCCGGCCAGCCCCCACGACCGGACGGCCGCCGGGCCGGCCGGTGGGGCCGACGGGGCGGCGGACGAACGGTGCAGGGCCAGGGCCGCCGCGATGGCGGCGGCCACCTCCGCCGGGGGCCCGGCGGCCACGCCCTCGAGGGCCAGGGCCACGGCCACGGCGGCCGCGGTGCGGGCCCCTTCGTCGTCCCCGGGGGCCGGGGCCTCGTCGGGCACGGGCGCCACCCGGGGGGCGGGGGCCGATGGCTCGGGGGTCTTTTCCGGCTTTCGGCTCCGGCCCTCGATCCGGGCCGTCAGCTCTTTGAAGAAGTGCATGTACACCGACAGCAGGAACAGGGCCACGAACACGACCCCCATTCCCACCATCGTGGTCTGGGCGGCGAACGTCCAAACGTCGGTCACGGCCGGCTCCTCACAGGGGGATGTTGCCGTGCTTGCGCGGGGGGTTGGTGTCGCGCTTGTTCCGGCACGCATCCAAGGCCTGAATGACCCGGATGCGGATATCCTCGGGCAGGATCACCTCGTCGATGTACCCCAGCTCGGCGGCCCGATACGGGTTGGCGAACCGCTCGGTGTACTCGGCGATCTTCTCCTCGCGGGCCTTCTTCGGGTCGTCGGCGGCCTTGATCTCCTTGCGGAAGATGATGTCCACGGCCCCTTGGGGCCCCATGACCGCGATCTCGGCCGTGGGGAACGCCAGGTTCACGTCGCCCCGGAGGTGCTTGGAGCTCATCACGCAGTAGGCGCCGCCGTAGGCTTTGCGAGTGATCACCGTGATCTTGGGCACCGTGGCCTCGGAGTAGGCGTAGATCAGCTTGGCCCCGTGCTTGATGATGCCCCGGTACTCCTGGTCGGTGCCGGGCAGATACCCGGGCACGTCCTCCAGGGTGACCAGGGGGATGTTGAACGCGTCGCAGAACCGCACGAACCGGGCGCCCTTCATGGAGGCGTCGCAGTCCAGGCACCCGGCCAGGTGGGCCGGCTGGTTGGCCACGATGCCCACCACCGCGCCGCCCATGCGGGCGAACCCCACCACGATGTTCGGGGCGTAGTGGGCGTGGACCTCCAGGAAGTCCCCGTTGTCCACCATGGCGGTGATGATCGTCTTGATGTCGTAGCCCTTGTTCGGGTTGTCGGGCACCACCTCGTTGAGCTCGGGGATCTTGCGGTCCACCGGGTCGTCGGTGGGCGCGAACGGCGGGTCCTCCAGGTTGTTGGAGGGCAGGAACGACAGGAGCCGCTTGATCTGGGCGATGCACTCCCGGTCGTCCTCGGCCGCGAAGTGGGCCACCCCCGAGCGCTGGTTGTGGGTCATGGCGCCGCCCAGGGCGTCCATGGTCACATCCTCGTTGGTCACGGACTTGATCACCCGCGGCCCGGTGATGAACATGTGGCTGGTGCCGTTCACCATGAAGATGAAGTCGGTCAGGGCCGGGCTGTACACGGCCCCGCCGGCGCAGGTGCCCATGATGGCCGACAGCTGGGGGATCACCCCGGAGCTCATCACGTTGCGGTGGAAGATGTTGGCGTAGCCGGCCAGGCTCTGGACCCCCTCCTGGATCCGGGCGCCGCCCGAGTCGTTCAACCCCACCATGGGCGCCCCGTTCTTCAGGGCCATGTCCATGACCTTGCAGATCTTGTTGGACATGGTCAGCGACAGGCTCCCGCCGAACACGGTGAAGTCCTGGGCGTAGGCGTAGACCAGCCGGCCGTCCACCTTGCCGTAGCCCGTGACCACCCCGTCGCCCGGGATCTTGGTCTTCTCCATGCCGAAGTTCGTGCACTGGTGGGTCACGAACTTGTCCACCTCCACGAACGTGCCGGGGTCGAAGAGCAGGTCCAGCCGCTCCCGGGCCGTGAGCTTGCCCTGGGCGTGGTGCTTGGCCACCCGCTCCTCACCGCCGCCGGCCTCGGCCTCGCGGTTCATGCGGGCCAGGAGTTCGAACTTCTCTTGCAGGCTCATCGAAGGTCCTCCTCAATCGAACAGAGGGCCGGGCAGGCCCGGCCCTGGATCCCGTCTCCCGGTGCCCCTCAGTTGATGGTCACCAACACGTCGCCCTTGGCCACGTTGTCGCCCTTGGCGCAGCGCACCTCGCCGACCACCCCGTCGGCCGGGGCCTCCAGGGCGTTCTCCATCTTCATGGCCTCGAGGATCACCACCACGTCCCCGGCCTTGACCGGGTCGCCCGGGCTCACCAGCACGTCCACCACCATGCCCGGCATGGGGGCCTCGAGGGCCGCCTTGGCCGCCGCGGCAGCAGGGGCGGCGGCCTCCGCCGTCGGCGCTGGGGCGGGCTCGGCCGGCTTAGGGGCCGGCGCCGCCGGGGCCGCGGGCGCGGCCGGGGCGGCCGGCGCCACCGAGGTCACCACCGGCGGGGCGCCCTCGGGCGCCTCCACCGCCACCTCGAACGCCTCGCCGTCCACGTATACCTTGTAGGTGCGGGCGCCGGCCGGGGGCTCGGCCTTGGGCCTCTCCACCAGCTCGCCGGCCAGGGCCTTGCGGCACAGCTCGGCCTCGCGCTCGGCGTCCTCCAGGGTGCGGGGCTTCCACTCCTCGGGCGGGGCCTCGAGGCCGTACTTCACCCGCAGGAACCGCTTGCCCGTGGTGGGGAACAGGGTGTACAGGAGCAGGTCCTTGCGGTCCTTGGCCAGGTCGCCCACCTCGGCCTTGGCTTTCTCGAGCTCGGGCTCCAGGATGTCGGCCGGCCGGCACGAGATCGGCTCCTCGCCCCGGGGGTAGCCCTTGAGGGCGAGCTTTCGCAGCTCGGGGTTGATCTCGGCCGGCGGGCAGCCGTACAGCCCGTAGCAGTAGTCCTTCACCTGGCCCGAGATCATCTTGTAGCGCTCCTCCAGGGAGCCGTCGGGGTTGCCGAACAGCACGTTCTGTACCGCCTGCACGCCCACGATCTGGCTGGTGGGGGTCACGAGCGGCGGGTACCCCAGGTCCTTGCGCACCCGGGGCAGCTCCCGGAACACGTCGCCCAGCCGGTCCTCGGCCCCGGCCTGGCGCAGCTGGTTGACCAGGTTCGACAGCATGCCGCCGGGCACCTGGTGCATCAGCACCCCGATGTCCACCACGGCCATGCGGGTGGTGTCGAGCAGGTGCCGGTACTTGGGCCCGATCCGCTCCAGGTACTCGGCCACCTCGTTCAGCCGCTCCAGGTCCAGCCCGGTGTCGCGCTCGGTGCCCTGGAGCATCACCACGATCGGCTCCACGGCCGGGTGGCTCGACCGGTTCGCGAACGGCGACGAGCAGGTGTCGATGATGTCCACGCCCGCGTCGATGGCCCGCTGGAAGGTGTACTCGGCCAGGCCCGAGGTGGTGTGGCAGTGAAGCTCCACCGGCAGCTTGGTGGCCTTCTTGATGGCCTTGATCAGGGCGTAGGCGTCGTCCGGGGCCAGCAGCCCGGCCATGTCCTTGATGCAGATCGAGTCGGCGCCCATCGAGGCGAAGGTCTTGGCCTTCTCCACCCAGTACTCCAGGGTGAAGATGGTGCCGCCCATCTTGCGCTCGGTCACGGTGTAGCTCAGGGCCGCCTGGAAGTGCATGCCGTTGCGCTTGATCGCCCGGGCCGCGGTCTCGAAGTTGCGCTCGTCATTGAGGGCGTCGAACACTCGGAAGATCTCGATGCCCGCGTCACAGGCCTCGTCTACGAACGCCTCGACCACGTCGTCGGCGTAGTTCCGGTACCCCACCAAGTTCTGGCCCCGCAGGAGCATCTGGAACTTCACCTCCTTGGGCACGTAGCGCCGCAGGCGCCGCGGCCGCTCCCAGGGATCCTCGCCGAGGAACCGGTGCATGGTGTCGAAGGTGGCCCCTCCCCAGACCTCCATGGCATGGTAACCCACCTTGCCGGCCGCCTCAGCGATGGCCTCGATGTCCTCGGTGCGCATCCGGGTGGCCAGCAGGCTCTGGTGGCCGTCCCGGAAGGTCAGGTCCGTGATCCTCAGCGGGTTCGGTTTCTTTGCCATGACGCACTCCTTCCCCTCGAAAGCCAAGTCGTTCGTCGTTGGGTTTTCGCTGCGGACGGAATCGGGCGGGTCAGGCGGGCCGGGCGATGCGGCGCTGCCACAGGGTGCGAAGGAGCATCGCGTCGTGGCGTCCGGTCAACGCCCAGGCGGACGGGCCCGGTGAGAGCGGCGGGGCCGGCTCAGCAGGGACCGCGGCCGCCGCCTGCGCCGCGGCCGCCTCCTCGAAAAACGCAAACAGTCCCGCCACCGCGGCGGCGATTCGTTTCCGTCGGGCCGGATCCATCGCAAACCCCTTCCCAGTAACTTCGGTCTACGGTCGTCGGTCTACGGTCGTTGGTCCGGGGCCTTCGGCCCCCTGGGCGGCTGGGCAGCTAGGCGGCTCTCGAACCGCGCCAAAGCTCGGGGGCATGGGGCCTGGTGGAGCGCCCGTCCCCTAACGGGCCGAGATCCCAGGAATTTCTCTAGGTTCTGGTCTCTAGTTTCTAGTCTCTAGATCGGGGCTGAAGGCGTCTCCCCGACCGCGTCAATGGCGCTTCGCGAGCACCGCCAGCACCCGGGCGCCCTGGTCGCCCTTAGCCAGCAGGCGGTGGCGCAGGTGGGACTCGAAGTACACGCAGTCCCCCTCCCGCAGCACGATCCGCTGGTCCTCCAGCAGGAGCTCCGCCTCCCCTTCGAGCATGAGCAGGAACTCCTCCCCCTCGTGGCTGTACTGGGTCTCGTCCTCGCGGGTCCCCGGGTCCACGTACAGCAGAAACGGCTCCATGATCTTGTCGCGCTTGCGGTGGGTCAGCGCCTGGTACACGTACCCGTGGCTCCCGCCGGTGCGGGAAATGACCCGCGTGACCACCGGCCGCTCCTCCCGCCGCAGGACCTCGTAGGCGTGCTCGGGCCCCTCGTCCCGGAAGAAGTACCCCATCGACACGCCCAACACCTTGGCGATCCGCGACAGCGTGGCGATGGGAGGCGAGACGTTGTTGTTCTCGATCTGGGAGATCAGGGCCGGGCTGAACCCCGTCTCGTCGGCCACCTCCTGCAAGGTCTTCCGGCGGCTGAGGCGCAGCGCCTTGATCTTGTTGCCGATGTTGAACTCTTCGGCCCCGGTGTCGGACCCGGCCGGCCGGCGGCGGGACCGCCGGCCCCGGCCCCGAGCGGGAGCCCGACCCGAGGTCGAGGTGCGTCGGGGGTCGGCGGTCTCGTCGGCCAATGCGGTTCGACTCCTGCCACAGGACACGGGATGGGGGCCAAAGGGTCGCCGCATTCTATGGGGCGACCCCAGGCGGGTCAAGCGTCTTTAGCGCCGCTCAAAAAATTTTAGCGCGGATAAACAGGGGGGCCACAAAAAACCCGCCCGAGCAGGGCGGGTCCGATCCGAACCGAAACCGGGGCGCGCTACGCGCCCTGGCCCACGTCGAAGCCCAGGCGGGCCGAGAGCTTCTTGCCGGCGTCCACCGCCAAGGGGATCAACTCCTCCTGGAGCCGCTCGTCCGTGAACCGGTACGCCGGGCCCGAGATCGAGATGCCGGCCACGACCCGGCGGGTGTAGTCCCGCACCGGCACGCCCACGCACCGGATGCCCTCGTCGAACTCCTCGTCGTCGATGGCGTAGCCCTGCTCCCGGATCTCCTCCAGCTGCCGCAGGAGCTCGTCCTTGTCGGTGATGGTGTTGCGGGTGTAGCGCTTCATCGGCGTCTCGCTCAGGATCCGCTCCACCTCGTCGGCCGACTCGAACGCGATCTGGGCCTTGCCCACGGCCGAGCAGTACACGGGAAGCCCCACCCCCACCCGGCTGACCACCCGCACCGGCTGCCGGGCCTCCACCACGTCCACGTACACCACGCGGTCGTCCCGGATCAGGCCCAGGTACGAGGTCTCGTTGCACTTCTCCACGATCTCCTCGAGGATGGGCCGGGCCATCTTCAGCAGCCCCATGTGCTTGATGAACACCTGCCCCAGCTCGAGAACCTTCAGACCCAGGCGGTAGTTGCCCGTGACCTTGTTCTGCTCGATATACCCCCGGCTCTCCAGGGTGGCGAGCAGCCGAAACACGTTGTTCTTGTGGAGGCCGAGCCGCTTGGACAGCTCGGTCACCCCGAGCTCCGTCTCCTCGCCCCGGAACTCCTCCAGCAGATCGAGGGCGTTGGTCACCGACTGGATGATGTAACTGGACTTTTTTCTCCTAGCCACCGGAATCCCTGTGCCTGCCCCCCGCAGGGGCCGTGAAAGGGTTTCTCGCTTGTGAAAGGCCGTTCATTCTACCCACGACCCCCCAGAGGGTCAAGAGCAAAACACGCCCCGGCTTTTCCAAAACACTTCGATCGGCTTCTCTCCGCGGTTTTCCTGCGGCGTCCTCCGGACGCCCGGAACCGAGCCCCGGGCCACGTCTTCCGTTCGGCACGGGAGGGCCCAATAATAAAATCGTGTTATGCAGCCGTCAACCGATTTCGGCCACTTTTTCCCGGGCCGGGGCAAAAAAAGCCGGCCCCTCGCGGGGCCGGCTCTCGTCGGTCGTTCGACCGGGTCCCGGCCGCCCTAGAGGTGGGGCAGCAGCGGCGCCACCACCAGGCTCACCACGCTCATCAGCTTGATCAGGATGTTCATGGAGGGGCCCGAGGTGTCCTTGAACGGGTCGCCCACGGTGTCGCCCACCACGGCGGCCTTGTGGGCGTCGGAGCCCTTGCCGCCCAGGGCGCCCTTCTCGATGTACTTCTTGGCGTTGTCCCAGGCGCCGCCCGCGTTCGCCATGAACAGGGCCAGCAGCACGCCGGTCACGGTGGCGCCGGCCAGCAGGCCGCCCAGGGCCTCGGCGCCCAGCACGAACCCGACCACCACCGGCACGATCACCGCGGTGAGCCCCGGCACGATCATCTTCCGCAGGGCCGCCTGGGTCGAGATCGACACGCAGGTCGCGGTGTCGGGCTTGGCCGTGCCCTCCATGAGGCCCGGGATCTCCCGGAACTGGCGGCGCACCTCGTTGACCATGTCGAAGGCCGCGTCACCCACGGCGGTCATGGTCATGGCGCCCACCAGGAACGGGATGATGCCGCCGATCAGCATGCCGATCACGGTGTTGGGGTCGGTCAGGTCGATCTGGGACAGGCCGGCGGCCGAGGCGTAGGCCGCGAACAGGGCCAGGGCGGTCAGCGCGGCCGAGCCGATGGCGAAGCCCTTGCCGATGGCGGCGGTGGTGTTGCCCTGGGCGTCCAGGGTGTCGGTGACCTCGCGGACCTCGGGGCCCAGCTCGGCCATCTCGGAGATGCCGCCGGCGTTGTCGGCGATGGGCCCGTAGGCGTCCACGCTCATGGTCACCCCCACGGTGGACAGCATGCCCACCGCGGCCACGCCGATGCCGTAAAGGCCCGCCAACTGGTAGGCGCCGAAGATCGCGGCGCAGATGAGCAGCACGGGGATCGCGCAGCTCTCCATGCCCACCGCCAGGCCGGTGATGATGTTGGTGGCCGGCCCGGTCTGGGAGGCCTCGGCGATCCGCACGATCGGCTTGGCCGAGGTGTAGTACTCGGTGACGAGCCCGATGGCGATGCCGGCCACCAGGCCGAACAGCACCGCGTAGAACACGCCCACGGGCAGGCCGAGCTTGTTGCCGATCAGGTAGGCGCCGATCACCAGCAGAATGGCCGACACGAAGGTCACGTTGCGCAGGGCCTTGGCCGGACCCTGGTTCTCCAGGACCTTCATCGAGACCACGCCGATCACGCTAGCCACCAGGCCCGCCATGATCACCAGCAGCGGGTAGGCCATGTAGGCCAGCTTCTCGGTGGCCGGGATCACGCTGCTGGTGGCCGCGATGGCAATGGTGGCCACCACCGAGCCCACGTACGACTCGAAGATGTCCGCACCCATGCCGGCGGTGTCGCCCACGTTGTCGCCCACGTTGTCGGCGATGGTGGCCGGGTTGCGGGGATCGTCCTCGGGGATGCCGGCCTCCACCTTGCCCACTAGGTCGGCGCCCACGTCGGCCGCCTTGGTGTAGATGCCGCCGCCCACGCGGGCGAACAGGGCGATGGACGAGGCGCCCATGGCGAACCCGTTGATGTACTGGGCGCTCTCGGGGGTACCGAACACGTAGAAGGCCACCCCCAGGCCCAGCAGGCCCAGGCTGGCCACCGAAAGCCCCATCACGGCCCCGCCGGAGAACGCCATGTACAGGGCCTTGCCCATGCCGGTGTCCCGGGCGGCCTCCGAGGTGCGCACGTTGGCCCGGGTGGCCGCCTTCATGCCGAAGAACCCGGCGGCCATGGAGCACAGGGCGCCGCCCAGGAACGCCCAGGCGGTCATGGGGGCGATCTTCCAGAACAGCAGCAGGAACACGACAGCGATGAAGATGACGAGGATCTTGTACTCGCTCTGCAGGAACGCCATGGCGCCTTCGTGGATCAGGTCGGCGATCTCCCGCATGCGCTCGTTTCCGGCGGGTTGGTTCTTGATCCACGAGTAGATCAAGGCGGCCACGATCAGCCCGCCGATGCCCACAAGGGGCGCGTACACGGTCCAGCTGGTCAGGTTCTCCATGTTTCCCTCCCTTCCGAAAAAGAGTTAGGTGTGAAACCGGTTCATGGCCCGAACAGGCCCTTCCCCAACGATATGGCAAACGGCGTCGGCGGCGCGCTCCCGAATCGCCGGAATCTCCACGGCCTCGTCGGCCGTAAAGGGGCTCAACACGTAGTCGACCACCCCCCCCTTCCCCTCCGGCCGACCGATCCCCACCTTCACCCGGATGAACTCGCCGGTGCCCAGCACGGTCAAGATCGACCGGATGCCGTTGTGGCCCCCGTGGCCCCCCTTCACCCGGATCCGGATCGTGCCGAACGGCAGATCCAGGTCGTCGTGCACCACCACGAGACGGTCGGGCTCCACCCCCAGCTTGTCCAGGAGCCGGCCCACCGCCTCCCCGCTTCGGTTCATGTAGGTCTGGGGCTTGGCCAGCCACACCGGGGTGCCGGCCCACCGCCCCTCGGCCACCCGGGCCCGGCACGCGTCGCGCCAGCGGCCGACCCGGACACGGCCGGCCACCTCGTCCACCACCTGGAACCCGATGTTGTGCCGGGTGGCCTCGTACTCGGGCCCGGGGTTGCCGAGCCCCACCACCAGAAACGGCGCCATATCCGCCCCGTACCGTCAGCCCGGCGACCGGACGGGCGCGCGCCCCTCCGGGATCGGGAGGCAAGGCACCCGCCGGAGAGCCGGGCGCGGCCCCTTCGCTCGCCGCGCGGCGAATCTCAGTTTCCGGCTTCGCGCTCGGCCGGAGGCGGGTCCCTTGCCCCGCCTCCAAAAGAACGCGCCCACTCTGGGTGCCGTCTAGGCCTCGGCCTCTTCCTCCTCGGCCTCCTCGCCGCCCTCCTCGTACCCGGTGGGCGCCACCACCACGCACACCGCGAGCTCGGGGCTGGTGAGGATGCGCACGCCCTCGGGGGGCTCGAGATCACCCACGTGCACCGACTCGCCGGGCTTCAGCTCGGTGACGTCCACCACGATGGCATCGGGCAGGTCGTCGGGCTTGCAGGCCACCCGCACCTCCCGCCGCACGATCTGGAGGATGCCGCCCAGCTTCACGCCGATGGCCGTGCCCTGGACGTGGATCGGGAGGGTGGCGTGCATGGTCCGATTCGGGTCCAGCTTGTAGAAGTCGGCGTGGATGAACCGCCGCTTCACCGGGTCCACCTGCAGGTCCTTCACGATCACCCGGATCCCGTCCAGATCGGGGTCGGGGCTCTTCAGCCGGAGGAACACGTTGCGCTGGGCCGGGGTGTTCAGGGCCCGCACCAGGTCCTGCTCGCGAAACGTCACCGGCCGGGGGGCGAACTCCGGGCCGTACACCACCCCGGGGGTCCGGCCGGCGGCACGGGCCTTGCGGGCCGCGCCCTTGCCCACCCCTTCCTTGATCTCCACGGAGAACTCGAATTCGGCATGCATGGCTCTTCTTCCTTTCCAGGGGAACGTCTTCGGGATCAGACGAAAAGGGAGCTGACCGACCCGCACTCGGTGATCCGCCGGATCGCCTCGGCCAGCAGGCCGGCCACGGTCACGGCGTGGATCTTGCCGCTCTCCCGGGCCTTGGCGCTCAAGGGGATCGTGTCGGTCACCACCACCTGCTCCAGGGGGGAGTCCACGATGCGGTCCACCGCCGGGCCCGACAGCACCGGATGGGTCGCGGCCGCGAACACCCGGCGGGCCCCGTTCTTCTTCAGGGCCCGGGCCGCGTTGGTCAGGGTGCCGGCGGTGTCGATCATGTCGTCCAGCAGCAGGGCGTCGCGGTCCTGCACGTCGCCGATGATGTGCATGACCTCGCTCACGTTGGCCTTCTCCCGACGTTTGTCGATGATGGCCAGGCCCGCATCCAGCCGCTTGGCGAACGCCCGAGCCCGCTCCACCCCGCCGGCGTCGGGGCTGACCACCACCAAGTCGTCGCCGGGGAGCCGGCGCCGGAACTCCTCGAGCAGCACCGGCGTGGCGTAGAGGTTGTCCACGGGGATGTCAAAGAAGCCCTGGATCTGGCCGGCGTGGAGGTCCACGGTGAGGATCCGGTCGGCCCCGGCCACGGTGACCAGGTCGGCCACCAGCTTGGCCGTGATCGGCACCCGGGGGTTCACCTTCCGGTCCTGGCGGGCGTACCCGTAGTAGGGCATCACCACCGAGATGGAGTTGGCGCTCGCCCGTTTGAGGGCGTCCATCATCACCAGGAGCTCCATCAGGTGGTCGTTGACCGGCGGGCAGGTGGGCTGCACCACGAACACGTCCCACCCCCGGACGCTCTCCTCCACCTCCACCGCCACCTCGCCGTCGCTGAACCGGCGCACCACGGCCCGGCCCAGGGGCAGGCCCAGCCGGCGGCAGATCGCCTCGGCCAACGGGCGGTTGGCATTGCCTGTGAACACTCGAACGTTATGCATTGGGATATCGACGAAAGACCCGGTCGGCCGGGGAGCCGCCGGGAGTCTGGGGTCTGGCTGGGGCGGCAGGATTCGAACCTGCGAATGCCGGAATCAAAATCCGGTGCCTTACCTCTTGGCGACGCCCCAACACGAACCGGTTAGCTTCTGTCCTGGAACGGGAACTCCCCCGGGCCCAGGGTTCGCACCACCCGTGCCGTCCACCCCCGCTCCCGGGCCCGGGGCCCGAGCCGGGCGAGGCCGGCCTCCGCAGCCCCCCGGTCAGGGTACAGGCCGAAAGCCGCGGACCCGGACCCGGTCATGGCGGCCGCTGCCGCTCCGGCTCCGCGGAGGGCCTCCACGGCCTCGGCCACCTCCGGGCACTCGGCCCGAGCGGGCGGCTCCAGGTCGTTGCGCACCTGTGCCCGGACCCCCCGGAAATTGAACTGCGCTATCCTAGGGGCCGGCCCCGGGGAAGTCAAGCCCCTGGCAAAGCGCGAAAACACGCGGGCCGTCGAAAGATTTACGCCGGGCCACACCACCACCAGCCACAGGGGCTCGGCCTGAGCCACGGGCCGGACCCGCTCGCCCACCCCCTCGACCCAGGCCGGGCCGGCCGCGAAGAAGAACGGCACGTCCGCGCCCACCCGGAAGGCGGCCTCCCTCCGGGCCGCTTCGGACAGGGTGCGGCCGAACAACCGCTCCATGCCCAGCACGACGGCCGCCGCATCGCTCGACCCGCCCCCCAGCCCCGCCCCGGCCGGGATGCGCTTGTCCAGGGAGATCCGGATCCCGGCCCTCACCCCGGCAGCCCGCAGGTAGTACCGCGCGGCCCGGGCGCAGAGGTTCTCGTCGCCCTCCGGCCCCCCGCCCTCCACCTGGACCCGGCCGGGCTCGGCCAGGGGCTCGAGCACGAGCCGGTCGAACCACGACACCGGCGCCATGAGCATGCGCAGGTCGTGGTACCCGTCGGGCCGTCGGCCGAGCACCTCGAGGTAGAGGTTCACCTTGGCGGGCGCCCACAGGGGCAGCTGGGGCATGGCTCTCGCGGCTCCGTCAAAGGAAAAGGGCCTGGGTTCGCGACCCAAGCCCTTCTCGCGGCGCATGGTGCCCAGGGGCGGAATCGAACCACCGACACGGGGATTTTCAGTCCCCTGCTCTACCGACTGAGCTACCTGGGCCCTTCCGAGGCTGCGGAGATTACCCCGGCCGTTTCCCCCCTGTCAAGACGCTCCAGCCGGGGGATCCCCGGCCCCCCCTGCGAGCCCCAAGGTTCGCAGGAACCCCAGGGCCTCCTCCAGGGCCCGGCCCTTGGGGCCGTCGGTGGACACCCAGGTCTGGACCGGCTCGCCCTCGGCCCGGGGCTCCCACGCCCGGCGGGTCCGGCGGAACACCTCCCATCCCGCGTCCGACGGCCCCTTGCGGGGCTTCGACAGCCGCCGCCGGATCTCCGCCTCGGAGGCCCGGCACCCGATCAGGCCGCACCGCACCCCCCCCGACCGGGCCACGGCCGCCAGCTCCCGGCGCCACCGGGCCTCGCGGAACGACGCGTCCACCAGCACCCGCCGGCCCCGAAACAGGCCCTCGCGGGCCCGCCGGAACACCTCCCGGTAGGTGCGCTCGGTCCACTCGGCCGTGTAGATGCCCCGGCCGAACGGGGCCGCGGCCGACTCCTCCGGATCGAGGCCGGCCAGCTCCTTGCGAACCCGGTCCGTGTCGATGACCCAGAACCCCGCCCGCTCGGCCAGGCCCCGGGCTAGGGTGGACTTCCCGCTCCCCGGCAGGCCGGCCACCCCCAGCAGGGCGGGCCGCCGCTCCGGCGGCTCCAGCTCGTCCAAGGCCACCAGCCAGTGGGCCCGGGCCGAGGCCAGGGCCTGGGCCCGCTGGTCGGCGGGCACCTCGGGCTCCAGCGCCGCGAACCCCTCCACCTTGGCCCGCACGCACGCCCGGTAGGCGGCGTAGAACGGGAACAGGGCCTCGCCCTCCGGGTCTGCCGCGGCGGCCGCGTAGGCCCGTCGGAACCGGCCGGCCAGGTCCCTGCGGCCCCGGAACGCCAGGTCCATGGCCAGGAACGCCGCGTCCGCCACGGGGTCGGCGTACCGGAACCGCTCGTTGAACTCGATGCAGTCCACCACCACCCACCGCCGGTCGGGCGGCCGGCGCGGAAAGTCGTACACGTGGTCCAGGTGCAGGTCGCCGTGGGTGTCGCAGGGAACGCCCCGCCGGGCCCGGTCGTCGATCCGCGGCCCCAGGGCCTCCAGCGCCTCCCGGGTCCGCCGGAGGACGCGGTCGTACACCTCGTCCGACACCGTGGTGCCCCGGTGCCCCCCGGTCTGCTCGAAGTTCTCCAGGGCGTTGCGGGCCACCACCGCGCTTCGGCCGTACCGGGCCGTGTGGGGACCCCGATCGGCCCCGGCGTGGAACCGTGCCAGGAACGCCGCCAAGGCCTCCAGGTCCTCGGGCCCCTCGGCCCCGGCCTCCAGCCGCCGCAAAAGGGTGGCCCGCTCGGGCAGGCGCCGCATCCACACGGCCCACTCCACCACCTCGCCCTCCCCGTCCACCCGCACCCGGCCGGCCCGCACGGTGACCGGGACCACGCCCAGGTACACCCCCGGCGCCAGGCGCCGGTTCAGCCGGACCTCCTCCTCGCAGAAGTGCCGCCGCCGCTCCAGGGTGGTGAAGTCCAGGAACCCCAGGTCCCGGGGTTTCTTGATCTTGTAGACGTAGGGGCCGGCCAGGAACACGGCCGAAATGTGGGTCTGCCGCATCACCACGTCGCGGCACGGATGGGGGTACGCATCGGGGCGGCACAGGGCCGCGGTCACGGCTTCGAAGTCCATGGCCTTCACGGCTGGGAAGCTGGAAAGCTAGCGAGGCTGGGAGGCTCGGGGTCAGGAAGAGACCTCCTCCCCTCTTCCGTCCCGCAGGGGCCCCAGGGGGGCTCCCAGGGGCTCGGATCACTCGAAGAGACAGGCCTTTCCGACCAGCACCACCACCAATGTGAGCACCAGCAGCACGAACAGCCCGCCCCAAACCTGGCCCAGCTTCTCCTCCAGGGACGGGGGTTCTGGGCGGCGGGGCTTGGGGGTCTTTGCCATCGGATCTCCTCCTACCACCGGTCGTACCGGTCGGCGCCCTCCCGGTACTCGCGGATGCGGTCGGTTCCCAGCGAACGCAGGATGCACAGGATTCGGGCCGAGGCCTCCAGGGTGGTGGAGACCATGTAGGCCTCCTCCAGCAGCGCGCCCACGGCGAACGCGCCGTGGCCCCGGAGCACGGCGATGGGGTGGTCGCGCAGGGCCGAGGGCAGGATCCGGGCCACCTCCGAGCTGCCCACGGTTTTGGCGGCCGCCACCACCGGCACCCGGTGCAGCAGGTACGACCCCTCCGAGTCCACGGGCACGATAGCGTCCTCCACCAGCGACAGGGCCGTGGCGTGCAAGGGGTGGGTGTGGACGATGGCCAGGGCGCTGGTGGCCCGGTAGATGGCCCGGTGGACCACCAGCTCGGTGCTGGCCAGGGTGACCATGGCGTCGTCCGCCTCCAGCCCGGTCTCCACCAGGTCCTCGGGCCGCAGGCGCCCCAGCATGGCGCCCCGGCGGGTGATCACGATCCGGTCGCCCAGCCGCACGCTCATGTTGCCGCCGTGGGAGGTGATGAGCCCCGCCACGAACAGGTCCCGCCCGATCTCCCGGAACTGCTCAAACATCGGCCGCCTCCGGCTCGGCCAGGCCCAGCCGAGCCAGCTTCCGGGCCGTGGGCCGGCCCCCCTCGTCCCAACCCCGGAACCGGTAGTACTCGTCGAGCATCGGCTCCAGCCGCACCGTGTGGCCGGCGCTGGGCCCGTCGGGCACCGGCTCGTCCAGGAGCCGGCGGGGCAGGGTGTCGTGGTCCCGGCCGAGCCCCCGGTCCAGGTTGGCGAGCCGCTCCACCGTGTAGATCCGCTCCCCCACGGTGAGCAGCTCCTGGCCGTCCAGGTCCCACCCCGTGGCGGCCCGCACCAGCCGGGCGTAGTACCCCTCGGACAGGGCGAACCCCGTGAACCGGCACAGCACCAGGCTGTCCACCGCGGCGTTCAGGTTCTGCTGCACGATCACCAGCCCGGCCTTGCCCGACCAGGCGAACCGGTCCACCCGCTTGGGGGTGGCCAGGATCTCGGGCGCCACCATGTAGGAGCGCAGGTGGCAGCCCCCGCGGTTGGAGGTGGCGTAGGCCAGGCCCTGGCCCTGGCACCCCCGGGGGTCGTAGGCCGGCAGCTCCATGCCCTTCACGGTCATGGCCGCCCCGGGCCGGCCCAGGGTGCGGGCCAGGTGGTCGCTTCCGTGGCGCAGCAGCTCCCCCGGCCCCTCGGCCCGGGCCATCTCCTCGAGGAGCCCGGCCACGTCCGCGGGCCCGCCCTCCAGGGGGTCGAAGTCCAGGACTCCCTCCTCCCACAGCTCCCGGGCCGCGGCCAGGGTGGCCCCGGCCGAGATCGTGTCGAGCCCCAGGTCGTTGCACAGCAGGTTGAGCCGGATCACGGCCTCGAGGTCGGCCAGCCCCAGGTCGGCCCCGAAGGACCACAGGGTCTCGAACTCCGGCCCCTGCACCTCCCGGCCGTCCAGGCTCACCCTCCGGCCGCAGGCGATGGGGCAGCCGGGGCAGGCCTTGCGGCCCGTGGTCACCTCCCGCAGGGCCTCGCCGGACACCGCCTCGGCCCGCTCGAACCGGCTCTGCCGGAAGTTGCGGGCCGGCAGGGCACCGACGGCGTTGACCACGTTCATCAGCACCGCGGTCCCGAACCCGGGCAGCCCCCGGCTGGTGATCGGGTGGGCCGCCAGCCACTTGCGGCACTCCCCCACCACGAACCCGAACCCCTCGGGGTCGGCCACCTCCACCGGGCCGTCGCCCCGGACCACCAGGGCCTTCACCCGCTTGGCGCCGAGCACCGCTCCCAGCCCGCCCCGTCCGAAGAACCGCTCGCCGTGGGCCACGTTGGCGAGCCGGGAGCCGGTCTCGCCCGCCGGCCCCACGGTGAGCACGGCGGCCTTCGGCCCGTACCGGTCCCGCAGGGCGGCCCGCACGGCCCGGTTGCCCATGCCCCAGAGATCCGATGCAGGGTCGAACCGGACCCCGTCCGGGTCCACCACCACGACCACGGGGGCGTCGGCCGCGCCCTCGACCCACAGGGCGTCGTAGCCGGCGCGCTTCAGGCGGATGCCGAAGAACCCCCCGGAGTTAGCGTCGAACAGGGTGCCGGTCAGGGGTGACAGGGCGGTGCAGCTGGTCCGGGAGGCGGTGGGCGCCCGGGTGCCGGTGAGGGGCCCGGTGGCCACCACGAACGCCGCCTCGGCCGCCAGCGGGTCGAGCCGGTGCCGGCCCGAGGCGTAGAGGAGATGGGCGCCCAGGCCCCGGCCGCCCAGGTAGTCCCGGAGCACCCCGGCCGGAATCTCCTCGGCCCTGGCGCGCCGCGCCGACAGGTCCACCCGCAGGAGCCGGCCGGTCCACCCCTTCATGCCGGGCCGCCCCCCTTGGCGTGGGCGTCCCGGCAGGCCTCGCTGCAGAAGTAGGTGCCGTCGGGCCCCCGGACCGCCGACTCCTTGGGCACGTACACCCCGCAGTGGGGGTCCTGGACCAGCTCGCCGCCCTGGATCGCCCGGCCCGGAGCGGGTCGGGGCCGGGGTCGGACCCGCGGCTTGGGCTTCAGGCCCTTCACGAGCCTCACCACGAGCCAGATCAGGACGCCGTAGAACAGGAGACGGATGAGCAACGGAGGAACCTCCGGTAACTTCGGTCGTTGGTCGTTGGTCGTCGGTCGGGGGTCTTCGGCCCGCTAGGCAGCTAGGCAGCTAGGCGGCTAGGCGGCTCCCGGGCCCCACCAAAGCTCGGGGGCATGGGGTCTGCGAATCAGGGGGCAGAAGACAGAATTTCAGTGGACAGGTTGTGACCGCATGCCGTCGGACGCCGGATCAAGCCTGTCGTTCCTTCCCTGTCTCCTGTCCGCTGAATTCCGGTTCCTGAAACCCCTGCCCCGCCGCCAGCCGTGGCCCCCGGATCATGGAACGTTACCCTCCCCGTTGTAGGGCCCCGCAGGGGCCGAAGGGGGCTTCCCTCTGGGAGCGGCCTCCGGGTCTTTCGGCCCGGGGTCGCGGCCGGGAGGTCCCGCCTACCCCGGGGGGTCGGCCTCCAGGGCCCCAGCCCACGGGGGCCGGCCCAGGTCGGCCACGTCGGGGGTGGGGCCCAACGCGTCGCGCAGCTCCGCCACGGTGCGGCCCAACTCCGGATGGACCATGTCCGGGGCCACCTCGGCCGCCGGCACGAGCACGAACCCCCTTTCGTGCATCCGGGGGTGGGGCACCCGCAGGTTCGGCCGATCCACCACGCCCGTTCCGTACAGGATCAGGTCCAGGTCCACGGTCCGGGGGCCCCACCGCTGGCGCCGCACCCGGCCCAGGTCGGCCTCGATGCCCAGCAGGGCGTCCAGCAGGGACGGGGCGTCCAGCCCGGTCTCCACCAGCGCGACCCCGTTCAGGAACGGCGGCTGGTCCGTGACGCCCACCGGCGCGGTCCGGTACAGGGAGGAGATCCGCAGGATCCGGGTGCCGGGCAGCCGGGCCAGGGCCTCCAGGGCGGCCCTCAGGTTCTCCTCAACCGGCCCCAGGTTGCCCCCGAACGCCACCAGGGCCCGCACCGGGCCTTTAGCCATGGAACGTCTCCAGGTAACCTCGGTCGTCGGTCGTTGGTCGGGGGCCTTCGGCCCGCCGGGCGGCCAGGCGGCTCTCGAGCCGCGCCACCCCCCGGGGGGCATGGGGTCTGCTGGAGCGCCGCGTGCGGCTCCTTGGCTCGCCGCGCAGCGCCTCCAACGCTCGTACCGTGAGCTCGTTCGTGCCCCACCGACCGGCCATGAAACCACCGCCGGTGCTCCGTGCCTGCGCGGCGAATCTCAATGTCCGGCTTCGCGCGCGGCCGGAAGCAGGCCCCATGCCCCGCCGCCAAACGCTCGGTGCGGCATGGGGGGCTGCTGGAGCGCCGGGTGCGAAGCCGGAAAAACCCATGCCCCCACCTTCCGAACCCCCTGCCGCCGCGCTAGGTTGAAGGGGCAGGACCCCACCGAGCCCGGGGGGAAAGGAGGTGCACCATGACCCGTGCCGAGCTGCTGCAGAGGATCTGTCACCTCGGAGGGATCGCCTCGGTCGAGCGGGCCGAGATGATCCTCCACACCGTCATGGACGGGCTGAAGGCCGACATGACCCCGGACGAGGTCCGGGAGGTGGCCTCGATGCTCCCGGCCGAGCTGCGGGGGGACTGGGCCTCCGAGATGGGCCACCCCTCCGGCATCCTCGAGAAGGAAGAGATGATCTTCGAGGCCGCGGTCACCCGTTAGGGGTCAGCCGCCCAACAGGTCGGCCATGCCGTAGAACCCGTTGGGCCGCCCCACCACCCACAGGGCCGCCCGGATCGCGCCGCGGGCGAAGGTCTCGCGGCTGGTGGCCCGGTGGGTGACCTCCACCCGCTCGCCCAGGCCGCCGAAGACCACGGTGTGGTCCCCCACCACGTCCCCGGCCCGCACCGCGTGGATGCCGATCTGCCCGGCCGGCCGGCCTCCGCCCAGGCCGCGGCGGCCGTACACCGCATCGGTCTCCAGGCGCCGCCCCAGGGCCTGGGCCACCGCCTCGGCCAGGGCCAGGGCCGTGCCGCTCGGGGCGTCCTTCTTGAACCGGTGGTGGGTCTCTACGATCTCCACGTCGTAGGCGTCCCCCAGGGCCCGGGCCACGTCGGCCACGACCCGCAGGAGCACGTTCACGCCGATGCTCATGTTGGGCGCGAGGAAGATCCGGGCCTCGGCCGCCCGGGCCTCGATGCGGGCCCGGTCCTCCGGGCTGAACCCGGTGGATCCCACCACGATCGCCTTCCCTGCCCGGCACACCGCGTCCACGTGCCCCATGGAGGCCGTGGCGCTGGTGAAGTCCACCACCACGTCGGCCTGGGGCAGCACGGCCTCCAGGTCGTCGCCGATGGCCACGCCCAGGGCTCCCACCCCGGCCACCTCGCCGGCGTCCCGGCCCACGGCCGGATGGCCCGGCCGCTCCACCGCGCCGGCCACCTCGATCCCCTCGGTCTCACCGATCAGCCGCACCAGGGTGGTCCCCATCCGGCCGGCCGCGCCGGTGACCAGCGCCCTCACCATCACGCGCCCTCCCGCAGCCCGTAGGCCCGCAGGGTGGCCACCAGCCTCTCCCGGTTCTCGGGCCGCAGGGGGCACAGCGGAAGCCGGATGTCTGGACCGATGCGGCCCATCCAGGCCAGGGCGGTCTTGACCGGCACCGGGTTCGTCTCGAGGAACAGGGCCCGGACGAGGGGCATCATCTTGAAGTGCAGCTCCCGGGCCCGGGCCAGGTCACCGGCCTCGAACGCCCGGACCATCTCGGCCATGTCGGCCGGAGCCACGTTGGACACCACCGAGATCACCCCCCGGCCTCCCAGGGCCAGCAGCGGCAGCACGGTGAAGTCGTCTCCGGAGAGCACGGTGATCCGGTCCCCGCACTTCTCGAGTACCTCGCTCACCTGCCGCAGGTCGCCCGTGGCCTCCTTGATGCCCACGATGTCGGGCAGGCCGGCCAGCCGGGCCACCGTGTCGGGGAGCAGGTTCACCCCGGTGCGGCTCGGCACGTTGTACACGATGATCGGGAACTTGGCCTCCTCGGACACCTTCTTGTAGTGCTCGTACAGGCCTTCCTGGGTTGGCTTGTTGTAGTAGGGCGTGATCAGGAGCGCCGCGTCGGCGCCGGCGTCCTTGGCGTGGCGGGTCAGCCGCACCGCCTCGGCCGTGCTGTTGGAGCCGGTGCCCGCGATCACCGGTACCCGCCCCCGGGCCTCGTCCACGGCGATGTCGATCACCCGGTTGTGCTCGTCGTGGCTCAGGGTGGCCGACTCGCCGGTGGTGCCGCAGGGCACGATGGCGTCCACCCCCTGGGAGATCTGCCAGTCGATCAGCCTCCGGTAGGCCTCTTCGTCCACCTGGCCGTTTCGGAACGGGGTCACGAGGGCGGTAATGGTCCCGCGGAACATGGGAAAACCTCCTGATCGCGTGGCGTCCGACGATGGCCGCGAATGCTACCAACCGGCCTGGGGCAAGTCAAAAAAACCGGGGGCCGAGAGCAAAAAGAAAAGGAGCCCGCAGGCTCCCTCTCGTTTCCGGCTCGGGGCGCCGCTCAGTCGCCCGAGGCGGCGCAGGACGAACACGAGGACTTGGACCCGGCCTGGCTGCACGAGGGCGAGTCGGACCTCTTCGACCCGGACTTTTCCTTCTTCCGGGCGTAGTCGGTAAGATACCACCCCGAGCCCTTGAGCACGAACGAGCTCTGGGAGATCAGCTTGTGCACCGGCCCCTGGCAGCGGGGGCACTCGGACAGGGGCGGATCGCTGATCTTCTGGGTCACCTCGAACTCGTCGTTGCACCGGTCGCAGCGGTACTCGTAGATGGGCATGACGACACCTCCGACACACAAAGATACGGAATCCCCTGGATCCCGGCGAGCGTCATCTTATAACACCGGGTCCGGCCCGAGGCAACCGTCCCTCCTGCCGTCGCTGCTGCAGACCGGCGAGGGGGTCACCCTGGGCGGCAGCCTGGTGAACCTGGTGCTGGTGCTGGTGAAGATGGCGGCCGGCATCATGGGCCGCAGCTCCGCCCTGGTGGCCGATGCGCTCCACAGCCTGTCGGACCTCGCCAGCGACCTGGTGGTGCTGGTGGGCTACCGGTTCGGCCGGCTGCCCGAGGACGACTCCCACCCCTACGGCCACGGCAAGGTGGAGACCCTGGCCACGGGCGTGGTGGGCGTCATCCTGATGGCGGCCGGGCTGTCCATGGCGGGCAACGCGGCCCAGTCCCTGTGGGAGCCCGCCGCCGGCGGCCCGCCGGGCCTGCTGGCCCTCGCGGCCGCGGCGGTGTCCATCGTGGTCAAGGAGGGGCTGTACCGGTGGACCGCCCGGGTGGCCCGGGAGACGGAGAGCCGGCTGCTGCTGGCCAACGCCTGGCACCACCGCTCCGACGCCCTGTCGTCGGTGGCCGCCGTGGCCGGCGTGGCCGGGGCCCGGTGGGGCTGGCGCTGGGCCGACCCGGCCGCGGCCGGCGTGGTGAGCCTGCTCGTGGCCAAGGTGGGATGGGACCTCACCTGGCAGGCCCTGCGCGACCTGGTGGACACCAGCGTGGAGGTCTCGACCCTGGAGCGGCTCCGAAACACCGTGCTGGCGGTGGAGGGGGTGCGGGGCCTCCACGGCCTGCGGGCCCGCCGGCTGGGCCGGGACGTGCTCGTGGACGTGGAGATCGAGGTGGACCCCGAGCTCAACGTGGTCCAGGGGCACGAGGTGGCCCGGGCCGTGCGCCGGGCCCTGCTGGCCGGCGGCAAGGGGGTTCGCGACGCCATGGTCCACGTGGAGCCGGTGGGGGCCCGGGAGGGCGGGCTGTTCCATCCCACCACCCGGTCCCGGGTGGTGACGGAGAGCGAGGCCCTGGCCCGGGACGAGGCTGGCGTGCTCGGCCTCCACGGCACCCGGGTGGTGCCCCTGGAGTCGGGGTACCTGCTGAACCTGGACATCGAGGTCCACCCCGATCTCACGGTTCGCGAGGCCCACGCCATCGCCCACCGGATCAAAGAGGCGGTGCGGGCCCTTCCCGGCGTGGCCGACGCCGTGATCCACGTGGACGTGCACGGGGAGTAGGCTCAGCCCGGCGACAAGATGGCCGCCTCACCCCGGAAGGCGGGGCAAGGGACCTGCCTCCGGCCGGGCGCGAAGCCGGGCATGAGATTCGCCGCGCAGGCACGGGGCGGGGGAGCTGGCTTCATGGCAACTCGTTGGAATCCGCACCCTTTCGCAGTCCGAGCGTCAGAGGCGCTGCGCGGCGAGCTAAGGGGCCGCGCCCGGCTCTCCGGCAGGTCCCTTGTCCCTCCGAGCAGGGAGCGATGTGCCTGTTTGTCCGCCGGTTCCATAAAGCCCCCCTCACGACCCCGGGAGCTTGGCCACCAGGGCGGCGGTGCGGCGGGCCTCGTCGAAGATGAGGGCCGAGCTCATGGTGGCGCTGGTCACGGCGTCGGTCTCGGGGTCGAACCGCAGCCCCGCCATGGGCCGGCCCGCCAGGATGCGGTCCATGCGCTCCGCATCCTCCCGGCTCCAGGGCTCGTTTCCGAACTTGGTCACGTGGATCGGCTCGAACCCCCGCACCCGGCCCCGGCGGTCGAACGCGAGCAGGAAGTGTACGGCGTGACAGACGTCGCACACCGGGTCCCGGCTCGAGATCCGGGCGTACAGGTCCAGGGCCGGGCCGCCCGGCTCCCGGGCCCGGTACACCTCGATCCCCTCCACCACGAGCCGCTCCACCTCCACGGGCCGGCCCGCCACCCGGCTCAGGAACGATCGGGCCCGGGCCGCCCTCTCGTCGGACGTCAGGCCCAGGGGCGGATGGTGCTCGGGACGGGAGTCGGTGCCGGCCCGTCGGGACAGGTCGACCCGTCCCTCCAGCATCACCCGGGCCCGAGCCAGAATCTCGGTGTCGCCCTGGAGGCCCAGGTGGAAGTCGGCCAGGATCCACCGGCCGTCCCGTCGGAGCAGGAACAGGGTGAACGGGGTGCCGCCGGGGTCGCCCAGCTCCATCCACCGCTCGAACAGGGGGTCGGAGGTCATGGGGTACACCGCCCCCGTCTCCTGCCGGAACCGCCGGAGATCCACCGGCCGGTTGCCCACGCCCACCGCCAGCACCCTCACGCGGCCCGCCAGGTCGCCCCGTTGGCCCCGGCGAAACACCTCGACGAGGTACGGCACCTGCCGCTGGCAGGTGATGCAGTACCGGTTGAAGAACTCCAGGATCAGCAGGTCCCCGGGGATCTCGGAGAGCCGCAGCGGCCCCGAGTCTCGGTCGAGCCCCAGGGCACGGTAGTCCCCGGGCTCCAGGAGCCCTGGGAAGGTGAGGTCCGGAAACGCCTCGCCGATCTCGTGCTCCAGGTGCGGCTCGCCCACCATGGCCGCCGCCGGCCCGCCGACCAGGCAGGCGACCATCACCGCCATCAGGGATACCCACCGTCTCATCGGACCCTCCTGCTCGCCCCCGGCTGCCGGCGCATCCCGAGTTGCGTTCAAACCGAGAGCCCCCCTAGGGCGGGTCCCTTGCCCCGCTGCTCACGGGGCCAACGGCTTGGAACGCGACTTGGCATCACTCCTCGGGCGGCCCCTTCACGATCATCACCGGCTGTTCGGCCAGCCGGAGCACCTTCTCGGCCACGCTCCCGAACACGGCCCGCTGGAACCCGGAACGGCCGTGGCTCGCGATCAGGATCAGGTCGGCCCCCACCTCGGTGGCGTACCCGCAGATGTTCCGGGCCGGCTTGCCGTAGCGCACGACCCGAATCAGCCGGACCCCTTTCGTGCCCTCGCTGCGCAGGTAGTCGTCGAACGCCCGGCCGGCCCACCGGGACACCCGGGCCTCCAGCTCCTCCCGGTCGGGCGGACGGATGTGGAACGCGCTGGGCAGGTCGTACTCGGGCACCACGTGCACCAGGTGTACCTCGGCCCCGCAGGTCCGCCCCAGCCGCAGCGCCGCCCGCAGGGCCCGCTTGGAGAACGGGGAAAAATCCACGGGAACCACGATCCGGCCGAACGCATCCATGGTGGAGTCCTCCCTTCGGCTGTGGTAGAAACCCGTCGCCGGCGTCCCGGGCGCCGCCCGAGAACGTATCCCTTCCCCCCTTCGTGTCAACCCGAGGTGAACCGTGCGACTCGTGTACTCCCCCGAGGCCATCGAACAGGCCACCATGAACCTTGCGAAACAGATTAACAAGGACTATAAAGGTCAGCAAATCCACCTGATCGGCGTCCTGAAGGGGGCCTTCATTTTTCTGGCGGACCTGGTCCGCCACCTCGAGGTGCCGTGCTCGGTGGACTTCGTGCGGTTGTCGAGCTACGGTGCCTCCACCCGGTCGACCGGCCGGGTGGAGGAGAAGATCCCCCTGCAGGACCCCATCGGGGGCCGCCACGTGATCGTGGTGGAGGAGATCGTGGACTCGGGCACCACCCTGGCGAAGCTCCTCGCAGACCTGGAGGCCCGGGGGCCGGCGAGCCTGCGGGTGTGCACCCTGGTGGACAAGACCGGCCGGCGCGAGGCGGAGATTCCGGTCCACTACCGGGGGTTCCGCCTGAAGGACGGGTTCCTGATCGGCTACGGGCTGGACCTGGACGAGCGCTACCGCAACCTGCCCGGGATCTACGTGATGGAGGAGGGCGAGGCCCTGTGAAGGCTCGGGGCCGAGGGCCCCAGACCGACGACCGGCGACCAACGACCGAAGTTCCTGCTGGCCCCTTCCGACAACCCGACCCATGAAGGAGGTGCACCATGGCGACCTGGGTATGCCCCGACTGCGGTTACGAGCGCGACTCCCGCTGCAAGCCCAAGAAGTGCCCCACCTGCGATAAGCCGGTGCAGTTCACGAAGAAAGAGCAGAAGTGAGCCCCGGGGCGGCCTATCCAGGCCGCCCCGAAGCGCCTGTCGGGCCGACGTTTCGCGGGGAAGCCCCATCAAGCCCCTGCGGGGCCCTACAACGGAGAAGGGTAACTTTCGTTGGTCCGGAGCCGTTGCCGGCGGTGGGGCAGGGGGCCTGCTTCCGGCCGCGCGCGAAGCCGGGCATTGAGATTCGCCGCCAGGCACGGGGCACGGGCGGTGGTTTCATGACCGTTCGGTGCGGCACGAACAGAACTCACGGTACGAGCGTTGGAGGCGCTGCGCGGCGAACTGAGGAGCCGCACGCGGCTCTCCAGCAGCCCCCCTGCCCCACCGGGCGTTTGGCGGCGGTTCGGGGAAGCCGCCCGGCTGCCTAGCGGCCTAGCAGCCTAGCCGAAGTGGGCCCCTGACAGGCAGGTCCATCATGCGAAAGGCCCGCCAGACCCCGGAAGGGCGGTGGTACGTCGTGGAGAGCCGTGACGGCGTGGACCGGATCGGTCCGGCCGACTGGCGACCCGACGCCCGGGGGTTCTGGCCCCGGGTGGAGTTCCGGGTACGGACGCTGGGCGCCGAGATCCGGTGCCCGGCCTGCGGCACGGCCTGGGTGCTGGAGGAGATGGACTGCGTGTTCGGCAGGTGCTGCCGCCGGGGCAACGACCTGCTGGTCCTGGTGCGGTGCCACCACTGCCGGCTGCCCCACCGGGTGCGGGGGGTGGGGTTCGTGACCGCCTACCCCCGTATGGTCCGGCTCATGGAGGGGTGGGCGGGGTGGGATCGCCGGGCCCGGGAGTTCCGGGCCGAGGAGGCCCGGGTGTTCGGGCCCGAGGACGAGGGCTGAGGCCCCGGGCCCCCTTATCAGCCCGGCCTCACCCCTGCCACGGCCAGGCGCCACCGATCCGGCCCCAGCAGCGACCGAGCGAGCCCCCGGAAGTCCGGAGGAACCGGGGCCACCACCCGAACCGCCTCGCCCGACACGGGGTGGCGGAACCCCAGCCCGAACGCGTGAAGCATCTGGCGGGCCACCACCCGGGAGCCCAGACGCGACGGGCCGCCGTAGACCGGGTCGCCCAGGATCGGGAACCCCTCGCCGGCCAGGTGGACCCGGATCTGGTGCATCCGTCCCGTGCGGGGCACGGCCTTCACCAGGGCCATCCCCCGGGCCCAGGCCAGGGTCTCGAACCGGGTCTCGGACCGCATGCCCCCCGCCCGGACCACGTGAACCCGTCCGTGGCCCTCCCTGAGGTGGGAGATCACCCGGAACGCCTTGGGGGGCCGGCCCCGGACCAGGGCCAGGTAGGTCTTGGTCACGGTGCGCTCCCGGAACATCCGGGCCAGCGCCGCCCCGGTCTCGGGGTCCTTGGCGAGAAGAAGCACCCCGGTGGTGTCGAGGTCCAGCCGATGCACCAGCATCAGGGACCGGCCCAGGCGGGTCTCCAGCACGCTCTGCACGTGGGCCCGGCGGGGGTCTCGGGTGGGACCCGAGGGGATGCCGGCGGGCTTGTCCACGGCCAGGAGGTGCTCGTCCTCCCACACCACCGGGATCTCGGGCGGTTCTCCGGCGTCCGGCTCGGGCTCCGGCTCCACCTCGATCCGCTCGCCCCCCCGCAGCACCCGCGAGGCCATGAGTTCGATGCGGCCGTCCACCCACACCCGACGGCCATCCACCCACCGCTTGGCCCGGCGGCGGCTGGTGCCCGGCACCGCCCCGGCCAGGAACCGGTCCAGCCGCTCCCCGGAGCAGCCGGTGAGGGTCAGGCGCTTCTTCACGGCCGTCCTCCCGCGCTCATCGGCGCCGGCGGAACGCCTCTTCCAGCACGCACCCCTCTGCGCCCGGCTCGCACGGCGCGTTCCTCCGGAGGCACGAGCCCCGGTCCTCGTGGGGGCAGCAGCCCCATCCCCCGCTCACCCCGCCCCCGGGGGCCGCACCGTCCGGAGCCGGCCTCCCAGGCCGGTTCCCCACGCCTCTTCGTTGGCCCTCGCGTTCTCCCACAGCACCTCCCAGGCCGCCTCGGCCAGCCGCTCCACCGCGTCCCAGTCGGCCCGGAGCCCGGGCCGGCCGCACGCCTGCCGGGCCCGCCGCACCTCGGCCAGGAACCGGTCCACCCCCTCCAGATCCTCCACGCACCTCTCCAGAAAGGCGGCCCGCTCCCCCGGGGTGCGGGCCGCGGCGAACCCTTCGGCGTCGTGACGGGCGGCGTCGGCGAAGCTCCGGGCAGCGCCCAGCAGGCCGACACCGTGCCGGCCGTCCAGCTCCGCCAGCTTGGCCGCGAGCGCCGCGGCTCCAGCCAGGGTGACCCAGGCCAGCGCCCCGCCGGCCGGCGTGGGCCGGTCGTTCGCCAACGCCCCGAGCCATGCCTCCAGCCCCTCGGGCCAAGGAGTCTGCCCCATCCACCGCCTCCTCGCTCAAGGTTTCCGTCCCGCCGGCCGATCGGGCACCCGGTGCCCACGCCAGCGGAGGATACCGTTGTCCACTCTGACCCCCCGGATCCGCGTCAGCCCCCAGCCCAACTCCTGCCCCCGATGCGGCCACGGAGAGCTTATCACCTTCGTGCAGCCCTCCGGAACCGAGCGGCTCTGGGTCACCCTGTGCCCGGCCTGCCGGACCCTGCAGCACCAGGCCGCGATTCCGGAGTGGTTCGTGCGGGGCCTGCCGGCGCCGATCCGGCCCTTGACTGGAGACCACTGAGCCGAGGAGCGGCATTCCCTATGGAGCGAGACACCTTTCACAAAGTGTTGGCCGCGGCCATGAAGGCCGGGGCCAGCGACATCCATCTCAAGGTGAACACCCCGGTGCTGTTCCGGGTGAACGGGGTGCTCCAGGAGGTGAAGAGCCCCCTGCTCACGCCCCAGGACACCCGGGCCGTGGTGGAGGCCATCGTGGGGGGGGCCCACCCCCCGGTGGACGTGGAGAAGATCCGGGAGTGGGACGGATCGTACTCGGTGAACGGCGTAGGTCGGTTCCGGGTCAACGTGTACCGCCAGCGCAACACCTTCGCCGTGATCCTGCGGGTGATCCCGTTCGAGGTCCCCACCCTCGAGGGGCTGGGGCTCCCCCCGGTGCTCAAGCAGATCGCCCTGGAGGAGCGGGGGCTGGTGCTGATCACCGGGGTCACGGGCAGCGGGAAGAGCTCCACCCTGGCCGCGCTCATCGACCACATCAACGAGCACAAGCGGTGCCACATCCTCACCATCGAGGATCCCATCGAGTTCATCCACAAGAACAAGAGGAGCTCGGTGAGCCAGCGGGAGATCGGGCTCGACACCCCCAACTTCAACAAGGCCCTCCGGGCGGCGCTGCGCCAGGACCCGGACATCATCCTGGTCGGCGAGATGCGCGACACCGAGACGATCGACATCGCCCTGAGGGCGGCCGAGACGGGGCACCTGGTGTTCAGCACGGTCCACACCACCGACGCCGCCAAGACCGTGGGCCGCCTGATCAGCGTGTTCCCCTCGGCCGAGCAGAACATGGTGCGGATCCGGCTGGCCGAAAACCTCAAGGCCACGGTGAGCCAGCGGCTCCTGCCCCGCAAGGACGGCCGGGGCCGGGTGGCCGCCCTGGAGATCCTGCGGATGACCAAGCACATCGAAGAGTGCATCAAGGATCCGTTGAAGACCCACGAGATCAAGGACGTGCTCGAGGCCGGCCGCGACACCTACGGCACCCAGAGCTTCGACCAGCACCTGATGGACCTGTACGCCCGGGGGGTGATCTCGTTCGAGACGGCCCGGTCGGCCGCCACCAACCCCTCGGACTTCGAACGGGCGGTCCTCTTGAACTCCGGGGGAGCCCTACCCGACTGACCCAGAGGTTTCGCCATGCCCCCGCCCGGCCCCTTCCAACCGGACGACCCGGACGTGCTCCGCCTGATCGAGGGGTACCCGGACCCGTTCGTGTTCTACGACCCCAAGGGCCGGGTCCGGTTCCTGAACCGGGCGTTCGAGCAGGTGTACGGGTGGTCCCGGGAGGAGTGGATGGGAAGGCGGGTGGACTTCGTGCCGCCCGAGGAAAAGGGCCCGACCCGGCGGGCCATCCAGCGCACCCTGCTCGAGGGCGAGGTCACCTTCCCCACCCGCCGCCTCACCAAGGACGGCAGGGTGCTCGAGGTGGAGATCCGGGCCGTCACGGCCCGGGCCCCCGACGGCCGGGTGGAGGGCATCTACGTCATCCACCGCGACCTGAGCGAGCTGCGGGAGCGGGAACGCGAGGCGGCCCGCAGCGAGCACCGCTACCAGCAGCTCCTCGAGGCCTCGCCCGACCCCATCAGCGTGTACTCCCCCGAGGGCCGGGTGCTGTACGTGAACCCCGCCTTCACCCAGACCTTCGGCTGGACCTTGGAGGAGCTCCGGGGCCGGGGCATCGACTTCGTGCCCCCGGAGGAGGCCGAGCGCACCCGCGACGCCGTCGCGCGCACCCTGGCCGGCGCGAGCGTTCTCCTGGACACCCGCCGCCTCACCAAGGACGGCCGGGTCCTGGACATCCAGCTGCGCACGGCCGTGATCCGGGACCCGGACGGCAACATCACGGCCGACATCGTCATCTACCGCGACCTCACGGCCAAGCGCCGGGCCCTGGCCGAGCTGAGGGAGACCCGCGCCCGGTACCGGCTGCTGATGGACGCCTCGCCCGACGCCATCAGCGTGTACTCGGCCGACGGCAAGGTGGTGTACGTGAACCCGGCGTTCACCCGGACCTTCGGCTGGACCCTGGAGGAGCTCCAGGGCAAGGGCATCGACTTCGTGCCCCCGGAGGAGGCCGAGCGCACCCGCGACGCCGTCGCACGCACCCTGGCCGGGGAGAGCGTGCTCCTGGACACCCGCCGGTTCACCAAGGACGGCCGGGTCCTGGACATCGAGCTCCACACCGCCCTGGTGCGGGACGAGGACGGCAACATCGCGGGCGACATCGTGATCTACCGGGACGTGACCGAGCACCGCCGCAGGGACGCCGAGCTGGCCCGGTACCGCACCCGGCTCGAGGAGCTGGTGCAGGAGCGCACCAAAGAGCTGGAGCGGACCAACGAGCGGCTGTCGAGGGAGATCGAGGAGCGGCGCCGGGTCGAGGCGGCCCTCCGGGAGAGCGAGGCCCGGTACCGGGCCCTGTTCGCGGCCGCGCCCGACGCGATCTTGGTGGTGGACGCCGAGACCGGCACCATCCGCGAGGCCAACCCGGCGGCCAGCCGCCTGACCGGGTGGCCGGAGGTCCGCCTCACCGGCGGCACGGTGGCCCCCCTGTGGGCCGACGCCGAGGGCAAGGCCCTGTGGGCCCAGGCCCTCCAGGGGGCCGCCCGTTTCGGCCCTGCCGAGACCCGCATCCTCCGCCCGGACGGCGCCGAGGTGCCGGTGGAGGTGGCAGGGCAGCGCCTCCTGCTGGGCCAACGGCCCGCCGTGCTCCTGGTGCTCCACGATCTCACCGAGCGCCACCGGCTGGAGGAGCGGCTCCGTCACGCCCAGCGGCTCGAGGCGGTGGGCACCCTGGCGGGGGGCATCGCCCACGAGTTCCGCAACCTGCTCCAGATCGTGCAGGGCCAGGCCGACCTGCTGGACGCGGCCCTTGGGGCCGACCCGGCCCTGGGCCGCCGCGTGGCCCGGATCGTCCAGGCCTGCCGGCGGGGCACCCGGCTCACCTCCCAGTTGCTCACGTTCAGCCGTGAGGTGGAGTCCCGCCTGCGGCCGGTGGACCTGAACCACGAGGTCCGGCAGATCGTGGAGGTGCTCCGGGGCACCCTGCCCCGGATGATCGAGATCCGCACGATGCTGGGGGGCGATCTGCCGCCGGTGCGCGCCGATCCGGCCCAGATCGAGCAGGTGCTCGTGAACCTGGCCCTGAACGCGAGCGACGCCATGCCCGGAGGGGGGGTCCTCACCATCGAGACCGGCCCGGCCCGGCCGGAGGACGTGGCCGAACACGCCCCCGGCGAAGAGCCGCCGGAGGACTGGGTGCGTCTGACCGTGTCGGACACGGGCCGGGGCATGGACGACGAGACCCTGGCCCAGATCTTCGACCCGTTCTTCACCACCAAGGAGGTGGGCGCCGGTACCGGCTTGGGCCTGGCCACGGTCTACGGCATCGTCCAGGCCCACGGCGGCCACATCTCCTGCCGGAGCAGCCCCGGCGAGGGCACCTCGTTCACGGTGCTGCTGCCCCGGTGCCGGCACCACGCCGACGAGCCCGAACCCGAGCCCCCCCGGGAGGCGGCAGCCCCCGCCCCGGCCCGACGGGGCACCGTGATGGTGGTGGACGACGAGGAGCCCATCCGGGAGATGGTGGTGGACTTCCTGAGCGAGCGCGGGTGGGACGTGATCGCCGCGTCCACGGGGGAGGAATGCATCGAGCGGTGGCATCCCGGGGTCAAGGCCGTGGTGCTCGACCTGGGCATGCCCGGCATGGGAGGGGAGCGGTGCATGGCGGAGCTGCTCACCCGGACCCCGACGCCCCGCATCGTGGTGGTGTCGGGCTATGCCGACCGGGCCCGGATCCGGCGGCTGATCGAACAGGGCGCGGCCGAGTTCCTGCCCAAGCCCTACCGGCTCCAGCGTCTGGTCGACGCCCTCGACCGGGTCGTGGCCGAGCCGGCCTGAGCCCTCACCTCTCGCCGCCGAAGAAGGCCCGGACCCAGTCCTTCCACCCACCGTGGTGCTCGGGCCCGGCCGCGGACCCCGTGCCGGACAGGGCCGCCCGCAGAGCCTCCTTCTGCTCCCTCGTGAGCCCGGTGGGGGTGGCCACCCACACCTGGAAGTACAGGTTTCCCCGCATGCCCGGGTGGCCGAGCACCGGCACCCCCCCGCCCCGGAGCACCTTCACCGTGCCGGACTGCACCTCCTTGTCGATCCGTACCCGAAGCGGCTCGCCGTCGGGCCCCTCCACCTCCACTTCGCCCCCCTCGATCGCGGTCAGCAGGTCCACGCGCAGGGGGGCGAACAGGTCCGCGCCCCGGCGCTCGTACAGGGGGTGCTCCTCCTCGCGCAGCCGGATGTAGAGGTCGCCGGGCACCCCGCCGGGAACCTCCTCGCCCGCGCCCTCCACCCGGATCTGCTGCCCGTCCTCCACCCCGGGCGGGATCCGCACCTCCACCACCCGCTCCACCTGGGCCGTGCCCGCGCCGTCGCACGCGGGGCAGGGCCGCTCCACCCGCCGGCCGGCGCCCCGGCAGTCGGGGCACGGCGTGGTGGACTGGATCGTGGTGAACCCCTGGCGCACCACCTGGAGCACCATGCCCCGGCCCTGACAGGTGGGACACGGCCGCACGTCCTCGGGCGCGGCCGCTCCGGTGCCCCCGCACTCCCCGCAGGGGGCGGGCTTGCGCACCTTGATCTTGCGGGTGCCGCCCCGGATCACCTCGGCCAGGCTCACGGTCATCTCGTGGCGCAGGTCCCGGCCCCGACGCACCCGCGTCCGGCCCCGGCCGCCGCCGAACCCCAGGTCGAACCCCAGGTCGCCGAAGATGTCCTGGAAGGCCGAGAAGATGTCCTCGAACCCCCGGAACCCGTGGTGCACGCCCCGGGAGCTCAGGCCCTCCTCGCCGTAGGCGTCGTAGAGCCGCCGCTTCTCGGGATCGGACAGGACCTCGTAGGCCTCGGCGCACAGCTTGAACCGCTCCTCGGCCTCCTTGTCCCCCGGGTTCCGGTCGGGGTGGTACTTGAGGGCCATCTTCCGGTAGGCCTTCTTGATCTCGTCGGTGCTGGCCCCCCGGGCGACCCCGAGGATCTCGTAGTAGTCCTTGCCCATGGATCGGTCCTTGTAACTTCGGTCGCTGGTCGCTGGTCGTTGGTCTGGGGCCTTCGGCCCGCTAGGCAGCTAGGCGGCTAGGCGGCTCCCGGGCCCCACCAAAGCTCGGGGGCATGGGGTCTGCGAATCAGGGGGCAGAAGACAGAATTTCAGTGGACAGGTTGTGACCGCATGCCGTCGGACGCCGGATCAAGCCTGTCGTTCCTTCCCTGTCTCCTGTCCGCTGAATTCCGGTTCCTGAACCCCCTGCCCCGCCGCCGGCAATGGCCCCGGTTTGGGCCTTCGGCCCGCTAGGCGGCTGGGCCGCCCCTACATAAGGGCGCGGGCCGGGCGAGTCAAGCGCAGGGGTTGCAAAACCTAGCGAAACGGGTACTTTTTGGCGGGCCGACGTTTCCCGCTCCGGAGGGTCTCCCATGCTCGCACCCGGCCGCACCTACGACGAGGTGGTCTCCCGGTTCCGATGGAAGATCCCGGACCGGTACAACATCGCCGTGGACGTGTGCGACCGGCAGGATCCCGAGGCCGTGGCCCTGATCTACGTGGACGAGGCCGGTGCCGAAACCCGGTACACCTTCGGCACCCTGGCCGAGCTGTCCAACCGGCTGGCCAACGCCCTGGCCCACCGGGGGGTCGGGCGGGGTGACCGGGTGGGCATCCTGCTCGGCCAGTGCCCGGAGACCGCGCTGACCCACCTGGCCGTGTACAAGCTGGGCGCCGTGGCCGTGCCCCTGTTCTCCCTGTTCGGCCCCGACGCCCTGGAGTACCGGCTGTCCCACAGCGGCGCCCGGGCGGTGGTCACCGACGGGCCGGGCCTGGCCAAGGTGCTGGAGATCCGGGACCGGCTGCCCGAGCTGGAGCTCGTGCTGACCACCGGGTCCGACGCGCCGGGCCGGGTCCTGCCGTTCTGGGACGAGCTCCGGGCCGGGGCCCCGGATCGGCAGCCGGCCGACACCGGTGCCGACGATCCCGCCCTCATCATCTACACCTCGGGCACCACCGGCCCGCCCAAGGGGGCCCTGCACGCCCACCGGACCCTGCTGGGCCACCTGCCCGGGGTGGAGTTTCCCCACGAGTTCTTCCCCCAGCCCGGCGACCGGTTCTGGACCCCGGCCGACTGGGCCTGGATCGGGGGCCTGATCGACGTGCTCCTGCCCAGCTGGCACCACGGGGTGCCGGTGCTCGCCTACCGGGCCCGGAAGTTCGACCCGGAGGAGGCGTTCTTCCGCATGGGCCGCCACGCCGTGCGCAACGCCTTCCTGCCCCCCACGGCCCTGCGGATGATGCGCCAGGTGGGCGATCCCGGCCGGTTCGGGGCGCGGCTGCGCACCGTGGGCAGCGGCGGCGAGTCCCTGGGCGAGGACACCCTGGCCTGGGGCCGCGAGGCCCTGGGGGTCACCATCAACGAGTTCTACGGCCAGACCGAGGTGAACCTGGTGGTGTCCAACTGCGCCGGGGTGATGGAGGTGCGGCCCGGCTCCATGGGCCGGCCGGTACCGGGGCACACCGTGGCCGTGATCGACGACGCCGGCAACCCCCTGCCCCCGGGCGAGATGGGCGAGGTGGCGGTGCGCCGGCCGGACCCGGTCATGTTCCTGGGCTACTGGCGCAACCCCGAGGCCACCCGCCGAAAGTTCGCGGGCGAGTGGTGCCGCACCGGGGACCTGGCCCGGGCCGACGAGGACGGGTATCTTTGGTTCCAGGGCCGGGCCGACGACCTGATCCTGAGCGCGGGGTACCGCATCGGCCCCACCGAGATCGAGGACTCCCTGATGCAGCACCCGGCCGTGGCCCGGGCGGCCGTGATCGGCAGCCCCGACCCGGTGCGGGGCGAGGTGGTCAAGGCCTACCTGGTGCTGGCGCCGGGGTGGGAGGCCACGGCAGAGCTGGAGCGGCAGATCCAGGAGCACGTGCGCTCGCGGCTGGCCGCCCACGAGTACCCCCGGCGCATCTCGTTCGTGGAAGAGCTCCCCCTGACCGCCACCGGGAAGATCAAGCGCGACGTGCTGCGCCGGTGGGATCGGGAGGGGCGCTGAGCGCAAGCTTCCCACCCCCCCAAGGAGGCGTCCCATGGCCCACCCCCGGGTGACCCCCGAAAACGTGGCCCTGCTCAAGCGGGTCATCGGCGAGTCCCACGTGTCCACCGGCCCCTCCAACCTGGACCTCCACTCCAAGGACGAGTCCTACCACGAGCCCTACCGGCCCGACGTGGTGGTGTGGCCCCAGAAGACCGAGGACGTGGTGGCCGTGGTGAGGCTCGCCGGCGAGAAGGGGTACGCCGTGACCCCCTGGTGCGCCGGCACCAGCCTCGAGGGGAACCCCATCCCCGTCCACGGCGGCATCGTCCTGGACTTCAGCGAGATGAACCGGATCCTGGAGATCCGGGAGAAGGACCTTCAGGTGGACGTGGAGGTGGGCATCCAGTACCGCGACCTGAACGACCAGCTTCGCCACTACGGCCTGTTCTTCCCTCCGGATCCGGGGGCCTGGGCCTCCATCGGCGGCATGATCGGCAACAACGCCTCGGGGGTGCGCACCGTGGCCTACGGCGCCACCCGGGACTCGGTGCTGGCCATGGAGGTGGTCATGGCCGACGGCCAGGTGATCCATCTGGGCAGCCGGGCCATCAAGAGCTCGTCGGGGTACGACCTGCTGCGCCTCCTGATCGGCAGCGAGGGCACCCTGGGCATCGTGACCAAGGCCACCCTGCGGCTCCGGGGGCTTCCGCCCGAATACCTCACCGTGGTGGCCACGTTCCCCTCGGTGCACGCGGCGTGCGAAGCGGTGAGCGACACCATCCGCTACGGGCTAAACCCGGCGGCCCTCGAGCTCATGGACGAGGCCGTGGTGGTCGAGATCAACCGAGACCGCAAGATGGATCTCGAAGAGCGGCCCATGCTGTTCCTCGAGTTCCACAACGTGAACGCCGCCGCCCTAGAGAGCCAGTACGAGATGGTGGAAGGGGTGCTCAGCGAGCACGGCGCCGGCCGCATCGACCGGGGCGTCGGCGCGGACGAGCGGGTCCGGCTGTGGGAGGCCCGCCACGGGGCCCTGGAGTCCATCAAGCGCAACCACCCCGGCCGGTCGGTGCTGCTGGTGGACACCTGCGTGCCGATCAGCCGGTACGCCGAGATGGTGGACGCGGCCAAGACGGCCGTGGAGCGGGAAGGGGTCACCGGATTCTTCTGGGGCCACGCCGGCGACGGCAACCTGCACCTGGGGCTCCTGTTCGACCCGGCCGACGAGGACGAGAAGCAACGGGTCCAGCGGGTGAACCGGGCCGTGGTGGAGCACTCCATCGCGAAGGGCGGCACCTGCACCGGCGAGCACGGGGTGGGCATCGGCAAGCTCCCCTTCGTGGAGGCCGAGCACGGCCCGGCCCTGGAATACATGCGCCGGATCAAGCAGGCCCTGGACCCCAAGAACATCCTGAACCCCGGCAAGATGCTGCCGGGCTGATCCCTGGGGATCCCCGACCGACCCGTTCCCACCGCAGCGAAAGGAGCTTCCCATGCTGCCCGAGATTCGCACGATCCTGTTCGCCACGGACCTCTCCCCCCACGCCCCCCGGGCGTTCCGGTGGGCCATGAGCCTGGCCCAGCGATACGACGCCCGGATCGTGGTGGTCCACGCCTTGGAGCCGCTGAACCCCACGGCCCGGAGCATGGTGGACCTGTACCTGCCCAAGGAGACCCGGCAGAGGCTCGACGCCGAGGGACGCGAGCGCATTGTGGAGAAAATCCGCGAGCGCCTGGAGCTGTTCTGCCAGGAGGAGACCTGCACCGACCCGGCCGGCCGGGACCGGGTCCGGGAGGTGCGGGTGGTGGAGGGCCGGCCCTACCAGGCCATCCTGGACGAGGCCCAGCGGTGCGGGGCCGACGTGATCGTGATGGGCTCCCACGGCCACTCGGCCATGGGCGAGGTGCTGCTGGGCTCGGTGGCCCACCGGGTGACCCAGCGCGCCAGGGTGCCGGTGCTGATCGTGAGGCACACGGAGTAGACCCCTGACCGGAAGGGCAAGGGACCTGCCCTTCCCAGTAACTTCCGCTAGGACGCTAGGATGCTGGGAGGCTAGGAGGCTAGGAGGCTTGAAAACCTCTCGGATTCCCATGCGTTCTAGGAATCACCATGCCTCTTTGCCTCCACCTCACGGTCCGGGGGGCATGGGGACCAGGGACCAGAATTCAGAAGTCAGTGGACAGGGAGAAGGCTCTTCGGTGCCCCGAGACGATCCCCGCAGGAACCCAAACTGCTTTTCGGGAGTTCCTGTCTTCTGTCCGCTGAAATCTGGTTCCTGAATCCCATGCCCCGCCGCCGGCAATGAGCCCCGGACCAAGAAAGTTACCCTTCCCGTTGTAGGGCTTCACAGGGGCCTGACGGGGCTTCCCTCCAAGGTAACGCGCCTATTTTGTCGCCAGGTCAACAAAAACCCGAAGGGGGCCACCGATTCCGGCGGCCCCCTTCGGGCAGGAGGAGGAAGATGAGGAGAGGCTCGCGGCGCCCCGGCGCTGCCACCCGCCGGGTTCGTTCCGTTTGCTTCGCCTACGGTGGACATCCTACCCGGTCAATATGAAAGCATCCTTAGCGCCGCATTAAAGTTCGGTAAAAAAACGGCCCGGCGCTTCGCCGGGCCGCTCGGGTGCGCGGGGGCCAGCGAGCTACAGGGCCTCGGCCAGCCTCCGGCCGTAGTCCTCGCAGGCCGCCAGGTCCTCGTCCGAGGGAACGAGCTGCACCCGCAGCGGTTCCTCGGGCACCCGGAACCTGAGGCCCCGCATCCGCTCCGCGAGCATCTTGGGCCCCTCGCCGCTCCAGCCGTAGGAACCGAACGCCGCGCCCACCTTCCCCTTGACCCGCACCGTGGCCATGGACGCGAGCAGCAGCCACGCGTGCTCCAGGGCGTCGCCGTTGATGGTGCACGACCCCACGGCCACCCCGTCGGCCGCCTCCAGCTCGTCCAGCACGGCCTCGAAGTCCACGCCCACCAGGTCGAACAGGGCCACGTCGGCCCCGGCCCGCCGGGCGCCGGCCGCGATGGCCCGGGCCATCTTCTCCGTGTTCCCGTAGGAGCTGGCGTAGAACACCAGCAGCCGCTTGGCCGGCCCCTTGTCGGGCTCGGCGGCCCACCGCCGGTACTTCTCCAGGTACGCCCCGATCCGGGTCCGCAGGATCGGCCCGTGGCTCGGGCACACCGCCCGCAGCGGCAGGTCCTGGATCTTCTCCAGGCCCTTGCGCACGTGCTCCTTGAACGGCCGCATGATGACGTGGAAGTAGTACCGGAACGCGTACTCGTAGTTGTCCACCAGATCGTTGAACAGCCGGTCGTCGCAGTAGTGGGCCCCCAGGAAGTCGCACGGGAACAGGACCTGGTCCTCCACCGCGTAGGTGAACATGGTGTCGGGCCAGTGGAGGAACGGGGCCAGGAGGAACCGGAGGGTCTTGCCCCCCAGGTCGATCTCCTGGCCATCCGTGACCACCAGCGGATCCACGTCGCGGTTGAGGATCTGGCGCAGGAACACGCTGCCCGGCTTGGTCACCACCACCCGGGCCCGGGGCGCCACCTCCAGAAGCGCCCCCAAGGCCCCGGAATGGTCCGGCTCCAGGTGGTTCAGCACCACGTAGTCGATCCGGGCCGGGTCCACGACCCGGCCCAGGGTCTCCAGGAAGGTGTCGGTGAACCGGCCCTTGGACGTCTCGATCAGGGCGGTCTTGTCCCGACCTTGCACCAGGTACGCGTTGTACGTGGTGCCCTGCTCGGCCCGCATGATCACATCGAAGATGCGAAGCTGCGGGTCGAGCACCCCCACCCAGTGGATGCCGTCGGCGATCTCCACCGGATGCATCACATCTCCTCGAACATGTCCTTCTCGGCGCCGCAGTCCGGGCAGGTCCAGTCGTCGGGCAGGTCCTCGAACGCCGTGCCCGGCTGGACCCCGTGGTCCGGGTCGCCCTTGGCGGGGTCGTAGACGTAGCCGCACACGGTGCACTGGTACTTCTTCATGTCGGTCCTCCTTTCGGTCGTCGGGGTGAGACGGATACCCGAGAGCGACCAAGAATTACACCCGTTCGAGGACTGCGCAAGTAACAAATCGGCAGAACCGGCACAAAATCTGCGGGAATCCCCCGGTCTCATCCCAAAGGGGGATGCGCCGGCCGGGTCCGGCGGGTATCCTTGGGGCCCGTGGGGTGTGACTTCGAGGGGCGGGGCGGGGCGGGAGGCAGAGAGGATGGGCCGTTTCGCCTGGGCCGCGCTGGCGGCGGCCGTGTGGCTCGCCCTGGGCACGGTGTCCGCGCAGGCCGACCGGAAGCAGGCGTCCGAGCTGTACAAGAAAGCCATGCGGGCCTACCGGGCCGGCCGGATCCAGCAGGCGCTGGAGGGGTTCGAGCGCTCGGAGGACGCCGACCCCACCTACCCCTACCCGCCCCTGGCCCGCATCTACCACCAGCTGTTCGAGCAGGGCATGACCCACTACCGGGATGCGGCCCTGGCCTACGACCGGGTGGGGCTGCTCCTGCGGATCACCCCGCCCGGCCCCACCGAGCAGGCCCTGTACCAGGCCTACTACTTTCAAGGGCTTCTCCTGCTCAAGGGGGGCGAGTACGAGAAGGCCCTCCGGGTTCTCGACCGGTTCCTGGAGGTGGCCCCCGACTTCTACGCGGTGGAGCGGGTGCACAACGCCCGGGGGGTGGCCCTGTACTCCCTGGACCGGTTCGACGCGGCCGTGGCCGCGTTTCGCAAGGCCCTGGAGGCGGATCCCGACTTTGCCGAGGCCCGGTTCAACCTCCGCAGCGTGTACACGCGGCTCTCCACCTACAACGAGGCCGTGGCCCTGGCCCGGTCCGGCCAACCCGAGGCCGCCCTGCGGCGGCTGGCGCGGCTGCGGGAGTTCGCGCCCCGGTACCTGCCCGGCCGGCGGCTCGAGGCCCAGACCCTGGCCCGCCTGGGCCGCACGGCCGAGGCCGAGCGGGTGTTTCGGGAGATCCTGGCCACCGATCCGGACGACCCCCTCACCTACGGGGTGCGCCTCGACCTGGCCCGGATGCTGGCCGGTCGGGGGCAGACCGTCGAGGCCCTCGCCCTGCTCCGGGAGAACCTGGACCGGTTCCCCCGCATCGCGGACGAACGGGCCAAGGAGGCGACCCGGAAGCTGCTGATCCGGCTGGGGGGTGTGCCGTGAGGCGGCTCGCCGGGGTCCTGCTTCTCGTTCTGTGGGGCGCGGCGTCCGGGGCAACCCCGGATGCGCCAGCACCCCTGGCGGGCAGCCACGCCGAGCTGGCCTGCGACGACTGCCACTCCGGCCCGCGGATCGCGGACTGCTGGAACTGCCACGAGGCGACCGAGAACCCACACCCCGTGGGCATCGCGGCCCGGGACGTCCGGATCCCGGAGGGGTTCCCCCTGGCCGCCGACGGCGCCCTGCTGTGCCGCACCTGCCACCGCCTCCACGGCGGGGACCCCGACCGGGAGTTCCTGCGGGCCGAGCCCGGCATGACCCGCATGGGGTTCTGCATCCAGTGCCACGGCTCGTCCCTGGACCACGCCAACCCCCACCGGGCCCGCCGGGGCGAGGGCCGGTGCGGGTTCTGCCACGTGCGCAGGGGCGGCCGGCTCCTGACCGGCCGGGGCTCGGCCCGGCTGGAGATCAAGCGGCTGTGCAACTTCTGCCACGACGTGCTCGCCAAAGGCCACCCCCGCAACGTGGACCCGGACCTGAGCCTGCCCAAGGACGTGCCCATGGGGCCAGGCGGAGCCTGGACCTGCTTCACCTGCCACGACCCCCACGGCACCACCCAGACCACCCACCTGCTGCGCACGGAGGTGGCCCGGCACCTGGAACGGGGCCGGGAGGCGAACCCCCATGTGCCCGAGTACTTCGCCTGCCGGGCCTGCCACACCACCTCCGACCCCGACGCGATCCGGCCGCCGGGGTACGCCCTGCGGTATCGGGGCGACGTGAACGTGCTGTGCATCAGCTGCCACGTGACCGACCGCAGCCACCACCCCACCGGGTTCCCGCCGTCGGCCCCGGCCGCCGCCCGCCTGGCCGCCTCGGGGCTCGACCTCCCCTTGGGCCCCGACGGCGAGATCGTGTGCACCACCTGCCACGACAACCACTGCGCCTCGGGTGAGCAGCGCATGGGCGAGCGGTACTACGACCGGAGCCGCGGGGCCAGCGACCTGTGCGGGGCCTGCCACGACCGGTCGGTGCTGACCCAGGCCAGCCCCCACGTGGACGACCCCAAGACCTGCCCTACCTGCCACGTGGCCGTGCCCGTGCCCGGCTCGGCCGAGGGCCACGAGCTGGTGGCCTCGCCGAAGATGGTGTGCCTGCGGTGCCACAGCGTAAACTTGCACCCCGCGAATGCCGATCATCTGAAGGTGCCGTCGGGCAAGATCCGACCCGACCCGAGCCTGCCCCTCGGCCCCCAGGGTGAGGTCACATGCGCCACCTGCCACAACCCCCACGCGGACCCCGAGCACCGCGCCGCGCGGCTGCGTGCCGACGCACAGGCGCTGTGCTCGCTTTGTCACTGGCGCTAGCCGCCGGCGCCGGCCGGACCGAGATCTACCGGTGGACCGGCCCGGACGGCACGGTCCACTACACCGACAACCTGGGGCAGGTGCCCCCCGAGTTCCGGTCCCGGGTCCGCACCCTGGACGACCGACTGCCCCCCGCCCGCCCCCCCGACCGGATCCCGTTGTCCAACGCCGGGGCCGGGTACCTGGCCGAGGTCCGGGTGAACGGCCGAGGCCCACTGCGGCTGGTGCTCGACACCGGCGCCACCACGACCGTGCTGAGCCCCGACGCGGCCCGGCGGGTGGGCCTGAGGGTGCGTCGGGACCCGCCGGTGGAGCTCCACACGGCCGGGGGGAAGGTCCGGGCCGGGTGGGCCGAGGTGCAGACCCTGGAGGTGGGCGGCCGGCGCCGCGGCCCGCTCAAGGTCGTGGTGCACGACGCCGTGGCCGGCGCCGACGGGCTCCTGGGCATGGACTTTTTGGGGGCGTTCCGGGTGGAGCTCCAGGCCGACGGCCCGTACCTCCTTTTGCGACCGCGATGAGCGCGGGCCGGCCCGGGTTGCCGCGGGCGGGCCGGCCCGCGGATAATGCGCGCCCGAGCGGGCAGACCCCTTCGAGGAGTGGAGACCCCATGCACGACGTGGCTGCCATCGTCCTTGCCGCCGGCAAGGGCACCCGGATGCGATCGAGCACGGCCAAGGTGCTCCACCCCCTGCTCGGCCGCCCCCTCCTGGCCTACCCCCTGGACGCCTGCCGCCGGGCCGGCGTGGACCGGGTCGTGGCCGTGGTGGGGCACCAGGCCGACGAGGTGCGCCGGAGCCTGGGGGCCGAGGGGATCGAGTTCGCCCTGCAGGCCGAGCAGCGGGGCACGGGCCACGCCGTGCTGTGCGCCCGGGAGGCCCTGGAGGGGTTTGCCGGCACCGCCCTGATCCTGTGCGGCGACGTGCCCCTGATCCGGCCCGAGACCCTGCGCCGGCTCGTGGCCACCCACCGGGACGCCGGCGCCCGGATCACCGTGCTCACCATGGAGCCGGACGACCCCACCGGCTACGGCCGGCTGGTGCGCGACGCGGACGGGTGGGTGGAGCGGATCGTGGAGGAGGCCGACGCCACCGACGAGGAGAAGGCCATCCGCGAGGTGAACACCGGCACCTACGCGGTGGAGCTGCCCTGGCTGTGGCAGGCCCTGGCCCGGGTGGGCTCGGACAACGCCCAGGGCGAGGTGTACCTGACCGACGCCGTGGCCCTGGCCGCCGGGGAGGGGGCGGCCGCGGCCGTGGCCCTGCCCGACCCCATGGAGGCCCTGGGCGTGAACTCCCGGGTCCACCTGGCCGAGGCCAGCCGGGAGCTGCGCCACCGGATCAACCGGGCCTGGATGGAGGCCGGCGTGACCCTGGAGGACCCGGCCACCGCCTGGATCGAGCCCGGCGTGGAGCTCGAGCCCGACGTGACCCTGGGCCCTGGGGTGAGGCTCGCCGGCGCCACCCGGGTGGCCGCGGGCACCCGCATCGACACCGGGTGCGTGCTGGTGGACACCGAGGTGGGTCCAGACTGTCACCTAAAGCCCTACTGCGTGCTCACCGAGGCCCGGCTCGAGGCCGGGGCCCAGGTGGGCCCGTTCGCCCACCTGCGGCCGGGCGCGGTGGTGGGCCCCCAGGCCCGGGTGGGCAACTTCGTGGAGATGAAAAAGGCCGTGCTGGGCCGGGGCAGCAAGGCCAACCACCTCACCTACCTGGGCGACGCCACCGTGGGCCAGGGCGCCAACATCGGAGCGGGCACGATCACCTGCAACTACGACGGCGTGAACAAGCACCCCACCGTGATCGGCGACGGGGCGTTCATCGGCTCGAACACCAGCCTCGTGGCGCCGGTGCGGGTGGGCGACGGCGCCGTGGTGGGCGCGGGCTCCACCATCACCAAGGACGTGCCCTCCGGCGCCCTGGGCGTGGCCCGGGGCAAGCAGCGCAACGTGGAGGGCTGGTCGGATAGGAAGCCGGGCAAGGGGTAGGCAGGGCGGTCCACGGTCACCCGTCACGGATCACTCGTCACCGGTTTCCAGTCACCCGTCACCCGTTACGCGTCACCGGTTTCCAGTCACCCGTCACGGATCCCAAGGGAGTTTCCCCAATGTGCGGAATCGTCGGATACATCGGTCGTCAGCCGTGCACCCCCATCCTCGTGGAGGGGCTTAAGCGCCTGGAGTACCGGGGCTACGACTCGGCCGGCGTGGCCGTGGTCGAGGCCGGCGGGGTTCGGGTGGTGCGCAGCGTGGGCAAGCTGGCCGCTTTGGAGGAGAAGCTCCGGGGCACCGAGCTCAAGGGCACCGTGGGCGTGGGCCACACCCGCTGGGCCACCCACGGCCGGCCCAGCGAGGAGAACGCCCACCCCCACGCCGCGGGCGAGGTGGTGGTGGTCCACAACGGCATCATCGAGAACTACCTGGAGCTGCGGGGCGAGCTCTCGGCGGCCGGCCACGAGTTCCTGAGCGAGACCGACACCGAGGTCATCCCCCACCTGATCCAGCGGTTCCTCCGGGACGGCGCCGACCTGGAGGAGGCCCTGCGCCAGACCATCGCCCGGCTCGACGGCTCCTACGCCGTGGCCGTGGTGAGCGCGGCCGACCCCGACCGGCTCCTGGCGGCCCGGCGGGCGAGCCCCCTGGTGGTGGGCCTGGGCGAGGGCGAGACCTTCGTGGCCAGCGACATCCCGGCCGTCTTGGGCCACACCCGCCGGTTCATCTTCCTGGAGGACGGGGACCTGGCCGTGTGCACCCGGGAGGGCGTGCGCATCACCCACGCGGACCAGGGCCCGGTGGATCGGGAGGTCCACGTGGTCCAGTGGACCCCGGCCATGGCGGAGAAGGGTGGGTACAAGCACTTCATGCAGAAGGAGATCTTCGAGCAGCCCCGGGCCCTGGCCGACACCCTGTCGGGCCGGCTCGGCGCGGGTCGGGCCGCCGTGCACCTGGACGGCGGCGACCAGGCCGACGAGATCGCCCGGCGGATCGGCCGGCTCCACATCGTGGCCTGCGGCACCAGCTATCACGCCGGCCTGGTGGGCAAGTACTGGATCGAGGGCATCGCCCGGGTGCCGGTGGAGGTGAGCCTGGCGAGCGAGTTCCGGTACCAGGACCCGATCCTGGGCCCGGAGACCGGGCTGCTGCTCATCAGCCAGTCCGGCGAGACCGCCGACACCCTGGCGGCCCTGGCCGAGGGCCGGGAGAAGGGCGCGCCGATCCTCTCCATCTGCAACGTGGTGGGCTCCAGCATCCCCCGGGCCTCGGACGCCGTCCTGTACACCCACGCCGGCCCCGAGATCGGGGTGGCCTCCACCAAGGCATTCACCACCCAGCTCGCCACCCTGTACCTGCTGGCGCTCCACATGGGCGCGGCCCGGGGCCGCCTGAGCGCCGAGGACCTGGCCGAGCGGATCGAGGCGGTCCGGGCCGTGCCCGGCGCGGTGGAGCGGTCGCTGGAGTCCGACCCCCACATCGAGACCGTGGCCCGGTCCATCATGGACGCCACGAGCTCCCTATTCCTGGGCCGGGGCCTCCAGTTCCCCATCGCCCTGGAGGGGGCCTTGAAGCTCAAGGAGATCAGCTACATCCACGCCGAGGGGTACGCGGCCGGCGAGATGAAGCACGGCCCCATCGCCCTGGTGGACGAGGACCTGCCCGTGGTGGCCCTGTCGCCCCAGGGGGCCACCTACGAGAAGATGCGCTCCAACATCCAGGAGGTCCGGGCCCGGCGGGGGCGGGTCATCGCCGTGGCCAGCGAGTCGGACGCCGAGATCGCCGACCACGCCGAGTCCGTGCTCCGGGTCCCCGACTTCGACCCCGAGCTCCTGCCCATCGTCAGCGTCGTGCCCCTGCAGCTCCTGGCCTACCACACGGCCGTCCTCAAGGGCACCGACGTGGACCAGCCCCGAAATCTGGCCAAGAGCGTAACCGTCGAGTGACCGCCGACCGGCCGCTTGACCTCTTGTCGCGCCCGCCCTACCCTGTGAACCAGTTATCTAAACCAGTTCACAGGGTAGCGGAATGGCGATGCAAGTGGGAGCGTTCGAGGCCAAGACCCATCTTTCCCGGCTGCTTGCCGCGGTGGAGCGGGGCGAGAGAGTGACGATCACCCGGCGCGGCAAACCGGTGGCCGTGCTGGTGCCGCCGGAAGCGGCGGGGGAAATGGGCGGGGAGGAACTGGTTCAGGAGTTCGCGGCGCTGCGTGCGCGCACGCGCCCGGGCCCCGAGTCGATCCGGGACCTCCGGGATCACGGGCGAGACCGATGAACTCCATTGTCGTGGACTGTTCCGTGTCGGCGGCCTGGTGCCTCCAGGACGAGGCCAGCCCGGCTGCCGAGCGCCTCCTGGAACGGGTGATCCGGCAAGGAGCCCTCGTGCCAGCGATCTGGCCGTCCGAGATGGCCAACGTGCTCGTGACGGCCGAGCGGCGGGGGCGGATCACGCCTGCGGACACCGAACGGGCCGTGGAGCTCCTCGAACGACTCCCCATCCGCATCGACTCTCCCCACGGGGGGACCCTCAGCCGGTGCCGGGCCGTGGCTCGGGAATACGGCCTCACCGCGTACGACGCGAGCTACCTGGATCTAGCCTTTCGAGAGGGTCTTGAACTGGCCACCTTTGACGAAGAGCTCGCCGAGGCTGCCCGACGGGCAGGGGTGCCGCTCGCGAGCGAAGCGTAGCCGGGTACTCCGTGCTCAAAGAGACCGATGTGGACCCGCCCCGGAACCTCGCGAAAAGCGTCAACGTCGAGCAGGGGGTTGCTAGCAGAAGCCGTCGCTGTACCGTAAGAACGTAATGCGTCCTTACGGAGGAATGCCATGGGGGCGATCGCGAAAATCACGGCAAAGGGTCAAGCCACCGTCCCAAAGGAGGTGCGCACGGCCCTAGGGTTATCGCCGGGGGATCTCATTCTTTGGGAGGTCGAGCCCGACGGTACGGCCCGGGTGCGCCGCGTGGGGCCCGTGGACATCGAGTACCTCCGGGCCGTGGAGGGAACCCTGTCCGAGTGGGCCAGCGAGGCGGACGAGGAGGCCTACGGTGACCTTTGATCTTTCCACCCTTGACCACCGCCTGGTCCGGGGCCAACTGGGAACGCTTTCGCCCGCTGACGGGGAAGAGGTTTTGGCGAATCTACGAAGACTTCTCCGGATTGGGTAACGAAGATACGGCACGGGGGGGCCGACGAACTCGGTCGCGCCAATCGCCTCACGCCGCCACCCAGTCCTCGCACAGCACCTCGGTCTGCTCCAGCACCAGCTCGGTCGCCCGCTCCTGCTTGTCGGGCGGGTACCCGTACCGGCGCAGGATCCGTTTCACCAGGATGCGAAGCTGCGCCCGGGCGCTCTCGCGCCGGGTCCAGTCCACGGTGACGCTACGCCGCACCTTGTCCACCAGCTCGTGGGCGATCTGCTTGAGCGTCTCGTCCCCGAGCACCTCCACCGCGCTCTCGTTGGCGGCCAGGGCGTCGTAGAAGGCCGCCTCGTCCTCCGTCAGGCCGAGCTTCTCGCCCCGCTTCCTAGCGTCCTGGAACCGCTTCGCGATGGCGATCAGCTCCTCGATCACCTGGGCCGCCGTGACGACCCGGTTGTGGTACTTCCGGAGCGCCTCCTCCAGGAGCTCCGAGAACGCCCGCTCCTGCACCACGTTCTTCCGCAGTCCCACCCGGATCTCGTCCCTCAGGAGCTTTTGGAGCGCCTCCACGGCCAGGTTCTTCTGGGGCAGGTTCCGGACCTCGGCCAGGAACTCGTCGGAGAGGATCGAGATGTCCGGTTTCCGCAAGCCTGCCGCGGCGAAGATGTCCACCACGTCGGCGCCCGACACCGCCCGCGACACGAGCTGGCGCACCGCGGCCTCCACCTCCTCGGGCGGCCGCCCGCCCGGGCCTGCCGTGGCCTTCACCATGGCGGCCCGGATGTCCTGGAACAGGCCCACCTCGTCGCGGATGGCCAGCGCCTCCTCGTGGGGCACGGCCAGGGCGAAGGCCTTGGAGAGCGCGGCCACCGCCGTCAGGAACCGCCGCTTGCCGTCCTCCTGGGCGAGCACGAAATCCATGGCGTCCGCGATGCCCTGGAGCCGCTCGGCAGGGGGCGCCCCCACCAGGGCGGAGCAGTCGAACCCGTGCAGGATGCCTCGGACGATCTCGTACTTCTCGCGCATCACCGCCACGGCCTCGGCCTGGTCCACCGTGGCCCTGCCCCGGCCCCCGCTCTCCGCGTACACGGCGAGCGCCCTCTTGAGCGAGTCGGCGATGCCCAGGTAGTCCACCACCAGCCCGCCGGGCTTGTCGCGAAACACCCGGTTCACCCGCGCGATGGCCTGCATCAGGTTGTGGCCGCCCATGGGCTTGTCCACGTACATTGTGTGCAGGCACGGCACGTCGAACCCGGTGAGCCACATGTCGCGCACGATCACGAGCTGGAGCTCGTCGTCCGGGTCCTTGAACCGCCGCGCCAGCAGGTCCCGGCCGGCCCTGTTGCGGATGTGGGGCTGCCAGGAGGCCGGGTCCAAGGCCAAGCCCGTCATCACCACCTTGATCCTGCCCTTGGTGTCGTCGTCGCTGTGCCACTCCGGCCAGAGCCGGGCGATGGCCTCGTACATCGCCACGCAGATCCGGCGGCTCATGCACACGATCATGCCCTTGCCGAACAGGGCCTCCTGCCGCCGCTCGAAGTGGGCCACCAGGTCCTCGGCCACCAGGCGCAGCCGCTTTTCGGCCCCCACCAGGGCTTCGAGCGAGGCCCACCTGGTGCGGAGCCGCTGCTTTCGGACCTCGTTCTCCTCGTCCTCCGTGATCTCCTCGAACGCCTCGTCGAGCCGGGGCTTCTCGTCCTCGTCCAGCTCGATCCGGGCCAGCCGGCACTCGTAGTAGATGGGCACCGTGGCGCCGTCCTCCACGGCCCGCTGCACGTCGTAGATCGAGATGTAGTCGCCGAACACCGCCCGGGTGCTCCGATCGTCCTTCTCGAGGGGGGTGCCGGTGAACCCGATGAACGAGGCGTTGGGCAGAGCATCGCGCATGTGCCGGGCGAACCCGTCGATGAAGTCGTACTGGCTGCGGTGGGCCTCGTCGGCGATCACCACGACGTTGCGCCGCGCCGAGAGCAGAGGGTGGCCCTCGCCCCGGTTCTCGGGGAAGAACTTCTGGATCGTCGTGAAGATCACCCCGCCCGACGCCACCTGGAGGAGATCCCGAAGATGGGCCCGGCTCTCCGCCTGCACCGGCGTCTGGCGCAGGATCTGCCGGTTGGCCGCGAACGTGGCGAAGAGCTGGTTGTCCAGGTCGTTGCGGTCGGTCAGCACCACGATGGTGGGGTTCTCCATGGCCGGGTGGCGGATCACCTTGCTCGCGTAGAACACCATGGAGAGGCTTTTGCCCGAGCCCTGGGTGTGCCAGATCACCCCGGCCCGGCGGTCCCCGAACCTTCCCGGGGGATCCTCTTCCTCGCGGACACGGGACGCCCCGAACGGGTCGGCCTGCTCCGCCTCCTCGAACCGGGCGTAGAGGGCTCCGGGGTCGGCTGCGATGCCGCAGGCGGTGAGGGTGGACGCCAGCGCCTGGTTCACGGCGTGGTACTGGTGGTACCCGGCCGCCTTCTTGGCGATGCCGTCGGTTCCCCCGCCGCCCTCCTCGAACGTGATGAAGTTGAGCACGTAGTCCTGGAACCGCCGCGGCTCCAGCATGCCCCGGATCAGGGTCACGAGCCCCGGCTGCACCGTACCGTCGGTCTGCTTGTCGTTCCCCGGCTCCCGGTAGAGGTCGGTGCCGTCGATCGTGCGCCAGGGCATGAACCGGTCCCAGCCCGAGGCGAGGGTGCCGAACCGGGCCCGCATGCCGTCGGAGATGACGCCGATCCCGTTGTAGGTGAACAGCGCCGGGATCTCCCGCTTGTACGTCTGGAGCTGCCGAAAGGCCTGGCGCAGCGTGGCCTGCTCGTCACCCGGGTTCTTGAGTTCGATCACGGCCAGGGGCAGGCCGTTCACGAACAGCACGAGGTCCGGCCGCCGCGTGCGCTTGCCCTCCACCACCGTGAACTGGTTGACCGCGAGCCAGTCGTTCCGCTCGGGGTGCTCCACGTCGAGCAGCCACGCCTTGCCGTGCCGCTCCCCCTCGGGCCCCATCCACGATACGTCCACCCCGTCGGTGAGCATCCGGTGGAAGCGCCGGTTGTTCTCGATGAGCGCCGGGCTCTCCGGCGTCAGCACCTTGCGCAGCGCCTCCTCGACGGCCGCACCCGGCAGCTCGGGGTTGATCCGCACCAGCGCATCCCGAAGCCGCCCCACGAGCACCACGTCGCCATAACTCTCCCTCTCCGGCCGGTCACCGTCCGGAGCGAGGTCCGGGCCGTAGGCGGTTTGCCAGCCCAGCGCCTGGAGTTCGGCGAGGGCCATCTGCTCGATGGCGTCTTCAGAGAGTTGGGTCATGGCCTGCTCCGCCGTTGCGCCCGCTTCCTGTGCCGGTAGAGACGCTCCGTAAAACCGCCCTCCCGCTCGAAATCCCGCGCCAGCCGCTCGACCTGCCGGTCCAGGAGATGGCAAGCCAGGTTCAGCAGCGACAGCGCGGCATTGGCCACCAGACAAGCCGAAGGCAGGGGCCCGCACGGACCCTCATGGACGGACACGGACGCTCCGCCGGGACCTTCGCCGCTTGTCGTCGCGCCGGCGCGGGTCCTTGAGCGTCCGTGCTCGTCCGTGTCGCTTTTGTCGGCCTGAATCGCCCTTCGCCGCTCCTCCGCCACCCACGCCCGCACCTCGTCCAACGTGCGGGGCCTCGACGCCTTGAACCGCACCAGCGCCGGATGGTTCGGCTCCAGCTTGGGCAGCTCCCGCTGGCGCAAAAAGTCCTCGTAGTCGAGCCGCAGTTCCTCCAAGCTCGCACGGGCAACCTGTGTGAGCTTCAGCTCCATCTTCTTCGAGGTGCCCGAGGCCACCGAGCCCTCGGCGATGTTCTGGGTTCCCGACCGCGCCGCCTGCACCATCTGGTCGCGCGTGCGGCTCCGGCGTTCGATGTAAAGATCGCAGAACCGGACGGTCACGTCGTAGATGAGCTGCGCCACCTGAAAGCTCTTCAGCTTCCGGTAGCCGCCGTGCTTCGGGATCAGGGGATCGCCCGCGGCACCCGGGCGCGTTGCCTCCCCGCGCCGGCCTCCGCGGACATTCCCGCGCTGGTTCATCCGACGGCCTCCAGGACCCTTTCCGCATCCGGCACGCGTAACTCGCCGGAGATGAGTTTGGGGAGGAGCGTGTCGCGGATTTGGGATAGAGCACGCATTTCTTCAACAAAAGAGCGAATACTCTCGTCAAGCGGATACACCAACTCTTCAAACAATGAAATGATATCAGGTCGAGGCATAACGATTGGCAGATTCTGCAACTGCTTCTTGTTTATGGCGCCGAATATGGTGCCTTCAGCATCATAGCTCTTAAAGCGTTCACCGAGTACACGCATTACACAATATGTATAGGATCGACTTCCTGATTTGTGACGGACCGAAGCAACGCCTCGGCCAATGCAACACGTCTCATATGCCATATTGATATCACCGACGGGCGCGCGAACACTTACCAGCGTGTCACCAGAGCGCGCTATTCGTGTCGGGACAGCACAATAGATCCGGTTTGAGGGATATCGAAAACCAAAGTCACGGCGGCCCTGAAAGAAGGGAAGGCCTTCGCCTTTTTCATTATAAGTTGAGCCCGGAGGGGATTGCCCCATCGTTAAATCAAATTCAGCCCCGATGGTTGTTGCTCCCCACCCCTCCGGAATCGGCCCCAACTCGGAGTCCCGGAAGCGGTCGGGGAAGAGGCGCAGGATCTCTTCCGGTAGCCTGAGGACGCCGGGGTTGTCGCGGTAGTGGGCGGCCTTGGCGCCGAACTTCTCGGGGATGGGGTTGCCGGCGCGCAGGGCGTTGACCACCACCGGGTCGAAGTCCACGAACCAGCTCTTGAACAGCGCCTGCGCCATGGCCTCCAGCGTCTCGTTCATCCGCCGGTTCAGCTCGATCTTGTCGTCCAGCGTGCCCAGGATGTGGGCGATGGCGCGTTGTTCGGGTAATGGGGGCAAAGTGATACGCATCCGCCGCTGATCTCTCAAACTAACATATTCGGCCATGTCGGTCTGACTTGCGACGCCCATAAGTTGTACAAAGAACTCGCGGCCTTGCATCCAATAATATAGATACCTAGGGTAAATCAAATTCCAGTCCATGGACCTCCAAAAGCATAGCTGCGGAGAATACACAAATCGGGGCGTATCCTGGCGCACGAACGCGAATCTGCCAACAGTGCCTTTCGAGGTGAACACCACGTCCCCGATCTGGCTGATCTTGTGCCCAACTTTCGCGATGCCTTCTTCTGGAAAGCAATCGGCACCCTCGAATCTAAAGCCATTATTGATGTTACCCGCACGGGCAAACGGGAGGCCGTGAGCGCCGAGTTCGCTGTTCTTGGCTCGATAGCCGTCACCGATAACAAGCTTTTTCGCCTTGAGGAGTTCGCTCACCTCAAGGCAGCGCCACTCACCCCCCATGCCGCACCCCCCCAACTTCTTCTCGATCCTCATCACCTTTCCTCACCCGCCCCGAACCCGATTCGCCGCTTGGGTTCCGGCTCGTGCTGGGTCATCAGCTCGCGGATGGCGTCGACCCCCCTTGAGGTCACATTTTGTGATCTCAAAACGTTGAACTCCTGGAGGTGAGCCCGTGGCCGTTGGTCGGCGATCATTTGGGAGCCATCCATATTGATTTGGAGTCCTCCATTTTCTTTGGAGGCAGCGCATAAGACGTCCATTTCTTGGCTCCGCGCATCTCAAGCCCGCCGCGCCAGTAGGCCCGGGCCTGGTGGGAAGCGATCCTACACACCTCCGCCACCTCGCGGCGGCGGGTGATGCGGCCGTTCATTCGACTCGCGGTTCCCCCTTCCAGAAGCCGAGGGTCGTAAGGTTCTTCACGATCGCTTTCTCCAGCCGGCGCGCCTAGCTGAACTGCTCGGGAGCTTCTTTGTCAGCCCGGCCATCTTCTGCTCAAACGGCACGCCGTCGTCTTCAACCTCTTCCGCACCCGCAGTGCAGCTCGAGTGAAGACGCGGCTCCGTTAGGGAGACCGCGTGCGACCGAAAATGCGCGCCGTGCAAATAAATGCACGCGTGCATTCATGTCCGCGGTTCGTTCATTTGTTTCGTTCAATCCGTGATTTTCCGATAACGGACACCTCGCCCGCGACGGCCCTCGCGAGCGATTCGGCCCTGTCTTACAAGGCGATTGAGAAGCCGGTAAGCCTGGGGGCCGCTAATCCGGCACAACTCCGCCGCCTCCCGTCGGGTAATGCGCCCGTGCTTTTCCACGTACTGCAAAACCATCTGCTCCTGCTGAAAGGGCTCGAAACCGCGCTGCCGGACGTAGGCGGCCTCCTGGCCGAGGCGGCGATAGGTGGCGGCGGACAGGTGCCAGGTTCTCCCCTTACGCTGTCCGCGGCTCTCTGCGAGCCCCGCCTCCACCAACCGATGGAGGACCGCTCGGGCTTCGGCTTCCGGTTTTTGGATGAGGGCGGCCGCCCTGCCCGTGGTCAGGGAGCGCTCCTGCCACAAGGCATTGAGCACGAGCAGTTGGTCCAGCCCCAGGATCCGCCCTGACTGGCTTTCTTCCGTGACGAGGCGCACGAAGTCCAGGTTCGCTTCGCCGCCCGGAAGCACCAGGATCACTCCGGTGTCGTCGCTCCGGTCGTAGGAGGGCGCCGGACGGCCGTTCCGGAGCTGCTCGTGGAAGATGGTATCGATCCCGCGCGCGGTGCGCTCCACGATCCCGGCGCGCTTGAAGGCGTCGGCCAGCAGGGGGTTGCGCGGCCGGGGCGCCGTGACGAGCAGGTTGTCGAGGCGAACCCCCTCCGGGAACCCGCCGGGGTTGGAGATCTCGATCCGGTCTTCGTGCCACTGGACGTGCACGGCTCCGAGGCGCGTGTAGTCGCGGTGGATCAGCGCATTTGCCACCGCCTCCCGAAAGGCCGCGGGGGGGTAGTCGGGCACGCCCACCCGCAGCATGCCGACGAGGACCTCCTTCTCCCCGACCTTGGCGCGGAATCGGGTTTCCAGCTCTTCCATCACGCGAAGCACCGGCCACCGAAAGAAGTCGTTGACCTCCACCGCCTGCTGCCGCAGCACCTGGAACGCCACCTCGTGGGTGGGGAGGTGGCGCCGCAACGCCTCTTCCTTGCCGAACAGGAGCAAGCCCAGAACACGGATCGCCTCCCCGTCGCCGTCGGCCCACAGCGCCCCCAGGGCCCGGGCCAGTTCGAGATCCGAGAGGTCCAGCAGGGTTTCGTCGCCCCGGCCGCGTCGTTCCCGGATGGTGCGGCGGAACCGCTCGAACTCCAGCGGGTCCAGATCCTCCCAGCGAGCCCCGGCGACCACGGCGGCGGAGTAGTCCTCCAAGCCCCGGTCGGACAAAAGAGAATGGAACTCGTGGGGTTGCATCGGAACACAGGCGGGGCGGCCGTCGCCGCCCAGGGCGCGGCGCAGATAACGACCGTCCGCGGTGCCCACCGGCGTCCGGCAGGGCGGAATCTCGATGACCAGCACGTCTCGCCCCTGGACCGGAACCAGACGCACCGATACGGCGAGGGAAGGCCGCGTCCGGCCCGCGATCAGCGAGGCCAAGCGTGCCGGATCGGTTCCCCGGGACCCGTGCCGGGGCCTTGCACCCGTGACGCGGCCGTCGTCCTCCACCCCGATGAGCAACCAGGCCGGCTCGCTGCTCCTTCGGTTCGCCAAGCAGACGACGGTCTCGACCAGGTCCCGATCGCTGAGCGTCCCCCTCGCCTCGCCCTTGAACTCCACGTTCAGCTTCTCGCCGCCGGAGATCAGCCGTTCCAACCCTTCTGGCGTCACGGTTCCCCCTCCCAGAAGCCGAGGGTCGTCAGGTTCTTCACGATCGTTTTCTCCAACCGGTGCGCCTCGTTGAACTGCTCGGAGAGCTTCTTCGTCAGCTCGGCCATCTTCTGCTCGAACGGCACGCCGTCGTCTTCCTGCTCCTCGGCGCCCACGTAGCGGCCGGGGGTGAGCACGTAGCCGTGGTCGCGGATCTCCTCAAGGGTGGCCGACTTCCACCAGCCGGGCTTGTCCTCGTAGCCTTCACCCCTTTTCCAGGCGTGGTAGACCTCGGCGATCTGCCGGATCTCGTCGGGTGTGAGCTCCCGGTGGACGCGGTCCACCAGCCGGCCCATGCGGCGGGCGTCGATGAAGAGGGTCTCGCCTGCGCGGTCGCGAAAGCCGCGCTTGGGGTCGGCCTTCTTGCTGCGGGTGACGAACCAGAGGCTCACGGGGATCTGGGTGGTGTAGAAGAGCTGGCCCGGCAGGGCCACGATACAGTCCACCAGGTCGTCCTCGATGATTCCTTTGCGGATGGCGAACTCCGCGTTGGTCGAGGTGGACAGGGAGCCGTTGGCCATGACGAAGCCGGCGATCCCGTTCGGGGCCAGGTGGTGGATGAAGTGCTGGATCCAGGCGTAGTTGGCGTTGTTGGCCGGCGGCACGCCGTACCGCCAGCGGGGGTCTTCCCGGAGCCGCTCGCCGCCCCAGTCGCTCATGTTGAATGGCGGGTTGGCCAGCAGGTAGTCGGCCTTGCGGTCCTTGTGCAGGTCGTTGTGAAAGGTGTCGGCGTGGTGCGGCCCCAGGTCGGCGTCGATGCGGCGGATGGCCAGGTTCATCTTGGCCAGGCGCCAGGTGGTGGGGTTGGACTCCTGGCCGTAGATGGCGATGTCGCCGCGCCGGCCGCCGTGCTCCTCCACGAACTTCTCGGACTGCACGAACATGCCGCCGGAGCCGCAGCATGGGTCGTACACCCGGCCCTGGTAGGGCTGGATCATCTCGACGAGGAGCTGCACCACGCACTGGGGCGTGTAGAACTCGCCCCCGCCCTTGCCCTCGGCCGCGGCGAACCGGCCCAGGAAGTACTCGTACACCCGGCCCAGCGGGTCCTTGACGCCCGACTCCCGGGCCTTGAGGTCGATGTCGCCGACGAGCTTCACGAGCTCGCCCAGGCGGGTCTTGTCCAGGGTGGGGCGGGAGTAGTCCTTGGGCAGCACGCCTTTGAGGCTCGGGTTCTCCCGCTCGATCGCGGCCATGGCCCCGTCGATCGTCTGGCCGATGGTGGGCTGGGGCGCCGCGGCCTGGATCTTCTCCCAGCGGGCCTCGGGCGGCACCCAGAAGATGTTCTCGGCCAGGTACTCGTCGCGGTCCTCCGGATCGGTGTACTCGGTCTCCCGCTTGGCCTCGAGCTCCTGGTACTTCTCCTGGAACGCGTCGGAGATGTACTTGAGAAAGATGAGACCCAGCACCACGTGCTTGTACTCCGAGGCGTCCATGTGGCCGCGCAGCTTGTCGGCCATCTCCCAGAGCTTGTTCTCGAAGCCGAGGTTGGCGCCGTTGTTCGCGCCGTTCTTCGTGCCGGACCGCTTTGCCCGGCCCGCCGAACGCCCCCCGCGGGCCCCCGAGCCGCGGGTTCCGGCCTTCTTGCTCCCCTCGCCGGAAGCGTCAGGCTTTTTCTCCGCGGCCTCCCCTCCGGCCAGCCGCACCGATCCGCCCCGACCACGGCCCTTCTGGATCGCTCCCTCGTCCAAGAGCATCTGGCGTACGGCCTCGTACTGCCCCGAGCTCCAGCCCAGCCGAGCCCGCAAGGCCTCGTTCCCGGCCCTTCCGCCGAGCTCGCGCAACACCTCCAGAAACCGGTTCTCCTGCGCTTCCATGGCCATCGTGTCCTTCCGCTCCTTCTCGCCAACGGCCCGGCGATCCAAACAACAACGGCCCCGCCGGCGGATGGTTCCGCCGAGCGAGGCCGTCGAGTTGGCTACATGGTCGAGATCGCGTTCACCCCAACCCCCTCCTGGTAGGTCGCCGCTCCATCGTACCCCGCCAGGCCGCGCAGCGGCAACGTTGCCCCTGGGGGAATGGGCGAGAGTACCAAGCATGCCGGACAGATCCTGTCCGGCGAGTCGGACGCCAAAGGCCGGTAAACGCCGGCCGACGAGGCCGTCGACGGGAAGCTGGAAAGGGTTCTTTCCGGCTTCCGGACAAACCGGAAAGAAAAGTTGCCAGTTGTGCTTCGCAGAGCGGCCCCCCAAGGGCGCGGGCGTGGGGGGAGCGGCCCGACTCGGTATAGCCCCCACCGGTTGACGGATGGGATGCCCTGTTTTACGTTCTTGCCAACGATCGACTTCTCGATGTACGTCTCCTCGGAGGGCGGCCAATGGAGACCACGATCTCTTCGAAATTTCAGGTGGTGATACCGGCTCCGATCCGGAAGGCGGCCGGCCTCAAGCCCCGCCAAAAACTCCAGGTCTTCGAGAAGGGGGGCATCGTGTACATGGTGCCCTTGCAGACCCTCGAGGAACTTCGGGGAGTTGCGAAGGGCTGCGACGTTTCCGGCTATCGGGACAAAACGGACAGACTCGGATGAGGGTGGTTGACTCCTGCGGGTGGCTCGAGGTGTTCACCGACGGGCCCGCCGCCGACGCCTATGCAGAGCTCCTCACACCCTCCGAGGCCGTCTTGGTTCCGGCCGTGGTGTTGTACGAGGTGTACAAGGTGCTCGCCGCAAAGGCGGGGGAAGAGGTGGCCCTGCGGTGTAGCGGCTTCATGCAACAAAGCACCGTGGTATCCCTCGATGCAGCCCTGACCCTGGAAGCCGCAGACCACGCCCTCCGGCACGGATTGGCGATGGCCGGCGCGATGGTGTACGCGACAGCCCGGCGGCACGGGGCGGAACTGGTGACGTCGGATGCCGACCTCCGGGGACTTCCAGGTGTGCGCTTCGTCGCCAAGTGACGCCCCGTTGTCTCGACGCGCACTCCGTACCGCCGCACCGCAGCCGCGGCAACAAGGGCGCCCGGGGGAGAGGGTCCCCCTGACTCCGCGCCGGGCTTCGGCACCGTGGCGCGGACCTACGCCAGACAAACGGTGCGATCCGGGGCCGTACGGCCTGCGCACCCCGGACGCGATCCACTGCGCCACGACCTTCGCCGCCGGATGCGGCGGCGTCCTTCCGTGACGGGACGCACGAACTCCAGGTTTGCTTCGCCGCCTGGAAGCACCAGGACCACTCCGGTGTCGTCGCTCCGGTCGAAGGAACAAGGAATCTCCCGGGGTCCGGTGGTGACCCGCACCCAGGAGGAACGCGTGGACCCCGACGCCGGTCGGGTGGATGTGATCCCCGCGTGGCGGTTCCTGCTGGAACCGCCGGAGTCCTGAACCGTCTCGCTCCACCCAAGGCACCAACACCCGCTCCCGCAAGATCCAGGCGCCGTGCTTCAGCTACCTGCCCGGGCCGAGGGGAACGGCTGATGAGTCCGAGTCCGTGGCGGTGAGCCGTGCAGGTGGGGTACCCTGGGGCCGCGCGGCGCGGCCTTCGTCTGCGGGGAAACAGGGCGTGGGCACCCCATGTCCCCCACCGCGGACCCCCTTTCCGAGAGGCCTGGCATGACCCGAAAGAGAAGACCGTCGTCGACTCCCCGCCGGAAACGGATGGGGCGGAAGGCCCGGCTCGCCCACGCCCGATCGACGGGATGGGGCTCCAGGTACCGAGGCAAAAACATCGTGGAGGGATACCGGCGACGGTTCGGCGTGGACGCGCAGTGCGCGATCCGGGAGCTTCGGCTCCTCGGGGTGGAGGTGCCAGCGGAACAGGAGGCTGCGATCCGCACGACCCTGTCGGCCGGTGCCGGGCTTCGCTCCAGGGGGAACCCGCCGGAAGGCCAGGGGTTCCAGACCGAGCCGGACGCGTCGTTCGCCTTCATCGCCGGCCACACCTCAGGGGGCGCACCTTACGGCGTGACCTGGGAGGAGTGGGAGGAGTTCCTCGCGGGAGACAAGGAAACGACGGAACCGTAGCACCCCTTGCAGACGCTTCCGGCGGATTCTCGGCGGACGCGCCCTCGATTCGCTGAAGAAGCGCGACTTTTTGCTCCCGGGTCCTGCCCTGGCTTGGGGACCCCGGGGTGATCCCAACGGTTTCCCTGCACGCGGTCTGCGTGCTGCACCCGGACAGGAGAGTGTCAGGTGGCCGGCTCTGACATCCCAGAAGGAGGGCCCACGGCGCGACCGGGCCCGTCCGCCGTGGACGGAGCGATCGACGCAATGGGCGCCGACGAGCTGCGAAAACTCGTCCGCGAGCTGCTCGGGCTCCTCGACAAGCGTACCCACTCCCAGATCGTTCACGAACTGGTCGAGCGGGCCGCGACGGCCGGCGGCGAGTGGGCCCCAGCCCCTCCTCCGACCCCGCGGGTCGCGGAGATCGTCTCCCGCGGCGAGAGGGCGGCGCACGCAGGGTGGGCCCACCCGGCGGACGTGGACGCGTGCCTCCTCGAGGGCTCCAACGCGTTCCTCGCCAGGGACTACGGCACCGCGGTCCGGATCTTTCGGGCCTGGCTGGTTCCCCTCGGAGAGGCCGAGATCGACCTCGGGCAGCACGAGATGGTGGACGAGGTGCTGGGGGTGGACGTGGGCACGTGCGCGGCCCAGTACGTGGTGGCCACGTACATGACCACCGCGCCGGACCGGCGTGCCGGGGCCGTATGGGATGCCATGGACGAGGTCGGCGTCCTGGGTCCGTTCTTGGAGCCCCTGCGCGAGATGGAGCGCGTGGCTGTGGAGCCTCTGCCCGGGATGGAAGAGTTCCTGCCGCAATGGCGGGCGCTCCTCGAGGCGAACACCGCGGCCGACCGCCGGGACGGTTGGGATACCGAGGAGGATGGCTGGCTCCGGGAGGCGGTCCGCCGCATGGATGGTGCAGAGGGGCTCGGCAGGCTCGCCCGGTCCACCGGGCGGGTCTCGGACCTGCGGGCCTGGTGCAGGGCGCTCGTGGAGGCGAGGCGCTGGGAGGACGCCCTGGCGGCCTGCGAGGAAGCGGCCGAGACCGTGACAGAGCAGGCCCTGTGCCGCGCCGAGTTCCTGGACGGGGCCGCACTGGCCGCCCAGGAACTGGGGCGCGAGGACCTGCCCGCCCGTCTGGAGCGGGCGTGGCGCGAAGCGCCAACCCCTCTGCGGTTGCGCCGCTGGCTGGGCGCGGCCACCAGCCGGGCCGAGATCCGGGAACGGGCGGCTCGCGCCCTGGACGCCTGCCCGGAGGAGGCCCGGTGCCAGCGGGCGTTCCTCCACCTGGTGCTGGGCGAGCACGGGGCCGCCGCCGGGTTTCTCGCCGAGGCGCCGGGCCTTGGGTGGTCCGGAAGCGAGCATCCCGGTCACCTGCTGTTTGCGCTGTTCGGGACTCTGTTGGCCGTGGGCCCGGATCCCTCCTCTTCGTTGCCCCATGGGTGGGGCCCCGAGGAGGAGGAACCGGAAGACGGCCCCCGGCTCGCCGCGCCGGCACCCGAGGAGATTCTCGCGGCAGCCGGCGTCCGCCGCATAACAGAGGCCGGGGAGGTCCGAACGGTGTTCCGGGCCATGCGCGGGGCCGCGGAGAAGCGCATGGCCGGGGTCACCAGCAAGACGCGGCGCCGGTATTACGGCCACGCCGCGCACCTGGTCGCGGTCTGCGAGGCCATCGCCCCGGCGCCCGGGTGGGTGGCGGGGCTCCGCTCCAGGTACCGGCGCTTCTCCGCCCTCCAGCGCGAGCTCGACCAGCACCTCGGGGACAGGTGACGGGCGGTTCTCCGGGAGGGCTCCGCTTACGACGCCGGTCCGCTCGACCCTCCCTCCCGGATCTCGTAGCCCATGGCCCGGTAGCCTCGGACGCGTTTCTGGTACATGCGAAGGAGCACCGGGACTCCGGCGTCCACGTAGTCGTAGATCCGCACCACCCGTTTCCCGGCGTGGGCCCGGTGCAAGCGCCCCGCGTACTGCTGCAAGGTACCGCGCCAGGCGATGGGTAGCGCCAGGAACAGCGTGTCCAGCCTGGCGTCGTCGAACCCCTCCCCGATGGAGCGGCCCGTGGCAACGATCACCCTGGGCTCGCTGTCGGGAATAGAGCGCATCTCCTCGGCCAACTGGCGCCGCTGCCTCCGCCCCAGCCCCCCACGAAACACCAGAAGGCGGACCCCGGCCCCCTCGAGCCGGGCTACGAGTTCGTCCAGGTGGCCGAGTCGCTCGGTCAGAACGAGGGGAGAACGGCCATCGCCCAGGGCTTTTCGCACGTCGCTCAGGATCAGTTCGTTCCGCATGGGGTCCCGGGCGAGGGCAGAGTAGAGGGCGTGGATCCCGGCATCGGCCGCCTTCGGGTCGGCCACGAACGAGGTCCACCGCGGGATGACCTCGTGGGAAAAGGGCCGGTCCACGGCCGCCTTCTTGGGCCCGACGTTGAACCGTATGGGGCCGCATTGCATGGTGATGATCGGGTGGTGGCCGTCCTTTCGGATGGGTGTAGCGGTGAGACCCAGGACGTACCTGGCCTTTACCTGCCGCAGGACCTGTTCGAAACCGAACGCGGGTACGTGGTGGCACTCGTCCACTACCACGTGGCCGTAGTCGGCCACAAGGTCCTTGACCCTTCCCTTACGGTGCAGGCTCTGGAAGGTCGCGACATCCAGAAGGCCCGTGGGCCGGTTCTTGGCACCGCCTATCTGGCCGATGGCCTCCACGGGCACCCCCAGGAAGGCGCTGAGCCGTTCCCTCCACTGCTCCAAGAGCTGCGTCCGGTGCACGAGGACCAGGGTGTTCACCGCCCGAGCGGCGATGAGCCACGCCGCCACCACGGTCTTCCCGAAGGCGGTGGTGGCGCAAAGGAGCCCCGCGTCGTGGGGGAGCAGGGCCTTGGTCGCCTCTTGCTGGAGCTCCTGGAGCTCCCCTTGGAACGTGACGTCCAAGGGCACGCCCCCATGGCGCTCGTCCACGAGGTCCACCCCGATGCCGTGGCCCTCCAGCAGCCGGAGCGCCTCGTCCAGGCATCCCCTCGGCAGGCCCACGTGCTCCGGGAAGTCTTCGGCGCAGTGGATCACCCGGGGTTTTCCGAACGTGGAGAGCCGCATGGCTTGGGCCCGGTAGAACTCCGGGTTCTGGAACGCAGCGATCCGGACCAGGCGGTTCAGGAGCCCGGCGGGCAGGCCCTTTTTTTCGATGTAGACCAAATTCCCCTGGACTACTCGGACGGAGTCGGGGAAAGGTCCGGGGACCGGCCGGTCATCAGGGGGCCCGGACGGGCCCGGATCGACCCTTTTTCGATTCCCACCGAAGGGCGTACACATCGTCCCGGCCCCGGAACAAGGACCGAAACAAGGCGACCTTTTCCGCGGCGGGCGACAGCCGGTGGACAGGGGCACCCGGCACGACGCAAGCCGGCTCTCGTGAGCCCCCCGGATGATCCGCCCCCAGGCGGGAGCGGAGCCGCGCGTTCTCCTCCCGGAGCCGCTCGCACTCCGCAAGGGCCGCCGACAGCCGCGCCTTCAGAAATCGGATCTGCTCACTTCCATCCACGCCCGTCGGCTCCCCCTCTCCGGCCTCGTGCTTTTCCGGGAAAAACGCGACCGGAGACGAGATCCGAAGCTTCCCATCCGCCAAGAATCACCCCTGCGAGGCTCACCCTCCGGCTGCGTCAAGATCCCAAGGTAGCCGGATCGAGAAGAGCGAGCCACACCCCGGTGCAGATCGATCAGAATATTGGCGTCAACCACCCACACCGGCGGGGAACCCATCGTGTTGCTCGGCTTCGCGGCGCCAGAACTCAGAAAGAGGCATGCCCAACAACTCCTCGGCCCGAGCTTCGGAGATCAGATCCTCCGTCAAGGCCCGAACCACCATCCGTTTCAAGCGCTGGGGTTCTTCAGGGGGAACCGCATCTCCCGGCTCCGTCCGGTGCCACCCCCTCTTTCGGAACTCCGCGAAGAGACGCCGGGCCACGGAATCCGAGATGACTCCGAGATCCTCGGCCCCGAGGGTTTACAGCGTGGCTTCACGCGACGCATTTGTAAACCCATCGCAGTTGAGGTTTGAGAGGGCCCATGGGAGCGGGCGTTTCCTTCGTGGGTCGCCGCCCTTCCGTCCGGATGCCGGCGCTTCCCGGCCCTCCAGAGCGAGTTCGCGCGACACCTGGGGCTCCCGTGATGGGCTGGGAGCTCTTTTTCCCTTCTCGTTCCGGGAGTTCCTCGATTTCAGAGGAAGGAGCAAGGAATCTCCCGGGGTCTGGTGGTGACCCGCACCCAGGAGGAGCGCGTGGGCACCGACGCCGGTCGGGTGGATGTGGTCCCCGCGTGGCGGTTCCTGCTGGAACTACCGGAGCCCTGAACCGGCGCTTGCAGGCCCACCCGGGCAAGCACTCACGCCTCGGGGCTGATGAGCCGCAGCTTGGGGAAGTAGGTGCGGTACCGGCGGGGGGCGCGGGTGACGAGGGTGAACCCCGCCACGGCCGCGTGGGCAGGGATGCAGAAATCCGGCCCGGCGCCCCGGGCAGTGCCAGGGGCACCGCGGGGGCCGGGCCGCGGGGCGTTTCGCCCGTTGGGAGGGTCAGGTCTTCTTGAACGGAACGGGATGGTCCTCGGGCTCCTGCTGGTGGCACTGGGTGCACGACATCTTGCCGCGGGTGTTCTCCACCTCGCCGCCTTTGCCGTGGCAGCCCCGGCACTCCTGGATCTCCTTGGGGATCGGGTGAACCGGGGTGAACTTGCCCTGGACCTGGGCGTTGAGGAGCTCCACCGTCTTCTTGGCCACGTTGGCGGTCAGCCACGCACACCGCTCGGAGCGCTGTTTCGAGAACGACGAGAACCCCGACGCCTCACACCACCGCCCCACGGACACGTGGCACAGGGGCGAGCCCGCCACCGAGGTGGCGATGTCGAACTTGGCGTTCTTGGGTCGGTACTCGGGCAACTCGGTCACGGTGTACCAGGAGAACAGCTCGTCGATCACCGGCTTCGGGGTGGGCGAGAGCAGGTAGATCGCGGCGGCGGCGCCGTTCAGGGCGCCGCACAAGGTCGCCCAGCCGGCGACCCCGCCCGCCCCGTACTCCATCATGTCCATGGGAAAGTTCTTGTACGGCGCACCGAACCGGTCGGCCAGCTCTCCCACAACGGCGCTGAACACGCCGTACATGCAGTGCTTCTTGTAGTACCCCTGGTAACCCCTCTCCGCGACCGTTTCCGGGTCCAGCTCCCGGTAGGGCCAGGGAACCTCCTGGGCCGAGCCCTCGGTTTTCGCGAACGCCGGTCGAACACCACCGGCCACCGCGCCGCCCACCAAGCCGGCGCCCAGGACCAGACCGACCGACCCGATCACCTGCCTGCGAGTCACCTTTTCCATGTCGCACCTCCTTGTGGATTGGGAGTGAATCTCGGCGACCCCCGCAAGCCCCGGGGGCAGCCGTGGCGCGACAGCGCCTCTTCCCCACACCGTGGAAACCGAAGAGGTCGGCCTCCGGCCGACGCATCGTCCGCTTACCCCTCCGGCCTTAGGGGATCGGCTCGTGCGGCGGACCACGGCATGGGAAGGCGCGGCGATCGGGTGTTGAGCTCGCGCCCGGCCGGAACCAGGCCTCCACCCCGCACGCCCGAAGGGGATGGAGTCTGGCAGTGCTTTCGTTCGGGTTGGTAGCGGCCGGGGACACCGCCTCGAACCCGGGTCGTTGTGTCGGGCGGGCGGTTTTCGTAGGCTGGCGGCATGCCCCGCAACAGAACGCTCACCCCAAACGGGTGGATCGAGAGGTTTTGCCTTCCCCCGGCTGACGCGGCCCGAAGGGCCGGGGTCGTGCGCCAGGAACTCCTGGCCCGCTCGCCCCACGTGCGGGAGGGGAACTTCACCCGGATCGCCACCTCGGACCTGCGGCTCCTGTTCGAGCTCTACGACCGGCGGATGTTCGCCGGGGCCCTGACCCGGGCCCTGGGGGGAGCCGACGGCCAGATCCTGGGTTTTCGGCTCTCGCGCCGCATGACCCACGCCGGTGGCAAGACCTCCTTCCGCCCGGCCCCCGGGCCGGACCGGCCCAGGTACGAGATCGTGATCTCCTCGCACCTGCTGTTCTCGAACTTCCACGGGCCCGGCGGACCGGTGGCGGTGAACGGCCTCGGGTGCCGGGACCGGCTCGACGCCCTGCTGCGGATCTTCGAGCACGAGCTGGTGCACCTGATCGAGTTCCTCGCGGCCGGGACGTCGAGCTGTCGGACCGATGCGTTCCGCCGGCTCGCCCGGGGCCTGTTCGGCCACACGGAGGTGACCCACCGGCTGGAGACCCCGGCCCGGCGGGCGGCCCGTACCCACGGCCTGCGGGTGGGCGACCGGGTCTCGTTCGTGTTCCAGGGGATCCGGCGCAAGGGCCGGATCAACCGGATCACCAAACGGGCCACGGTGCTGGTGGAGGACCCCTCAGGCGCCCCCTACTCCGACGGCAAGCGGTACCTCAAGTTCTACGTGCCCCTGAAGCACCTGGAAAGGGAGGAAGACGGCGAGGGCAGGAGGTGAGCCGTTGCCGGCCGCCCTGTTCACGCGGGCAAGACCGCCCCGAGAGCACCGGTCGATAGGGGCCGGCCCCACCGCCGGGGGCCGCGGGTTCCCTCAAGTTTTGGCCGCGCGGGGACGACAAGTGGACCCGTGACGGCAGTTCCCATCCCGCGGGCCCGGCGACCCGTGTGTGCTCGGAGGAGAGCGATGCTTCAACTGCAGTGGACGCCCGACATGGAGACCGGCATCGAGGTGGTGGACCGCCAGCACCGGGAGCTCGTGGAGCAGGTGAACCGGCTCCTCCAGGCCATGCGGGCCGGCAAGGGCCGAAAGGTGGTGGGGGATCTGCTGGCGTTCCTGGGACGCTACGCGGTCGAGCACTTCCAGACCGAAGAGGAGATCATGCGCAAGGGGGGGTACCCGGAGTACGAGCGGCACCGGGCCGTGCACGAGGCGTTCAAGCGCGACTTCGCCAAGCTCGCGGCCGAGTACGAGAAGCAGTCCACCGCCAAGCTCGCCCTGACCATCGAGGTGCAGAAGCGGGTGATGGAGTGGCTCCGGCAGCACATCCTGAAGACGGACAAGAAGGCGGCCGAGTACCTGCGGGAGCACGGGGCGGTCTGAGCCGCCCGGCGCGCTCCCGCATCCGGCCCGGGCTCACCCCATGGCGAGCATCTCGAGGAACGCCTCGACGCGGGTGCGAACCTGGGCCTCGTCCTGGGAGTAGTCGGTCTCGAGGCGCAGCATCCGGACACCCCGGCCCCGGAGCTCCCGGTCGAGCCGCAGGGCCTCGGCCGCGTAGGGGGTGCAGAACGACAGGTTGTAGTGCACCACGCCGTGGGCCCCCAGCTCCCGGGCCATCCGCGCCACGGTGTCGACCCGCTCGGCGTTGGGGGTGAAGCAGGCGCACTCGATCCGGAGCTGACGCTCGGCAATGGCGTCCAACAGCTCCTCTCGATCGGCCGGTCCCTCGTCCACCAGGTCCCGGAAGTTCCGGGAGCCCACGCACGACTCCTCGCCCACCACCACCGCCCCGCACGACTCGATCACCCGGGGTACCTTCCAGTTGGGGATCGCCATGGGCGAGCCCGACACGAGGATCCGGGGGGCTCCCTGCGGCGCCACGCCCTGCCCCCGGGCCACCCGCTCCTCCAGCTCGTCGCACAGCTCGTGGACCTTGGCCGTGAACCGCTCGGGGTCGTCGTAGAACGAGATCTGGTTCACCAGCAGGGCGTCCAGGCCGGAGATGGGGGCCGGGTCGGCGGACCGCAGGGCCGCCAGCCTGGCCAGGGCCCGGCGCTTGGCGTTGACCACGCCCACGGCCTCCCGCAGAGCGTGGTCGGTGACGCGGTTGCCCGTCAGGGCCTCGATCCGGTCCACGAACCGGGCGAGCTCGGTCCGCCACAGGACCCGGTCGGCCGGGTTCTTCATCTGGGGCAGCTCCATCACGTGCACCGGGGCCAGGGCGTGGAACGACTCGTAGGCCTTCTTCTTGCCGTCGCAGGTGGTCTCGCCCACCACCAGGTCGGCCAGCTCGATGTAGGGGCACAGCCGGGCCAGCTTGAACCCGAAGAAGCTCTTGATCAGGGGGCAGGTGGCCTGGGGCAGGTACTGCTCGGCCAGGTCGAACCCCACCTCGGCCCCTCCGCACAGCCCGATCAGCACCCCGCCCGCGGCCAGCACCACCTCCTCGGGCACGAATACGCAGAAGGCCGCGACCACCTTGCGGCCCCCCTCCTTGGCCTGCAGCAGCTCGCGCACCCGCAGCCCGTGGATCTGGCTTACCACGAAGTCGAAGTACTCCATGGCCCGGGGTCGGTTGGGCTGGCGTAGGTACACGTCCTCGTACGCCTGCCCCAGCACCGTGAGAAGGCCGTCGTGGGCCTCCAGGTCGAGGCCGAGCTCCTGCCACATCTGGCGGTCGTCCGTGGGAACCATGGGATCTCCTCCTGGAAACGGAAACGGGAAGCACGCAGTGCGCTCCGATTCTAGGAGGCCGGCCCGCCCACCGGAAATCGGAAATGGGGATCCGAGGCCGCGGGGGAATCGGTGCTGCCGATGGGGGGGGAGGAGCCGGCCGGGCCGTCAGCCCGCCAGGAACACCGCGATCACGCCCGAGAGGAACACCCCGTCGAAGGTGCCGGCGCCGCCGATGGAGGCCACCGGTGCATCCGAGTTCCGCGAAAGCCCTTTCTCCCGATCAGCCCGGGCCCCACTGGACGGTGGCGGCGGCGTAGGTGAAACCGATCCCAGCGGACACCAACACCGTCAGATCGCCGTTGCGGAGGGCACCGCTCCGGACCCCTAGCTCCAGGGAGAGGATCACGTCGTTGGTGCCGTGATGGCCCCATTCGGCGAGCGATGCACTCCGGCGGTCGCGGATTCCCAGGGTCGAGAGGATCTGTTCGCGCACGGCAGGAGGGAGGTGGCGCAGGGCCAGGTAGTCGGGGCGTCTTCCTTGGAGGGCCACCCGGGCCACCGCGACCAGGCCCGTGGGGAACCGGGTCGCCAGGTACTCGGCCAGGGCTGCCGGGGCCGCCGTCTGGAAGAACATCGCGGGGGTGCCCAGGTTCTCCTCACAGAAGGGCTGCTCGGTCCCCCCGCCCGGCACGTACACCGCGTCGGCCATGTCCGGGTCCACGTGAAACGCTAGGCCGAGCAACCGGTTCCGGGGATGGTCCTTTCTGAGGAGGAGAGCCCCGCCCGAGGCCGAGTAGGCAAGAAGAAACCGGGTTTGCGGGTTTCGGGGGTCCACCAGGTCGACGTTCCGGGTGCCCCCGGCCAGGAGCACCGTCCGGATCGTGTCGTCCCCCATCATGAGGTCCCGGGCCACCCGGAGGCCGACAAGGCTCGTGACCCCCTGACCCACGAGGTCGAACGCCCAGGCGTTCCGGCAGCCCACCTCCTCCTGGAGCCGGATGGCCGCGGTCTGGGCGACGTAGTCCTTGTACTCCTCCCCGGTCCAGATCACCACGTCCACCTGCTCCGGCTCGACCCCACCCCGAGCCAGCGCCTGGCGCGCCGCCTGCACGGCCATCGGCACGGGATGGTCCCCAGGGCCGGGCACGGGTCTGCAGCGGATCCCCAGCGCCTCGACCTCCTCCTTCCCGAGCCCCGCCCGGGAGGCCACCCGGGCGGCCGTCTCGCGGCGCAGGGGAAGGTACACGCCGTGGCTGACGATCCCGATGGAGGCCTCGGACGGACTCATGGATTCCCCTCCGAGTGGGCCAACAGCACCCGGCCCCCTTGATGCCGCGCCGTGGTTACGGGTCCCCACCGGAGGACCAGGGCGTCCCAAGCGTAGCCGATCCCTGCAGAGAGCATGAGCACGATGTCGCCGTCCCGAAGCCGTCCCTCCTCAACGGCGAGCTCGAGGGACAGGAGCTGGTCGTTCTGCCCGTGGTGACCGAACTCGGCCAGGTACCGGCTCTGTTCCGGCCGGAGCCCCAGCTGGGCCAGGAGCCACTCGTGGGCGCTCCGCTTGACGAGCAGGGTGGCCAGGTAGCCGACGTCGCCCCGCGACAGGCCGCTCTTCTCCAGGGCGCGATCGATGCAGGTCAGCCAGTTCTTCAGGGACAGCCGCTCGAGCCGCTCCTTCATGCCCTGCGGGTCCAGCACGTCCAGGTACTGCTTGCCCTCGCGGAGCCCCTCGGGCGTGACCGGCGCGACCGATCCCCCCTGGGGAACGTAGACGTCCCACGCAAACGACCCGTCGCTCATGAAATGTCCGTCGAGGATCTCGTTGACGGGGCAATCCCGCTGGACCACGCAGGCTGCGCCGCCGGCCGCCAGGAAGTACATCCACCGCACCCGCGGGTTCGCGTAGTGGATGAGGTCGGAGTTGCGGTAGCCGGACACGACCAGGACGTTGCGAAGCCCCGGGTCCGCCCGGATCATGTCGCGGGCGAGCTTCAGCGCCACCACGGTGGTGCCGCAACGCTGCTGCATGTCGAACGACCACGCGCGCCGCAGGCCGAGCTCCTTTTGGATCTTCGGCCCCACGGGCCAGTTGCGGTACTCCTTGACCTCCTCCCCGCTCCAAACCACCAGGTCGATCTCGGAGGGCTGGAGCCCGGAGTAGTACAGAGCCTTGCGTGCGGCCTTCAGACCCATGGCCACCGTTCCGTCGCCCGGGCCCGGGACGTTTTTCTGGTACCACCCCAGCTTGGTGCGGATGATCTCGGCCGGCGTCCCGCTCTGGGCGGCGATGTACTCCGCCTGGTGGTAGGCTCGGGGGATGTACGTGGCCAGGCTCCGGATGCCTGCGCGGTTCCTTTCGGTCACGTCACTGCCCCCCTGTCCGGGTCGGCTCCCGCCGGGCCAAGACCTGGTGCACCGCGCCCATGATCCCCTTGGGGAAGAGGAACACCACCAGCATGAACAGGATCCCGAAGTGGAGGACCCATCGCTCGGCCAGCCGCTGGGCGATCTCCACCCCGGGGAGCAGGGTCGAGGCAGCCGTCTGGAGCTCGGGCAGCCAGGTCTCGGCCACCATGATGAAGGCGGCGCCCACGATGCTGCCGTACAGGGTGCCCAGCCCGCCGATGATCACCATGAGGAGGATGTTGAGCATGATGGGGATCCCCAGCACGGACTCGGGGTTGACGTAGCGCACCCACGCGGCGAACAACACCCCTGCGATCGAGGCACCGGCCGAGCCCACCACGGTGGCCAGGAGCTGGTAAAGGAAGGTCCGGTAGCCCAGGGCCGTGGCGCGTTGCTCGTTCTCCCGTATCGACTCGATCACGCGGCCCACCGGCGACTCCACGAACCGCAGCAGGCCGGCGAACACCGCCACCGATACCCCCAGGATGGCGTAGTAGGTGATCAGCCGTCCGTCCACGCTCACCCCCAGGACCTCTCCTCCGGTCCAACCCACCCCCAGCACCCCGGGCAGACGGAACGACACCCCGTCCTCTCCCAAGGTGAGGCTGGTCCATTGCCCCCCCAGGATGTGGGCGAACTCCGCGAGGGCCAGCGTGACCATTGCGAAGAAGATCGCCTTGACCCGGAGGGAGAAGAACGCCACGGCCGAGGCCAACACCGAGCTCAACCCCACGGCCAACACCAGGGCCACGACCAGGTGGTATCCCCGGGGCTCACCGCCGTGGTGGATCACCAGGGCCAGGCAATAGGCGCCCAGGCCGAAGAACATGCCGTGGGCAAAGGACACGATCCCGGTGTAGCCGATGATCAGGTCGTAGGACGCGACCACCACCGCGAAGATCATGATTTTGGCCAGGACGTCCATGGCCCGGAACGACGGGAAGATCCAGGGGCCCAGGACGAAGCCCAGCAGGAGAAGCCCGCGTACCCCCGCGGCGAGGAGGCGGGTTCGGTCCCGGCTCCACCCCGTGCCGCGGGCAGCCGGGTTCAAAGGAACGGCCCTGGAAGCCATGCTCTCCCCCTCCCTATTCCTGCCCCATCAGACCCTGGGGCCTGAGGAGGAGAACGATCACCATGATCAGGATGTTCACGCCGAGGGCGAGCTTGGGCACGAGGAACGAGACGTAGTTGAACGCCAACCCCACGACCACGGCTCCCACGAACGAGCCCGTGACGGAGCCCATTCCCCCGATGATCACGACGATCAGGGCCAGGATGAGGTTCTCGTCGCCCATGCCGGGGTGGATCTGCTCCCGGAAGACGGCCCACATGGCCCCGCCCACGGCCGCCAGGGCCGCCCCGCCTGCGAATACCGCGGTGAAGATGCGGCCGATGTCGTACCCCATGACCTCCACGATCTCCCGGTTCTCCACTCCCGCCCGGACGACGAGGCCCAGCCTCGTGCGCCGGAGGAGGAGGTGGAGCCCCCCGAACACCGCCACGCCCACCACGACGGCCAGCACCCGGAACCGGTTGATCACCACGTCGAACAGGTCGTAGCTCCCCTGGAGGGCCTGGGGCACGAGCACCATCTCGTCGTTGGGCCCCCACACGATCTTGATCACCTCGGCCATCACCAGGGAGAGGCCCACCGTGATGAGGATCTGCTTCAGGTGATCGCCGTACACCCGGCGGACCACCACCCGTTCCACCACCACCCCCAGCACGGCGCCCACCCCGGCGGCGGCCGCCAAGGCGAGCAGGGTGGAACCCAGGCTCTGCCCGAGCGAGCCCGTCTCGACCCAGCCCAAAACGTCGAGGCGCCGCAGCACGCTGAACCCCACGTACCCGCCCCACGCGAAGAACGCGCCGTGAGCCAGGTTGAGCACGTCCATCAGGCCGAAGATCAGGGTGAGGCCCACCGCCGTGAGGAACAGCAACATCCCCATGGCCAGGCCGGCCACCGTGAGGACCAGGTAGGTGGTGGGATCGATCCAGATGAGCGGCAGCAGAACCAATGCCGCTGCCCCCGCCCCCACGGCCAGCTGCCGACCATTGACCGGCCGGCCCGAGGGCTGTCCGACTGCCACGTCCAGCGCGTTCATCCCTTCGTGCTCCTCACCCGATTCCCAGGTACCTTTTTTTCACCGTGTGATCGTTCACCAGGTCCTCCATCCGGCCCCCATGAACGACCCGTCCGTCGTCCAGGATGAAGTAGTCGGTCCCCACGTGTCGGGCCATGTGGAAGTTCTGCTCCACCAGGATCACGGTCGTCTCCTCGCGCATGTGCCGGAGCGACTCGATCAGGTGGTCCACGACCACGGGCGCCAGCCCCTTGGACGGCTCGTCGATCAGGAGCAGCCGGTGATCCGTGACGAAGGCCCGACCGATGGCCACCATCTGCTTCTGGCCTCCGGAGAGCACGCCCGCCTTGGCCCGCCAGTACTTTTTGAGGGCGGGGAAGAGCCGGAAAACCGTGTCGAGCCGCCGGGCCGACTCCTCGGTCTCGCGGGGCATGGCCAGGCGGAAGTTCTCTTCCACGGTCAGGTGGGACAGCACCGCCTGGTCCTCCGGCACGTACCCCACGCCGAGCCGGGCGATCTCGAAGGTTCTCCGGCGCTCGATCCTCTCCCCCGCCAGCCGGATCGTCCCCTTGCTGGCCCGGACCAGCCCCATGATGGTGCGCAGGGTGGTGGTCTTTCCCGCCCCGTTCCGGCCCAGCAGCACCGTGGCCCGCCCGGGCCGGGCCTCCAGGGACACCCCCTGGAGGATGTGGTGGCCTCCGATGTGCGCGTGCACCCCCTCCAGGGCCAGGATCGGGTCAGACATCTCGCACGCCTCCGCCGAGGTAGGCCTCCAGGACCTCCGGGTTGCACGAGACCGCTTCGGGGGAGTCGTCGCACAGGAGCCGGCCGTCCTTGAGCACGGCGATGCTGTCGGAAAGGGCCATGATCATGTCGAACTTGTGCTCCACGAGAAGGATCGTGCGGGTCCGGGTCGCCTTGATCCGGCGGATGAGGTCCAGGACGGCGGGAACCTCCTCCATGCTCATGCCGGCCGTGGGCTCGTCGAGGAGCAACACCTCCGGGTCCAGGCCGAGCAGAATCGCGATCTCCAGCTGGCGCTGCTGCCCGTGGGGCAGGGCCTCGGCCCTGTCGGCCCACCGGTGCTCGAGCGACACCTCCTCCAGGATCCCGTAGGCCCGCTCCTCCAGCTCCGGGTAGGCCTCGCAACGGCGCCAGAACACCAGACCCACCCGCTCCCGGGCCTGGAGCGCGAGGCGCACGTTCTCGAGGACCGTCAGGGAGGGAAAGAGGTTGGTGAGCTGGAACGACCGGCCGATCCCGATCCGGGCCCGGTCCGCCGGCCCGAGGGGGGTGACATCCCGGCCGTGGAACAGCACCCGTCCGGAGCTGGGCCGGTACTGGCCGCTCAGCAGGTTGAACAGGGTGGTCTTCCCCGCCCCGTTGGGCCCGATGATCGACTTGAGGGTGTACGGCTCCACCCGGAGGCTCACGTTGTCGATGGCGGTGTTGCCACCGAACCGGATCGTCAGGTTCCGGGTCTCGAGGACGGCCTCGGCCACGGTGCTGTCTCCTCGGGAGGTGCGGGCAAGGGAGGGCGGCAGGGCCCCCTCCGCGGGGGCCCGCCCGCCGGGCTACCGGTTGCGGATGGGAACGTCCAGGTCCTGCCAGGTGAGCTCCCGCACGAGCACGGGTACCGCCCACGGCAGGCCGGGATCGTTCTTGATCCGGAAGTGGTACATGGACTGCAGCGCCTGATGGTCCTCCTTGCGGAACACCATCTCCCCCTTGGGGGTGTGGAAGTGCATGCCCTCCATGGCGGTGATGAGCGCTTCGGTGTCCGTGGATCCGGCCGTCTCGATGGCCTTCACCACCGCGATCGCGGCGCTCATGCCCCCGCATGTGAAGAAGTCGGGGGGCCGGTTGAAGCGCTTCCGGTGTTCTTCCACGAGCCACCGGTTCGCCTCGTTCTTGGGGATGTCGTAGTAGTAGTAGGTGGCGCCCTCCATGCCCTCCAGGGGCTTGTAGAGCTTCAGCGCGGCGAGGATGTTGCCGCCCGCCGTGAGCTTGATCCCGTGCTTCTCCTCCAGCTTCATCGCCCGCAACTTGCCCAGTGGGTTTCCCTTTCCCGCCCAGATCACGAACAGGTACTTGTCGCCCTTCACGCGGCTGAGGGCCTTGATGATCCGCTGGGCCGGAGCCGTGAAGTCCGCGGTCTTGAGGGGGACATACTCCTCGTGCACGACCTTGGCCCCCTTGGCCTCGGCAGCCTCCTTGTAGGCTGCCACGCCGTCGCGGCCGTACGCGTAGTCCTGGGCCAGGGTTGCGATGAACACCCCGGGCCGGGCCAGGGCCACCGCGTTGGCGATGGCTTCCTGGGACGAGTTCCGGCCGGTACGGAAAACGTAGCGGTTCCACGCCTTGCCGGTGATGCTGTCGGCCACGGCCGGCTCTACCACCAGCACCTTCTTGAACTCCGCGGCCACGGGCAGCATCGCGAGGGCAACGGCCGACGAGACGCCCCCCACGGCCAGGTCTACCCCGTCGTCCTTATAGGCCTCGGTCAGTCGCTGCTTGCCCAGGTCGGGCTTGAGCTGGGTGTCCTTGACGATGACCTCGATGGGCCGGCCCAGCACCCGCATCGTGCCGCGGGTGGCGTACTCCAGCCCCATCTTGAACCCGGTGATGGACTGCTTGGCGTAGACCTCGAACGGGCCCGTGACCCCCACCACCTGGGCGATCTTGATGGGCTTCTCCGTCGCCCTCGCAGGGGGAGCGGAGAACAGGGCCACCGCGAGAGCGAAGGACATGAGTGTGAACCCGTGCTTTCCCGTCATCGTCTTCCTCCTCGTGGGGTGCGGGAAACCGACCCGCGCAGGGCCGCGAGCCGGAGAGGCAACCTCAGCGGGCCTGTTGCCGAAGGACGTTCTTCAGCACCTTGCCGGCGGCGTTGCGCGGCAGGGCATCCACAAACACCACGCGTTTCGGGACCTTGTACTTGGCCAGACGGGGGCGCAGATGCTCCAGCACCTGCTGCACCGTCAGCGTGTGGCCGTGCTTGACGGCCACCACCGCGCACCCGACCTCCCCCCAGGTGTCGTCCGGCACGCCGACCACCGCGGCCTCGGAGACCTGGGGCAGCTCGTAGATCAGGTTCTCCACCTCGGCGGGGTAGACGTTCTCCCCGCCCGAGATGAACATGTCCTTCTTGCGATCCACGATGTAGAGGTCCCCGTCCTCGTCCATCCGGGCGAGGTCCCCCGAGTGGAACCACCCGCCGGAGAAGGCCTGCCGGGTGGCCTCCGGCCGGTTCCAGTACCCCTGCATCAGGTTGGGGCCCCGGAGGACCAGCTCCCCCACCTGGCCCCGGGGCACCTCGTCGCCCCGCTCGTCCACCACCCGCACCTCCACGTGGAACAGGGCCCGGCCCACCGAGCCGGCCTTGAGCAGGGCGAGGCTCTTGGGCAGGGTGGTGATGCCCGGGGCCGCCTCGCTCATGCCGAACCCCTGCTGCAGGGCGATGCCGGCCTCGTGGTACTGCTGCACCAGGCTCGGAGGAAGGGACGCGCCCCCGCTCATCGCACACCGGACGCCGGCGAACGCGGAGGGATCGAACTCCGGGTGCTGAAGGAGGAACAGGAACATCGCCGGAACTCCGAAGAAGAGGCTGATCCTCTCCTCCCTCAGGAGCCGAAGGGCCTCGGAGGCGTCGAAGGTCCGCTGGAGCACGACCGTGCCGCCCACATAGAGCATGGGCAGGGTGAACAGCCCGATCCCCCCGATGTGGAACATGGGCAGGGCGAGGAGATTTCGGTCGGCCGACGTGAAGTCCAGAGCCAGCTGGAGGTTGAGGGCGTTCCAGAAACTGGCGCCCTGGCTGAGCACGGCACCCTTCGGCCGCCCGGTGGTGCCCGAGGTGTACATGAGGATGTGGGGCGTGTCCCCGTCCGGAAGCGGGGAGACCTCGGGCTCGGCATCCGGTTGCGCGGCCAAGCACGCCTCGTACGCGTGGGCCCCCAGGACAGCGTCCGCACCCAGGCACACGGCCCGGCGCACGCAGGCAGCGGCGCGGAGCTCTCGGGCGAGGTCCTCCAGCCCGGGATCGAACAACAGGGTCTCGGTGCCGCTGTCCGTGAGGATGTAGTCCAGCTCCGGGGCGGTCAGACGCCAGTTCAGCGGCACCAGGATCGCGCCCAGCTTGGCCGTGGCAAAGATCACCTCCACGAACTCGACACGGTTGTAGGCCAGCAGCCCCACCCGGTCGCCCGGCTTGACCCCCAGGGCCTGCAGCGCCCTTGCCGCCCGGTTGACCCGGCGGTTGAGATCCCGGTACGTCAGGCGCCGGTCTCCGTCCACCACCGCTTCCCGGTCCGCGCTCAGCTCCTCGCGCTTGCGAAGCCACCAGCCGATTCCGTCCACGGCACTCCCTCCTCCGGGCTCAGGCACGGATCTTCCTCAACACATCCGCCAGATTTCGGGCGAAGTTCTCCACGTGGCCCATGCCCTCCTGGTCCTCGAGCGCATCCCGGGCCCCCCCGGTCCCGGCCATCCCCACGGTCCAGTAGGTCGACCCGGGAACGGTGATGCCGTTGATGAAGAACCACAGCAGGAGCTGGGAGAAGGCGAGGTTGTGGCCGGCCCGTCGGGCGACCGTGATCGGACCGCCCACCTTCCCTGCCAGGAACTTGCCGTTCCAGTGGGCCACGAAGGTCGCTCGGGAAAGCAGGGCCATCATGGGGGGCACGACCGAGGACATGTAGACCGGCGACCCCAACACGATGCCGTCCGCCGCGCACATCTTGTCGAGGATCTCGGCGAAGTCGTCGTCCTGGATGGCGCATCGGGCCGTCTCCACACACTCGTAGCACCCCCGGCAGGGCTGGATCTCCTTTCCGCGAAGGGAGATCACCTCGGTCTCGATCCCCTCCTGCTCCAGGATCCCGGCGCACCGGTTGAGGTACTCCAAGGTGTTGCTCTGGGGCCGCAGGCTGCCGCCGATGCACACGACTCTCATGTCTCGTCCTTTCCTAGAATGTCCCGGACGTCCATGGACGTTTGGAGAGATCCGTTTCGCAACTGCTCGGTCATCAGATCCGAGAAGAACGTCTGTTCGAAGCACCTGCCGAACAGGGCCCTTTCGGTTCGAAAGCCATCCTCCAGCGCGCTTTCTCCGGCGGCGCGCACCGCCTGCTTGGCCAGGGAGAGCGCGTACGCGGGGTGGCGGAGCACCGATTCGAGCAGCCTCCGTGTCTCTTCCTCCAGGGCCTCGGGGGCGACCACGCGGTGGACCAGCCCGAGGCGGGCCGCTTCGTCGCCTGGGTAGAGCCTTCCGCTCAGGATCATCTCCGTGGCCAGGCCCCTCCCGACCAGCAGGGGGAGGCGTTGGGTCCCTCCCCCCCCCGGGATGAGCCCCACCTTGACCTCGGGCAACCCGATGCGGGCGGTCGTGCTGGCCACCCGGAAGTCGCAGGCCAGGGCGAGCTCGAATCCGCCGCCGAAGCACAGGCCGTTGATCGCTGCAACCAGGATGAGCGGGCTCGCCTCCATCCGGCTGAGCAGGCGCTGGAACCGCTCCGAGAACGCCTCCCCCCGCTCCGGGTCCAACCGCATCATCTCGACCCCGTCGGCGCCGCCGATGAAGTAGGTGGGACCCGTTCCGGTGAAGACGAGCGCTCGGACGTTTGCCCTTTCGGACTCGTCCAGAAGGCGCCCGAGCTCTGCCATCAGGGCCGAGTGGATGGAATTGCGGTCCCGAGGTCTTCTCACGGCCACCCAGCGGATTGCGCCCTCGTCCCTCACGTCCACGTGCTCGAATCCCGTCATCGCCGCCTCACATCACCAAACCGCCGTTGGGGCTGAAGACCTGTCCCGTGAAGAAGTCCGCCTCGGGAGAGGCGAGGAACCCCACCAGGGCCGCTATCTCCTCAGGGGTTCCCAATCTCTTCAGGGGCGTCCTTTTCAAGATGTGATCGCAGAAACCGGGGGGCAGGCCTTCCAGCATCGGGGTGTCGACATAGCCCGGAGCGATCACGTTGACGCGTACGTTGTGGCGGGCAGCTTCGGCGGCAAGGGACCTGGCCAGCATGTTCACCGCCCCTTTTGCGGCCGAGTACGCCACGGCCCCGGGGGTGGGCGTGAGCGAGGCGACCGACGAGAACAGGACGATCCGTCCCCCGCCCCTTTCCTTCATGTGTCGCACCGCCTCACGACAGCAGAAGAAGGTGCCGTCCAGGTTGACGGCCATCAGGCGGCGCCACCCCTCATCGGACAGCTCGTCGAGCCAGGCGGTCTGGCCCAGGATCCCGGCGGCGTGAACCACGAGGTCCAGTCGGGGAGCCCGCTCGAGAACCGCCTCGAACAGCCCTGCCACGGAAGAGCTGCTCGCCACGTCCACGACCAAGGCCTCGGCCCGGCCCCCACGGCAGGCGACCTCCTGGGCCACGGCCCGCGCCGCGGTCAGGTCGATGTCAGCCATGAACACGGTCCGGCCGGCGCGGGCCAGCCGAAGGGCCGCGGCCCGCCCCATTCCCGAGCCGGCCCCGGTAATCAGCGCCGTTTCCACCGGTCGCGTGCGCATGTCAGAGGTCCCGCAGCCTGTCGAAGGCCTGCGCCGGCTTCGGCGTGGGGAAGAGAATCAGGCCCGGCGAATCCAGCTGCTCGATGACTCCGTGGGCCACGGCCTCTGTGGAATCCATAAGACTCCTGTGCTCGGCGACGAGGGGCCTCATCTCGTCCGCCCCGCATGACGTCTCGAAAAACTCGGTGTCGGTGAGATGGGGACAAACCGCCTTGACCCGAACTCCGGTGCCCTGGAGGTCGCGGGCAAGGCCCCGCGAGAAGCCGACCACCGCGTGCTTGCTGGCCACGTATGCCGCCACGTTGTTCGCGTGGGCCACGAGCCCTGCGATGGAGGCCATGTTCACGATGAGTCCCCTCCCCCGCCCCAGCATGTCGGGGAGAACCGCCTGCGTCAGGAACACCGTGGCAAACAGGTTCACCTCAAACAGGGCCCTCCACACCGGCTCGGAAGCCTTCAAGAACGGCCCATAAGCTCCCCTGCCGGCGTTGTTGACCAAAACGTCGATCCGCCCCCAGCGCCCTACGACCCGTTCGAGCAGATCGGCCCGGCCCCGCGACGTCGTCACATCGGCTTTCACGATGAGGGTGGGGCCCGGGCATCCGTCCACAACCTCCCTAAGTCGCTCCTCCCGGCGAGCCGCCAGGGCCACCCGCGCGCCCTGACGGGAGAACTCCTGGGCCAAGGCCGCACCGATCCCGGAGCTGGCCCCTGTCACCACGACGACGTCTTCAGACCCGAGATCCCGCATCAAGGTAGACACTCCCCAAAAGCTGAGACATGAACCATGTGTCAGAAAACTATCCGGCCTTCCTCCCGGGTGTCAAGAAAAAAATGAAACGGTGTTGTTTTGGCTTGCGGGTCGGCAAAACGGCGGGAGGTGCGAGAGGGGTGCAGCCCACGGCCACCCGCTCGGTCGCTCAAGAGGGGGGGGGAAAACGGGAGAGGGGGCGGCCGGGTCCCACAGGTCCGAGGCCGGCCCCTTTACGACAGAAGAGCCTCAGATATCCAGGAACCCCTCGGCGGGCCCCTGCCTCACGCCGGCAACGGCCAGCAAAGACTCACCTTCGGGGATCCAATCCATAAAGGAGGAACTCAGCGAGGTCTGCAAACAACGGGGACGGAAACTCCGCGGCATCGTCCGGAGCCCAGACGATCCACTTCAACCCGATAAAGTGGGTGAGCCCCATGATGGAACGCACGAGGAAGGTGGGGGGGAGATCACGGAGTTGACCCCTTTCGATGCCCTTTTTGACCCCTTTGAGATATCCCTGGGCGATCTTGTTGTAGTACCACATCCCCACGTCCTGGGCGATCATCTCGAACTCCGGGATCAGCCTGTATATGGCCCGGTGCCTGCGCAGAAAGTCGAAAAACGCCCAGATACCGACGAGCTCGGCCTCCCTCCGGTCCTCAATCCCGGCAATGGCCTGTTGGATCTCCCGGCGAGCCTCTCGGTTGATGTGCTTGATGAACCCCTCGATCAGGTCGCTCTTGCTCTCAAAGTGAACGTAAAACGTACCCTGGGCAACATTGGCCTCGCGGGTGATGTCGGCGATGTTCGCCCTGCTGAACCCGCTGCGGCCGAAAACTGCTTCTGCGGCGCGAAAAATGGCCTGGCGGGTGCGCTCTCCCTTGCTCATCGGCTCGTCCGTCCGGAAGGAGCTGGGCGGTGGGGTCCGAAAAGGGATTTGAGCGAGATCGGGGGGATCGTTCCACGGAGCAGGGCCGGCGACTCCCTTTTTCAGAAGATCTACGATCCACCCGACGGCCTCCCCAAAAGAGAAAGCCGGGGGACTGTGTTCCCAGTTCAGGTTATTGAAGTAGCAAATTCCGATCAACGCGTAGGCCAAAAGGTTGGGGTCGAACCCGGCGATATTCCCGAGGTGGTGTTGTTGTCGGAAAAAATCTCGGTAGTGCCTCGCGATGGCCTCATAATATGATATGGTGACTTTGTCAACCAGGTCGGACTCCCCAAGAATTCTATGAAAAGCAAAGTTCTCCCGTGTATGCTCTAACAACAGAGCCACCTCAGACCTTAACAGCCCATCAAAGTCCGACGCATTGCAAGCTATACAGGCAGATCTTTCCAGAAAGCCACTCACAACCAAATCATTCAACTCTAGAAAAACCTGTTCCTTGTTGTCGAAATATTGATAAAAAGTTCCCGGAGAAACTCCGCACCTGCGGGCGATCTGGGCCACCGAGGCGGCGTAGTACCCCACCTCTTTGAACACCTCGTGGGCGGCCTCCAAGAGGGCCGCCCGTGTTTTGCGCCCTTTTGAGGATAGGGCCCGGGGCCTGGTGCGAACGCTCTTCTTCATGCGCAACGCGCTCCTTTGTGTTTTGCATGATTCACTCGTCAGTTTGCTTATACAGCGCCTTCTTTCGGGTGTCCAGAATCACGGAGACCTTTTTCCCCGGAGGCGACCAGGCCCGCCTCCCAGCCCATGGAACGGCGGCCAAGCGGGCGAACTCTTGGGGCTCCGAGGGCATAGGGGATGGGGCCTGCTTCTGGTTCGGAGACCAAAGGTCGTCAAGGAGACAAAGGTCCGGGAAATGTGGGAGAGGGCCCCTCCCTCGGCACGGTCCGATTCGACCGTGCCGAGGAGAGTCCTGTCTTCCAAGTAACTTCCGCTAGGAGGCTGGGAGGCTAGGACGCATGAAAACCTACTTGATTCCAGAGTGTTCCAAGCACGCCCCAGCCCCTTTGGCGCCGCCTCACGGTCTCGGGGGCATGGGGTCTGCTGGAGAGCCGCGTGCGGCTCCTTGGCTCGCCGCGCAGCGCCTCCAACGCTCGCACCGTGAACCGTTCGGTCCCCGGCCGGACTGCCATGAAACCACCGTTGGTGCCCCGTGCCTGCGCGGCGAATCTCATGCCCGGCTTCGCGCGCGGCCGGAAGCGGACCCCATGCCCCACCGCCGAAACTGTGCGGGGGTCGGGTCGAGTTATTTCTTCGCAAACAGGCCGCCTCGCGGCCTATGGAAGCTGGATTCTGTTGCTGATCCCTGAAACGCCGGCGGCCGGCTCTCCAGCAGGCCCCACGATCCGAGAGGCAGCCGTGGGGGGGAGGAGCCGGCCGGGCCGTCAGCCCGCCAGGAACACGGCGATCACGCCCGAGAGGAACACCCCGTCGAAGGTGCCGGCGCCGCCGATGGAGGCCACCGGCGCGCCCAGGCGGGCGATCTTGGGGAGGTTCAGCAGATCCGCGCCGAGCAGGCACCCCAGGGTGCCGGCCACGTAGGCCGCCGGGCCGGCCTCGGCCGGGCTGAACAAGAGGGCCGCGATCGCGGCCGCGGCCGGGGGCACGAGCAGGGGCACCGCGATGCCGAACCCCGGCACCGGCCGGGCGAACCGGTGGACCACCCAGGTCACGGCGGCCGTGGCCGCCAGGTACCCCCAGGGCGACCCGGCCCGGCCCAGGAGGTACAGGGACACCAGGGTGGGGATCACGGCCCCGCCCAGGTTGACGGCCAGCACGGTCTCCTGGCGCAGGGGCAGCCCCGGGAACCGGAACCGGAACCCCAGGGCCAGCAGGTCCAGCTGGACCGGCCGGGCCGGGGCCTGGATCCGCCGCACCGGGATGTTGATCCCGCTGCCCAACAGGCTGCCCAAGAGCACCAGGGGCACGGCCTGGGGCGGGAGCCCCAGCTTGGCGAACGCCGCCCCGATCAGCCCCACCTGGACCAAGGCCAGCACGAACAGGCCCAGGAGGAACAGCACCAGGGCGAACACCAGGGCCAAGGGGAAGAAGATCACGCCGCCGCCTCCCACAGCTCGGCCAGGGCGTCGGCCACCTCGTCCGGGGCCTGGAGGATCACCATGTGCCCGGCACCGGGCACCAGGCAGAGCCGGGCGCCGGCCACGGCACCAGCCAGCTCCCGGGACAGCTCAGGGGGGGTCATGGCGTCCTGGTCACCGCACACCACGGCCGCGGGCACCCGGATCCGGGCCAGGACGTCGGGGGGTAGCCCGTAGCGCTGGCAGGCCTGGAGGTCGGCCAGGAGCACGTCGGGGCCGGCCTCGGACAGGGTCGGGACCGCCTCGCGCCACACCTCCTCCGGGGTTCCCCGGGGGTAGCACCAGCGGGCGATCCGTTCGACCGTGGGGCCGAACGCGGTCCGCAGCCCCTCGAGGATCGCCGGGTTCACGGCCAGCCGGGCGCCCGTGGCCACCGCGGCCAGGCCCAGGACCGTTTCCGCCCCCTGGGCCGCGAGGGTCAGGGCCACGGCACCGCCCAGGGAGTGGCCGGCCACGGCATAGGCGGCCACGCCCCCCTGGCGAAGCCCTGCGGCCACGGCCGCGGCGAGCCCCTCCACCGACCACTCGTCCGGCGGCGCGGACCGGCCGTGGCCGGGCAGGTCCGCGGCCACGGCCGGAATGCCCCGGGCCCGGAGCCGCTGCCACACCGGCAGCCACAGGCGGTGGACGCCGCCGGCGCCGTGGAGGAGCACCAGGGCCCGGCCGTCCGGGTCCGGTTCGCCGATCCAGTGAACTCGGGGCATGGGAACCTCCGGTCGATGGGGTCCAGCGAGAGTGAAACCGTCCGCATTCTAGCGGGCGGGGCCGAAAACACAACCGGCCGCGCGGTGCTCATCGGGCCAGGAGCCGGCCGATCCGCTCCACCAGGGCCTCCAGGTCCACCGGCTTCACCACCACGTCGTCGGCCCCCAGGCGCACGGCCCGCAGCACCGTGGCCCGGTCGCCGTGGGCCGTGACCACCACCACGGGCGGCCGACGGCGGCGGCGCGCCAGGGCCTCGAGCACCCCGAACCCGTCCAGCCGGGGCAGCTCCAGGTCGAGCACCACCAGATCGACCGGGAGCTTCTCGATCAGGTCCAGGGCCTGGAGACCGTCGCCGGCGGGCAGGGGCGAGAACCCCTTCTCCAGCAGGTATCGGGCGTACACGTCGCGCACCGAAGCCTCGTCCTCCACCAGCAGCACGGTCGGCCCCCCTTCGTCCCCGGCCGGCGACACCACCTCGGCGGCCGGGTTGCGGCGGGCCACCTCGGCCAGGGCCTCCCGCGCGGTGTCGGCCAGGGCCGTGAGGGGGTTGCGCCGCAGCCGCACCAGCGCCGGAATGCAGCGGGCCGACCCCCGGCAGCCCAGGGCCCGCACCGCCTCCACCCGGGCCCCCACGTGGGCGTGCCGGTCCTCGGCCACCCCCAGCAGGAACGCCTCCACCCGGGCCGACAGGTCCTCGGGAAACGTGACGTCGGGCCGGACCCAGCACCGGGCCAGCGCCCCCACCTGGTCGGACCGGATCCGGCCGGTCTCGAGCTTGGCCAGCAGCGCCTCGGCCTCCTCGCGGCACCGCTCCGCCGTGCGCAGCACCTGGAGCCGGCCCACCACCGCCAGGTACACCGCCTGGAGCAGGGTGGCCTTGGGCCGGGCCCGCGTCTCGCCCTGGGTCGCCGCCTGGAGCCGGTCCCGGAGGGTCTGGAGCACCTCCACCGGCAGGTCTTCGATCAGGGCCCCCCACAGGGCCAGGGCCGGCCCCTCGAGGGGCAGGTCGGCGGCCGCACGGCCCACCGCCTCCCGCGCCCCGTCGGACAGAAACTCCCAGGAGAGCACGCCCCGCTGCCGCAGCCGGGCCAGGGCCCGGGCCGCAGGGGCCGCCCGCCAGGGCTCCCGCACCAGACACCCGGCCAGGGCGTCCCCGGAGCTGGCGTCGCCGTGCTCCGCCAGGTACTCGCACAGGGTCTTCACCACCAGCGGCACGGGGGACGCGGCGAGCGCGCCCTCGATGGCCAGCAGGGTCCGGGGCTCGGCCTCCCCCAGGGCCGAGGCCGAGGCCAGCGCCACCCGGGGGTCGGGGTCGGCCAAAAGCCGGCCCCACAGGTCGTCCCGGCCGCAGGCCAGGGCCGCCCGGGCCGCCGCGGTGCGCCGGCCGGGATCGGGATCGGAGGCCCAGGCCTCCAGGGTGCGGCCGGCGTCCTGTTTCTCCAGGGCCTGGAGCACCCGGACCGCCTCGGCCTCGCCCACCCGGGGGAGCAGGGCCCGCAGGGGCTCCGCCAGCTCCGCCACCGGCCACCGCACCAGGCACTCCTCGGCCCGGCGGCGCACCGCCTCCACCGACGACGCCAGCATCCGGCCCAGCAGCCGGGCGTCCGGCGGCTGGGTGCCGGCACAGGCCAAGGCCGCCAGGGCCCCCCCCACGGCCGGGTCGTCCAGGGCCCCCTCCAGGGCCCTGGCCCAGAACGCCCGGTCGGCCTGGGCCAGGGCAGGGTGTCTCCCCACGATGCCGGCCAGGGCCCCCAGGATCGCCCCGCCGTCCCGCGCCTCCGGCCTCCAGGCCTCCCGCAGGGCCCGGTACGAGACCTCGGTGCCCCTCTCGGCCAGGACGTCGAGGGCCACCTGCCGGGCCGGCCCCTCCAGCTGGGGCCACACGGCCAGGAGCAGGGTCTCCAGGTCGGGATCGGGGGCCTCCCGCAGGCCCCGTCGGATCTCCTCGGCGGCCTCGACCTCGCCCCCCGCGGCCAACCGGGGCAGCCACACGTACCGGGCCGGGTGGGCGGTCTCGATCTCCGCCCTTCGGGCCGCGGCCGCGGCCCGAAGGGCGGGGTGGGGCACCTTGGCCTCGATGTCGGTCAGGGCCCGGTGGGCCGCGGGACTGCCCAGGCCCCCGAGGGCCCGGACGGTCGCGAGCCCCCGGGGCAGGGTGGGGCTCTTCACCACCCCCTCGACCAGGTAGGGGATCAGGGGCTCCACCAGGGAAGGGGGAAGGCTGTCGATCAGGAGCGCCGCCCTGCGGGGATCGGGCTCCCGCACCAGGTGCAGCCCGACGGCCTGCAGGCCCTCCGGGCCGGCCCGCTGGATCAGGGCGGCCAGCAGGCGGTCCAGGGCCTCGGCCGGCACCCGGACCCGGCCGGCCAGCAGGTCTTCGAGCCGACGCAGGGCCTCGGAACGGGCCGCGGTCATGGCCGTGGCAGGCGGACCCGGAAGCGGGCCCCTCGGCCCGGGGGCGGCTCATACACGATCTCGCCCCCGTGCTCCTCGACGATCTCCCGACACAGGGCCAGGCCGAGCCCCCGGCCCCGGCCGGGCTTGCCCGACACGAACGGCTGGAACAGGCGGGGCCGGATCTCGTCGGGCACCCCGGGCCCGTCGTCCTCCACCGCGATCCACACCTCCTCGGGATCGGCCCCGGCCGCGACCCGTACCGTACCGCCCGCCCCGGCCGCCTCCACCGCGTTCTGCGCCAGGTTCAGAACGACCTCCTCCAGCCGGTCGGGGTCGTGGGACACCGGGGGCAACGAAGGGGGCAGGTCGGTCTCCAGCCGCACCCCGGCCTCGTCGGCCAGGGGCGCCATGACCTCCACGGCCCGCCGCACGGCCGGCAGGGGATCGGCCGCCCGCAGTCGAACGGCCCGGGCCTGGCGGAGCTCGTCCACCCCGTCGAGCAGCCGGGAGAGCCGGGAGGCCTCGTCCGCGATCAGCCGGGCGTACCGGCGGGGGGGCGCCTGCGGCTCGGTGATCAGCTCCAGGTACTGGGCGGTTCCCAGGATCGAGTTGAGGGGGGTGCGCAGCTCGTGCACGAGCCGGCGCAGGGCCGACTCCCGGTCGGCCCGGCGGGTCAGGTCCTCCAGGGTGGACGCCAGCCGGACCCGGCTGGTGATGTCGCGGCCCGTGAGCACCGCCCCGGCCGGGCCGTCGTCGGCCCGGATCGGCGACACCGTGAACCCGAAGGTGCGCGGCCGGCCCCCCACCTCGAGGGAGACCTCGTCCACCCGCACCGAGGCGCCGCGGGCCAGGGCGGTGCGCACGGCCGCGGCCACCTCGGGCCCCAGCCGCTCGGCCACCCGCTCGGGCCCGGCCCCTTCCTCCAACGCCAGGGACTGCTCCGCCGCGGGGTTCCACAGCCGGACCCGGCCCTCCGGGTCGAACACCACGAGGACCGCGTGAATGGAACGGATCAGGTCTTGGACGGAAATCGGTTCGGTCACGGACCCCATGCCCCCTCCCCGTAGGAAAGAACGACCCGGCGGGTCACCCCTCCTGAATCGGCCCGTCCTCCCCAGGAGTTGAGGCCTCCTCCAGCGGAAGCCGCAGGAGGTAGACGGACACCGCGGCCCCCACCCCCAGGAGCCCCGCGCGCAGCCAAGGAGCCCGGACCGCCAGGAAGGCGGTCAAGGGGATCGTGAGCCAGATCAGCATAAGCGCCCGGTTCCGGGCCCGCCGGGGCACCCGGCCGCGGCCGTAAGCCCGGATCACCGGCCCCAGGTGACGGTGCTCCACGAGCCACCGATGCAGGCGCTCCGAACCTCGAGCGAAGCACGCAGCGGCCAGAAGGAACAGCGGAACGGTGGGAAGCAGCGGGACGAAGATCCCCACGATCCCCAACCCCACCGCGACGGCCCCGACGACCACGAAAACCCAGCGTACCGGCCGCGCACCGCGCCTCAACCACCGCCTCCGAGCACCACGCTGACCGACGCCTCGGGACGCAGGTACCGGGCGGCGACCCGCTGCACGGCCTCGGCGTCCACGGCCATGACCCGCTGGGCGAAGGTCTCCAGGGAGCGGTAGCCCAGCCCGTAGACCTCGTCCAGGGCCATCTGGGTGGCCTGGACCTGGTTGGACTGGAGCGCGATCTCGAACGCGCCCACCAGCTTTCGCCGGGCCCGGTCCAGCTCGTCCGGGTCGGGCGGGGTGTGGGCCAACCGGGCCATCTCCTCCAGCAGCCCCTGCCGGGCCTCCTCGGCGTGCTCGGGCGCGGTGGCGATGTACCCCGCGATGTAGCCGGGGTCGAGGCCCTCCACGCACACGCTGGTGACCGCGTAAGCCAGGCCCCGTTCGTCCCGGAGCCTCCGGAACAGCCGCCCGCCCTGGCCGCTCAGGATCGAGTCCACCACCCGCAGGGCGTAGCGGTCCGCGTCGGTGATCCGGGCCCCCAGGAACCCCACCACCACGTGGGCCTGCTCGAACGGCGACGGCTCCCGCCGGACCTGGGCTCCGGCGGGCGGGGCCGGTGAACCGGGCGAGGGGGGCAGTTCGCCCTTGGGCGCCAGGTCCTCCAGGGCCCGCTCCCAGAACTCGATCACCCGGTCGGGCGACACCCGGCCCACCACGGCCACGGCCAGGTTCTCGGGCCGCACCGCGGCCCGGTACAGGGCCCGGAGGTCTGCCGCCGTGAGCCCGGCCAGGGCCTCCTCGGTGCCCAGCACGTCCCGGCCGAACGGGTGCCCCCCGTACAGGGCCGCTTCGAACCGCCGGAAGGCAAACCCCGAGGGGTTGTCCCGCCGGGCCCGCAGGCCGGCCACCGCGTCCTCCCGGGCCTTGGCCACCTCCTCCTCCGGGAAGGTGGGGTGGGTCAGGATCTCGGCCACCAGCTCCAGGCCGTCCTCCAGGTAGCGCGACAGGAACTCGGCCCGCAGGCCGAACGAGTTGCGGCCCGAGAACCCCTCCACGTCCCCGCCTAGGGCGTCCACGGCGTGGGCGATGTCAAACACGTTGCGCGACGCCGTTCCGCGGGTCCAGGACCGGGCCAGCAGGTGGAACGCCCCGGCCTGGGACGCCGGCTCCTGCCGCAGGCCCCCCAGGAATCCGGCCCGCAGGGCCACCAGGGGGACCTGGGGGTTCACCTTCACGATCACCCGGGCGCCGTTGGCCAGGGTGTGGCACACCCACTGGCGCCGCACCGCCGTGCTGCGGCGGTGGATCCGCCGGCTGGCCTCGGCCGCCCCCCGGACGATCCGGGCCGCGGCAGCCCCGTCCCATCCGGGAACCCCGGACGGCCCCAGGGCCACCACCACGGCCCGCTCGGGCCGCAGGTACCGGCGGGCCGCGGCCTGCACCTCGGCCGGGCCCACGGCCCGGAGCTGCTCCAGGTAGGCCTGCTCGGCCGCGGCGTCGCCCAGCACCAGGTGGAAGAACCCCGCCTTCTCCGCCTGGCCCTGCACGGTCTCGCGCTGGTACACGAACTCGGCCTCCAGGTTGAGCCGGGCCCGATCCAGCTCCCGGGCCCCCACCGGCTCGTGGCGCAGACGGAAGGTCTCGTGGAGCACGGCCTCGAACGCCTCGGCCACCCGCTCGGGGTCGGCCACGGCCGACAGGTACACCAAGCCCGGGTCGCGGGGGGTGTACGCCCCGGCGCCCACCACCCGGACCAGGTTGCGCTCGAGCTTGACCCGGTGCTGGAGGCGGGAGGCCTCCCCCTGGCCCAGCACGGCGGCGAGCAGGTCCACCGCCGCCACGTCCCGGGCCCGGGCCGAGGGGCCGGGGAAGGCCGCGCTCAGGTAGACCTCGGTCAGCTCCCGGTCCTCGAACCGCACCCGCAGCCCGTCGGGCCGGGGCTCGCGGGGCCGGGCCGGGGGCCGGGGCCGGCCCCGCCGGCCTCCCCCGAACCACCGCTCCACCCAGACCAGCAGGGCCCCCTCGTCCACGTCGCCGGCCACCACCAGGGTCATGTTGGCCGGCCGGTACCACCGGGCCACGAAGGCCCGGCAGTGGTCGGGCCCGAAGGACCGCACGGTCTGCTCCGTGCCGATCACCGGCCGGCCGTAGGGGTGCACCCGGTAGGCCTCCTGGAACAGAAGCCGGGACAGCCGGAGCTGCGGGTGGTCGCGGCCCCGTTTGATCTCCTCGAGCACCACCCGTTTCTCCCGCTCCAGCTCCTCGGAGTCGAACCGCGACCGGAACACGGCGTCGGCCAGGATGTCGAGCCCCAGCTCCGTGAACCGGCTCGCAAGCACCAGGGTGTACACCGTGTGGTCGAAACTGGTGAAGGCGTTGATCTCGCCTCCCACGCCCTCGACCTCGGCCGCGATCGCGCCGGGGCCCCGCCGCTCGGTGCCCTTGAACAGCATGTGCTCCACCAGGTGGGCCAGCCCCCCCTGGCCGGGCTCCTCGCACGCGCTTCCGGCCCGGATCCACAGGTCCATGGCCACCACCGGCGCGGCCCGGTTGGGGAGCACGAGCACCTCGAACCCGTTGCTCAGGCGGTGGAAACGGGGCAGCTCGGTCATGGATTCCTCGGCAACGAAAGGTCCGTGGGGGGCTCCTCCACCGGCACGATGCGGCCCCGACGGACGGTCAGAAGAGCGGGGGGGGCCCACAGGTCCCCACCGGTGGCGGTGATCGGCCCCAGCACCCCGGGGAACGCGGCCGCCCCGGCCAGCCGGGCGGCCAGGGCGGGGCGGGTCTCCTCGGCCCCGCCGGCCACCACCAGGGCCAGGGCGTCGTGGGCGTAGGCCTCGAGCACCCCCGGCGTCTCGCCGTAGGCCCGCCGGTAGGCCTCGGCAAAGGCCCGGCTCGCCGGCCGGTCCGGATGGAACTCGGCCGCGAACACCGCCCCCTCCACGGCGTCGCCGCCCACCTCCACGAACCCGGGGAAGTTCCAGGCCCGGATCCCCAGCAGGACCACGTCCTCCACGTCGTGGAACGCCAGCAGCGGCGCCACCTGGGCCGCGGTCAGGGCCGGAGCCGGCAGGAACACCGCGTCGAAGTCCACGATGGGCCGGGGTTTGTACTCGGCCAGGCGCTGCTCGTCCACCTGGATGGCGGCGTCCGGCTCGCCCGCCTCGGCCGGGGTGACGCCCAGGGCCTCCCACAGCTCCCGCTCGCGGGCCAGGCGGAGCCGTTCCTCCTCCAGGAACCGGGCCCGGAGCTCCTCCGGGGTGAGCCCGTACACCCCCGTGAGCCGCTCCACGGCCTCGCTGGCCGACGCCAGGTCCCCGCCGAACGCCTCCACACCGGTGATCTCGCCGCCCTCGGCCACCACCCGGTCCCAGAACCGGTCCCGGTACAACCGCCCCGTGTTTGTGTCGGGGTAGAGGATCGCGAAGGTGCGCAGCCCCAGCCCCTGCACCGCGTACCGCACCAGCACGGCCATCTCCTCGGCCTCGGGCAGGTACAACCGGTAGGACCCGTCGCCGGCCACCCCGGCCGCCGGGGTGAGGGCCACCAGGGGCACCCCCGCCGAACGGGCCGCCGAGGCCGCCCGCCGGGCGGCCTCGCCCTTGAGCGGCCCCACCAGGCCCACGGCTCCGGCCCGGGCCAGCTCCTCTGCGGCCGCGGCAGCGGTCTCGGGGTCGGCCCGGGTGTCCCGCACCAGCAGCCGAACGCCCGGATCCTCCGGCCCGAACAGCCCCGCGCCCAAAACGGCCCCCCTGAGCACCCGCCGGCCGAACGGCGCCAAGGGGCCCGTGAGGGGCACCAGTAGGCCGTAGGTGCCGGGCGACACGGCCTTGCGGGCCTCGATGCGGCCTCGCAGCGCGGCCGCCGCCCGGCCCACCGGCTCGCCCGCGAAGTCGGCCTCCAGGTCCGACAGGAGCTCCAGGGCCCGGTCCGTCTGCCCCTGGGCCAGGGCCAGGCGGGCCAGCCGCAGACGGGCGTAGCCGCCCTCGGGGCAGAACGGGCACCGCCGGGCCACCGCCTCCAGGTCGGCCGCGCCCATGGCGTCGAGCACGCTGCGGATCAGCGCCCTGAGGGGCTCGGCCGCCACGTCGTCGTCCTCGGGCAGCGCGGCCGCGTACGCCGCCACCGCGTCGGGGTAGCGGCCCAGGGCGACCAGCACGTCGCCCTTTCTCCGCAGGACCTCGGGGGTGGGCTCGGCAGCCTCCAACGCGGCCAGGGCGGCATCGAACTCCCCCTGGGAGATGCGGGCCTCGGCCTCGGCAAGGGGGTCCGGGGCCGGAGGGGGAGCCTCGGCCGGCGGGGGAGGAGACGGGGGAGGGACGGACGGGGCCCGCGCCTCGGGCCGGGCGGGCGAAGAAGGGGGCGAGGGCGGCGACTCCGGGCGGGCGGGCGGACCGAACACCCGCCGGTGCACCTGCACCGGCGGAACCGGAGGCTCGGGCCTCACCGCGGGCCGGCCGCAGGCCGTCAGGACCGCGGCAACGGCCACCCAGACGAACCGCCGGGGCCTCACCCGGATTCCCCCTCGGACACCCTGCGCCAGAACCGGGCCTGGGGAGAGTCGGGGTCCTGGGCCTCGAGCCGGGCCAGCTGCTCCACCAGCTCCCGAACCCGGCCGTGCACGGCCTTGGGCACCTCGAGCCGGATCCGCACCCGGAGGTTCCCCCGGCCCCCGCCCCGGGCGGGCACCCCGTGCCCCGGCACCGTGAACTCGGCGCCCGGCTGGGTGCCCGGGGGGATCCGCACCCGAACCCGCTCCCCGCCGAGGGTGGGCACCTCCAGGTCCGCGCCCAAGGCGGCCTGGGCGTAGGAGACCGGAACCTCGCACACCAGGTCCCGGCCCTCCCGGCGGAACACCGGGTGCTCCCGAACCTCCACCACCACGTACAGGTCGCCGGGAGGGCCGCCGTGCTGTCCGGCCTCCCCCTCCCCGGCCAGCCGGAGCCGGTCGCCGGTCTGCACCCCGGGCGGGATGCGGACCTGGAGCCGCCGGACCACCTCCTGCTGGCCCCGGCCCTCGCACGCCGCGCACGGGGACTCGGGAACCCGGCCGTCGCCGCCGCACACCGGGCACTCGCGCTCCACGTGGAAGAACCCCTGCTGGAACCGGACCGTGCCGTGGCCCCGGCACTCGGGGCAGGCCACCCGGGGGGTGCCCGGCCGGGCGCCGGTGCCCCCGCACGACCGGCAAAGGCTGCGGGCCGGGATCTCCAGGTCGCGAACCCCGCCCTCCACCGCCTCGGCCAGGTCCAGCTGGATGCGGTACCGCAGGTCGGCGCCCCTCTGGGGCCGGGGGCCCCGGGGACCCCGGCCGCCGAACACGTCGCCGAAGATCTCGCGGAACAGCTCGTCCACCTGGGCCCGCAGATCGGTCTCCCGGGTCCGGAACGCCCCGGGCGAGGGCCGGCCGCCCCGGTCGTACTCGGCCCGCCGGGCCGGATCGGACAGCACCTCGTAGGCCTCGGCGATCTCCTTGAACCGGGCCTCGGCCTCGGGGTCCTCGGGATTGCGGTCCGGGTGGAAGCGCAGCGCCAGCTGGCGGAAGGCCTGCTTGATCTCGGCCGCGCTGGCGTTGCGGTGGATGCCCAGGATCTCGTAGTAGTTCACTCGTGCCACGGCCCTCTCGGCAGGACGGGGGTAGGGGACGGGGAAACCAAGGGACACATTGTAGCCGCCCCGGCGCCCCGGGGGGTAGGGGGAAGAGGGGGCCTCGCGCCGCGAACGAAACAGGGGACCCCCGCAGGGGTCCCCTGGCAACCGTTACGCGGCCGGTGCGGTTACTTCACCTCTTCGAAGTCGGCATCCACCACGCCCTCGTCGCCGCCGCCCGAGGATTCCGAGCCACCGGCCTGGGCCTCGGCCCCGGCGCCGGCCTGGGACGCGGAGGTGCGCTTGTACATCTCCTCGGCCAGCTTGTGGGAGGCCTGGGTCAGGCGCTCGAACGCGGCCTTGATCCGGCCCACGTCGTCCGCCTTCAGGGCCTCCTTGGCCTCGCCGAGGGCCGACTCCACGTCCGCGCGGTTGGCCGCGTCGAGCTGGTCGCCGAACTCGTTGAGGCTCTTCTCGGTGGAGTACACCAGGCCGTCCAGCCGGTTGCGCTCCTCGGCCAGCTCCCGCTGCCGCCGGTCCTCCTCGGCGTGGGCCTCGGCCTCCCGCACCATTCGCTGGATCTCCTCCTCCGACAGGCCGGACGAGGCCTTGATCTCGATCGACTGCTCCTTGCCGGTGGCCAGGTCCTTGGCCGACACGTGCAGAATGCCGTTGGCGTCGATGTCGAAGGTGACCTCGATCTGGGGCACGCCCCGGGGGGCCGGCGGGATGCCCACCAGCTCGAACCGGCCGATGGTCTTGTTGTCCCGGGCCATCTCCCGCTCGCCCTGGAGCACGTGGATCGACACGGCCGACTGGTTGTCCTCGGCCGTGGAGAAGATCTGGCTCTTCCGGCACGGGATGGTGGTGTTGCGCTCGATGATCTTGGTGAACACCCCGCCCAGGGTCTCGATGCCCAGGCTCAGGGGCGTCACGTCCAGAAGCAGCACGTCCTTCATCTCGCCGGCCAGCACCGCCGCCTGGATCGCGGCGCCGATGGCCACCACCTCGTCGGGGTTCACGCCCTTGTGGGGCTTCTTGCCGAAGATCTTCTCCACCCGCTCCTGCACGGCCGGCATCCGGGTCATGCCGCCCACCAGGATCACGTCGTCGATCTGGGAGGAGCTCAGCCCCGCGTCCTTGAGCGCCTGGCGGCAGGGGGGCTCCAGCTTGTCCAGGAGGTCGGCGCACAGCTGCTCCACCTTGGCCCGGGTCAGCCGCATGTTCAGGTGCTTGGGCCCGCTCTGGTCCGCCGTGATGAACGGCAGGTTGACCGTGGTCTCGGTCATGGTGGACAGCTCCATCTTGGCCTTCTCGGCGGCCTCCTTGAGCCGCTGGAGGGCCATGGGATCGTTGCGGAGGTCCACCCCCTGCTCCTTTTTGAACTCGTCGGCCAGGTAGTCGATGATCCGCTTGTCGAAGTCCTCGCCGCCCAGGAAGGTGTCGCCGTTGGTGGCCTTGACCTCGAACACCCCTTCGCCGAGCTCGAGGATCGAGATGTCGAAGGTGCCGCCGCCCAGGTCGAACACCGCGATCTTCTTCTCGCCCTCCTTGTCCAGGCCGTAGGCCAGGGCCGCGGCCGTGGGCTCGTTGATGATCCGCTTGACCTCGAGCCCCGCGATCCGGCCGGCGTCCTTGGTGGCCTGGCGCTGGCTGTCGTTGAAGTAGGCCGGCACCGTGATCACCGCCTCGGTCACGGGCTCGCCCAGGTAGTCCTCGGCGGTCTGCTTCATCTTCTGGAGGATCCAGGCCGAGACCTCGGCCGGGCTGTACTTCTTGCCCCGCACCTCCACCCAGGCGTCGCCGTTGGTCCCCTCCACGATCTGGTAGGGAACCATCTTCTTGTCCTTCTCCACCTCGGGGTCCGTGTACTTGCGGCCGATCAGCCGCTTGATCGCGAACAGCGTGTTCTCCGGGTTGGTCACGGCCTGTCGCTTGGCCGCCTGCCCCACCAGCCGCTGGCCGTCCTCGGTGATGGCCGCCATGCTCGGGGTGGTCCGGCTGCCCTCCGCGTTGGGGATGACCGTGGGCTCCCCGTTCAGAACCGCCGCCACCACGCTGTTGGTGGTCCCCAGGTCAATGCCGATGATCTTTCCCATGGGTTTGCCTCCTCTATCAGGATTCTCGTTCGGTCGGTCGCCGCCCCGGATCGGGGCGCGCGTACCTTAACCATCGCCCTGGGGCGGGGCAACCTTGGTCACCACAACCTTTGCGGGTCGGAGCAGCCGCCCCTTCAGCCGGTAGCCCTTCTCGAAGACCTGGTGGACCTTGCCGTTCTCCTCGCCGGGCACCTGGGCCATGGCCTCGTGCACGTAGGGATCGAACGGCTCCCCCTCACCCGGGACCGGCTCCACCCCGTGCCGGGACAAGGCGTCCCGGAACTGCTGGAGCACGTGCCCCAGGCCCTCCAGGAGGGCCTCGAACCCCTCGGACCCCGTCTGGCGGGCGTGATCCACGGCCCGCTCCAGGTTGTCGAGCACGGGCAGCAGATCCTTGAGCAGCCCTTCCGCGCCGTACTCCACGGCCTCCTTGAGCCGCTTCTCCGTCCTCTTCTTGTAGTTCTCCAGCTCGGCCGCCAGGTAGAGGACCCGCTTCTGGGCCTCCTCCAGCTCGGCCGTGCGCCGGGCCAGCAGCTCCTCGGCCGACGGCTCGCGGGCCTCGTCCGGGCCGGCCTGGGTCTCGGCGGCCTCGGGCGCCTCCCCCTCCCCCGGGGGGGTGTCAGGGGCGGCAGCCCGCTCTTCCGTGTCGGTCCGCACCTCGTCCTTCGTGTCGGTCATGTCCGGTCTCTCCGATTCTCGTTTGGGCGGCCAGGGCCTCCGGTCCGCTGGGCGGCTAGTGTTTCCGTTCCACAAAGAAGTATATCCATCCCGGCGGTGGGGCCGGGGGCCCCGACGAAGCGCGACGGCCGAGCAGCCCGGGCCGCCCGGCGCCAGGGGAGCGGCCGCGGCGCGTGCCCTCACGCGCCGCAGCGGACCGCGCCGAGGCGGCCCCTGCGAGGCCGTTCAGCGAAGGAGGGGCCCCCAGCCCCACCCCCTCGGGAATGCACGAACTTGCGAACCATGATACTAGGCTGCTAGCCCGCATTATTCATGAAGCCTTCTGCTGCAACCGCCGATTGCACGCCATCTCGGGGCGTGCTCGCGCCTCGGGGCTCGACGTACCGTCCAGTACGCCTGCGCCCCTCGGCGCTGCGCTTGCCCCGATCTGACGCACACTCGACGGTTTCGCGACGAACGCTCATGAATAATGCGGGCTAGGCGGCCGGGCGGCTCTCGAACCTACAGCCGCTCCAGGGCCTGGCCCAGCAGCCGGGCCGCGTACTCCACCAGGGCGATCACCTCACCGTAGGGCATCCGGGTGGGCCCGATCACCCCGAGGGCCCCCATGGGCCGGTCGTCGCGGCCGTAGGCCGTGGCCACCACCGAGCACCCCTGCAGGTCGGCCACCGGGTTCTCGGAGCCGATGGACACCTGCACGCCCGGAGTCTCCACGGCCCGGTCCAGGATCCGCAGCAGGATCCCCTTGCGCTCGAACGCCTCGAACAGCTGGCGCATCTTGCCCAGGTCCTGGAACTCCGGCTGCTCCAAGATCCGCAGGGGCTCCCCCACGTACACCTGGCCGGTGTCCTCGTCGGCGCCCACGGCCCGCGAGCCCAGCTCCAGAGCCTGGCGCAGCAGCCGGTCGTACTGGACTCGCTCGTTCTCCATCTCCGCCAGGATCCGCTCCCGAACCGCCACCAGGGGCACCCCCTCCAGGAGGCCGTTCAGGTAGTTGGTCATCTTCTCCAGCTCGGCCTGGCTGCGGACCTCGGGCGCCTCCACCACCCGGTGGTGGACCACCCCCGACCGGGTCACCAGGATCACCAGGACCCGGCCCGGCCGGAGCAGCACCAGGTCCACGTGGCGGAACACCCGGACCTCGATCCGGGGGGCCACGACCAGACCCACCTGGTGGGCCACCCGCGAGAGCACCCGGGAGGTGGCCTCGAGCAGGCTCTCCAAGGCATCCAGGTCGGCGTCCCGGATGCCCTGCCGCAGGCGCCGGCGCTGGCCCGAGGGCAGGGAGGGCCCCGGCAGGAGATGATCCACGTAGTAGCGGTAGCCCCGGTCCGTGGGCTGACGGCCGGCCGAGGTGTGGGGCTGGTACAGGAACCCCATCTCCTCCAGGTCGGCCATCACGTTGCGCACCGTGGCCGGGGAGATCTCGAGCCGGTACTTTTTGACCAGGTTGCGCGACCCCACCGGCTCGGCGGTGTGGACGAACTCCTCCACCACCGCGCCGAGAATCCTCGCGTCCCGATCCTTGAGCGTCGTTTCCGTCATGGCTCTCCCGCCTTAGCACTCCGCCCTTGGGAGTGCTAGCGGCGTACCGTAGCAACGAGTCCGGGGGTAGTCAAGGAACGGGGAACCTGCGGTCGTTGGTCGGGGGCCTTCGGCCCGCTAGGCAGCTGGGCTGCTAGGCGGCCGGGCCGCTTCCCCGAACCGCCGCCAAACGCTCGGTGGGGCATGGGGTCTGCTGGAGAGCCGGGCGCGGCTCCTTGGCTCGCCGCGCCCCCCGAACATCTGTAGCTTCGTCGAATTCCAGGGCCCTCCGCTGTCGCCGCCCGAACAGCCTGCTCCGGCAACGGCATGCGAAGGCGCGGCGATCGGATGCTGCACTCGCGCACGGCCGGAAGCAGGCCCCATGCCTCCGGCGTAAAGGCCCCGGACCAACGGAAGTTACCCTTGCCCGTTGTACGGCCCCGCAGGGGCCTGACGAGGCCTCCCGGTGACTTCGGTCGTTGGTCGTTGGTCGGGGGCCTTCGGCCCGCTAGGCGGCCGGGCGGCTCTTGAGCCGCTCCCACAGCCACCGGGCGATGCCGTCGGCCCGCAGCATGCCCTGGCGCGTGGGCCGGCCCGAGGGGGCCAGGTCGCCGGCCGCCTCCAGGTCGGCGAGCAGGGGCTCGGCCCGCAAGGCTTCCACCCCCAGAGCTGCCAGGGCCTCCCCGGGCCAGGGAGCGGGGCGCCGGGCCCACAGGAACAGGGTCTCCAGGAGCGCGCCGTCCCGGGTGCGGCGATCCACCCTCTGGGGCGGAACCCGGCCGGCCCCCACGGCCCGGGCCCACGCCCTCAGGTCCGGCCGGTTCTCCCACCGCGTCCCCCACGGCCCGGCGCCGGGGTCGAAGCTGTGGGCCCCGGGCCCGAGGCCGCGGTAGGCTTCCTGGGCCCAGTAGCGTTGGTTGTGGCGGCACCGGGCCTCCGGGCGGGCGAAGTTCGACACCTCGTAGGCAGAGAGACCCAGGAGTTCGAGCCGCTCGGCCACCGCCTCCCACTGGGCCACGGTCTCTTCGGCCGAGGCCGGCCGGAACCGACCGGCGGCCGCGTCGCGGGCAAGGGGGGTGCCGGGGTGGATCTCCAGGAGGTACACCGAGAGATGGTCGGCCCCGGCCGCCACGCACTCTCCGGCCCAGTCGGCCGCGGCCGCCGGGTCCAACCCCGGCAGGCCCAGGATGAGGTCGGCCGACACCGAGGCGAACCCGGCCCGCCGGCACGCCTCCAGGCAGGCCAGGGCCCCACCCGGGCCGTGCCGCCGGCCGAGGCGGGCCAGCCATCCCTCGTCCAGGGCCTGGACCCCCACCGAGACCCGGGTGAACCCGATCGCCCGCAGGTCGGCCAGCCGGAGCCCCTGCGCCGGGTTCACCTCCACGGTGAGCTCCGCGCCCCGGGCGAGGCCCCGGACCCGGGCCAGAGCATCCACGATCCGGCCCAGGCCGGCCGCGCCCAGGGTGGGGGGCGTGCCGCCCCCCACGTACACCGTGTCCAGGGCGCCGCCGCCGGCGCCCCAGGCGTGCACCTCGGCCTCCACCCCGCGCAGGTACGCGTCGCGCAGGTCGGGGGACTCGCCTGAGTAGAAGGCGCAGTAGCGACATCGGCTCCGGCAGAACGGCACGTGCACGTACGCGGACCGGGCGGAAAAGGGGCTTGACGCCGGGACGGAATCTGCCGTAGGGTTCCGCATTTCCGAAACCGTTTCGAGATCGGCCATGAGCGAACCGCCGAGGAGGTTTTCATATGCAGCAGCTGACCTACAACCCCAGCCGCATCCGCCGAAAGCGCACCCACGGGTTCCGGGCGCGCATGGCCACCCGCAACGGCCGCAAGGTGCTGGCCCGGCGCCGGAAGAAGGGGCGCAAGCGCCTGGCGGTGGAGATCCCCCGGAAGTAGACGCGCGCCCCAGGTACCGGTTCCCCCGGGCATGCCGTATCCGGAAGCGGGCAGAGTTCGACCGGGTGTTTCAGGGGGGACGCCGAGCCCACTGCCCCCACTTCACGGTGGTGATCCTCTCGCGGCCCCAGGCGCCGAGTCGCCTGGGGCTTGTGGTGTCGCGCAAGGTGGGCAAGGCCCACGACCGCAACCGCGTCAAGCGGCTGATCCGCGAATACTTCCGAACTCACCGCCACCGGTTCGACCACCCCGTGGACTGCGTGGTGGTGGCCCGCAAGGGGGCGGCCGATCTGACCCTGTGGGACGTGGAACGGGAACTCGACCGGGCCCTGGCGCCCTGGCTTGCCGACTCGCGGCCGGACTGATCCTCGCATACCGTCGGTTCGTCTCCCCCCTGTTCCCCCCCAGGTGCCGGTTCTACCCCTCCTGTAGCCGTTACGCCCTCGAAGCCTACGGCCGGCTGCCGTTCTGGCGGGCGACCCGGCTCACCCTCTGGCGGCTGGCGCGCTGCCACCCTGGGCACCCCGGGGGCATCGACCCCGTGCCCGACTCCTGAACCAGGGAATAGAAACGATGGAAACCAAGCGTACGCTCCTGGCCGTGGTGCTGTCCATGGCCGTGTTGGTCCTGTTCCAGTACTTCTTCGCCCCGCCTCCGCCCAAGAAGGGGGAACCGCCGGCCCAGCCCGCCGCCAAGGAGGCCCCCCAGGCGACGCCGGCGCCCGAGGTCCGGACCCCGGCCCCGGCGGCTCCCGCGCCTGCGCCCGCTCCTCCGCCGGCCGCCCCGGCCAAGGTGGAGACCCGGGTGCTGGAGAACCGGGACCTGAGGGTGGAGGTCAGCTCCCTGGGGGCCGCGATTCGGCGGGTGGAGCTCAAGGGCTACCTCGACAAGGGGGAGGACGGGGACCGGCCCGTGTCGCTCCTGGCCTCGCCCTCGGGCCTGGATCGGGTGGGCCTGGTCCGGCTGCTCGGCCGGAACCAGCCCGGGAAGGCGGTGTTTCGGATCGTGGACGCCACCGACCGCCGGGTGGTGCTCGCCTGGGAGGGGCCGGACGGCCTTCGGGTGGTCCAGACCTACGAGCTCCCTCCGGAGGGGTTCGCCCTGAACGTGCGGGTCGACGTGGAGAACCTGGGCACCGCGCCCGTGTCGGACCGGATCGCCTGGACCATGATCCGAGACTTCACCGCCGCCACCAAGGACAAGATGAGCCGGTACAACTTCCACGGGCCGGCGTACCTCAAGGACGGGGAGTACGAAGAGGTCAAGCTCAAGAAGTTGGAAGAGGGGGTCACCGAGGCCGGCCGCATCGGATGGGCCGCCTTCGTGGACGGGTACTTCCTGGTGGCCGCCCTGCCCCGGGAGGGTCAGGTGCAGGAGCTGCGGGTGGGCCGGTTCCAGGGCCGGGAGAACGTTGCCGTGGCCGAGCTGCGGTTTCCGGCGGCCGACATCCCCCCCGGCGGATCGGTGCGCCAGGAGCTGCGGGTGTTCGCCGGCCCGAAGCTCCGCGAGGCCCTGGCCCCGCTGGGGTCGAACCTGACCGAGGTGGTGCACTACGGGTTCTTCCATCCGGTGGCCGTGCCCCTGCTGTGGTTCCTGAAGGCCATCTACCGGGTCACCGGCAACTACGGCGTGGCGATCATCGTGCTCACGGTGCTGGTGAAGCTCATCTTCTGGCCCCTGAGCGCCAAGAGCTACCGGTCCATGCAAAAAATGAAGGAGATCCAGCCCAAGCTCCAGCGGATCAAGGAGAAGTGCGGGGACGACAAGGAGCGGCTCAACCGGGAGATGATGCAGCTCTACAAGACCCACAAGGTCAATCCCATGGGCGGGTGCCTGCCCATGCTGGTGCAGATCCCGGTGTTCTTCGCCCTGTACAAGGTGCTCCTCGGCTCCATCGAGCTTCGGCACGCCCCGTTCTTCTGGTGGATCCAGGACCTCTCCGCCAAGGACCCGTACTACATCACCCCGCTGCTGATGGGGGCCACCATGTTCCTGCAGCAGAAGCTGACCCCGGCCACCGGGGCCAACGAGGGGCAGATGAAGATGATGATGTACGGCATGCCGGTGGTGTTCACCTTCCTGTTCCTCAACTTCCCCTCGGGTCTGGTGCTGTACTGGCTGGTGAACAACGTCCTGAGCGTGGCCCAGCAAGCCTGGATGATGCGGGAGACCCGGAAGACCGCACCGGCGTGACGTCATGACCATCGCCGCCTTGGCCACTCCTCCCGGGGTCGGCGGGGTGGCCATCGTCCGCGTGAGCGGGCCGGCCGCCGGCTCGGTGGCCCGGGCCGTGCTCCGCAGGAAGAGCGGGGAGCCGCTGGATGCGTTGGCCCCCCGTTCCGCCACCTTGGCCGTGGCCCTCGACGCCCGGGGCGGGCCCGTCGACGAGGTGCTGGCCCTGTGGATGCCCGGGCCCCGGTCCTACACCCGGGAGGACGTTCTCGAGATCCACTGCCACGGCGGCCTGGCCGCGGCCCGGGCGGTGCTGGAGGCGTGCCTCGCGGCCGGGGCCCGGCTGGCCCGGCCCGGGGAGTTCACCCTCCGAGCCTTCCTCAACGGCCGCATCGACCTCGTCCAGGCCGAGGCGGTCCTCGACGTGATCCAGGCCCGCACCACCGAGGCCCTGCGCACCCACGAGCGGATCCTGGCCGGGGCTCTGTCCCAAGAGGTGGGGGGCTGGCAGGACCGGCTCGCCCGGGCCCTGGCCCTGCTGGAGGCCCATCTGGACTTTCCGGAGGAGGAGGACGTGGGCACCCCCGAGTGGGGGGCGATCTCATCCCAACTATCCGATATCGAAGAAGAAATAGAGAGAAAGCTCTCCACCTTCGCCTGGGGGCGCACGGCCCGTGAGGGGTTCACCGTGGCCCTGGTGGGCCTGCCCAACGTGGGCAAGTCGAGCCTGCTCAACCGCCTGGTGGGAGAGGACCGCGCCATCGTGACCGAGGTGCCCGGGACCACCCGGGACCTGGTGGAGGGGTGGACCCAGGCCGCGGGCGTTCCGGTGCGGCTCGTGGACACGGCCGGGCTCCGCCAGGCCGCCGACCCGGTGGAGGAGGAGGGCGTCCGCCGGGCGCGCCGGGTGCTGGACGAGGCCGACGCCGTGGTGTTCGTGTGCGAGGCCGGCCGGCCCCTGCTGCCCGAGGAGGCCCGGGAGCTGGACCGCCTGTCCCCTCGGCCCGGCTTTCTGGCCGTGGTCAACAAGGCCGACCGGGGCCCGGGCCCGGCCGAGAGGATCCGCAAGGACCACGGGGTCCAGACCCTTTTGGTGTCGGCGCGCACCGGGGAGGGGATCCCCCGGCTCGTGGAGGAGCTGGGTCGGCTGGCCCTCCGGGGCGGGGGTCCGTCCGGGGAGGCTCCGCTGACCCGGGAGCGCCACCGCACCCTGGTCGCCCAGGCCCTCGCGTGCGTGCGCCGGGCGGCCGAGCTGTTGGGACGGGGGGAGTTCCCCGAGGTGGCCGCCAGCGAGGTGCACGGGGCCCGCCGGCACCTGGCCGAGCTCCTGGGCTGGGGCGCACCCGAGGATGTGCTGGACCGGATCTTCTCCCGGTTCTGCATCGGGAAGTAGCGGCGGCTCCTTCCTGTAACTTCGGTCGTTGGTCGTCGGTCGGGGGCCTTCGGCCCGCTGGACGGCTAGGCAGCTAGGCGGCCGGACGGCTCTCGAACCGCGCCAGAGCTCGGGGCATGGTTTCAGGGACCAGAATTCAGCGGACCGGAGGCAGGAAAAACCACAGGTGTGCTCCTGCATCCGACGCTGGAACCTGTCCTCTGAATTCCGTCTTCTGACTCCTGAACCGTAGGCCCCATGCCTCCGGCGAGAAAACCCCGGACCAACGAAAGTCACCCTTCCCCGTTGCCCGGCCCCGTAGGGGCCTGATGGGGCTTTCCGTTGGATGGTATAGCGGGCTCGGCCGTACCGGCGAGACATCACTTTTCGACCGTCGACCGAAGACCGATGTTTCACGTGAAACATTCCGGCCAGGCCGGAGGAACGGCATGGACTGGCACCAGAGCCACGACGTGATCGTGGTGGGCGCGGGCCACGCGGGGATCGAGGCGGCCCTGGCCGCGGCCCGCATCGGGGCCCGAACCCTGCTCCTCACCCTCAACCTGGACACCGTGGGCAAGATGTCGTGCAACCCGGCCATCGGAGGCCTGGCCAAGGGCCACCTGGTGCGCGAGGTGGATGCCCTGGGGGGCGAGATGGGCCGGGCCATCGATGCGACCGGCATCCAGTTCCGCAGGCTCAACACCCGCAAGGGCCCGGCCGTGTGGGCGTCGCGCGCCCAGGCCGACCGCACGGCCTACGGCGCCCACATGAAGCGGGCCGTGGAGACCCAGCCGGGCCTGACCGTCCACCAGGCCGAGGTGGTGGCCCTGTGGGTCCAGGGCCGGGAGCTGCGGGGGGTGGTCTCCCGGGAGGGCGTCCGGTACCCGGGCCGCACGGTGGTGCTGTGCCCCGGCACCTTCCTGAACGGCCTGGCCCATGTGGGGCTGAACCGGTTCCCGGCTGGCCGGGCCGGCGAGCCCCCGTCCCGGGCGCTCGCCGAGAACCTGCGGGAGCTCGGGTTCCCCATGGGCCGGCTCAAGACCGGCACCCCGCCCCGGCTCAACGGCCGCACGATCCGCTGGGACGCCCTCGAGGTGCAGGCGGGCGACCCCCACCCCCTCCCGTTCAGCGCGGACACCCCGGCCATCGATCGACCCCAGGTGCCCTGCCACATCACCTACACCACCCCCCGCACCCACGAGATCATCCGCGCGTCCCTGGACCGCTCCCCCCTGTACACCGGCGTGATCGAGGGGATCGGGCCCCGGTACTGCCCCAGCATCGAGGACAAGGTGGTCCGGTTCGCCGACCGCGAGCGGCACCAGGTGTTCCTGGAGCCCGAGGGCCTGGACACCACAGAGGTCTACCCCAACGGCGTGTCCACCAGCCTCCCCCTGGACGTGCAGGTCGCGATCCTCCGATCCATCCCGGGCCTGGAGGAGGTCGAGATCCTCCGGCCGGGGTACGCCATCGAGTACGATTTCGTGGACCCCAGGGACCTGTTCCCCACCCTGGAGTCCAAGCGGATCCCCGGGCTGTTTCTGGCCGGCCAGATCAACGGCACCTCCGGGTACGAGGAGGCCGCGGCCCAGGGGATCCTGGCCGGGATCAACGCGGCCCTCCGGGCCGGCGGCTCCGACCCGGTCACCGTGGCCCGCCACGAGGGCTACTTGGGCGTGCTGGTGGACGACCTGGTCACCAAGGGCACGAAGGAGCCCTACCGCATGTTCACTAGCCGGGCCGAATTCCGTCTGCTCCTCCGGGAGGACAACGCCGATCTGCGCCTCACCCCCCTGGGCCTGCGGGTCGGCGCCGTACCCCCAGAACGCGAGGCCCGGTTCCGCCGCCGCAAGGACCGCCTGGCCGAGCTCCGTGCGTTCCTGCGTGCCACGCGGGTGCGGCCGGGGCCGGCCGTGAACGGGGTGCTGGCCGCGGCCGGCTCCTCGCCCCTGCGAGAGCCGGCCGCCCTAGAGGACCTGCTCCGCAGGCCCGGGGTGACCCTTCAGGCCCTCCGCCCCCTCGCCGAGGGCTGGCCTCCGTTTGACCCCCGGGACGCCGTGACCGCGGAGGTGGAGGTGAAGTACGAGGGCTATGTGCGCCGCGACCTGGAGGGCATCGAGCAGGTGCGCCGCCTCGAGGCCACCCCCCTGCCCCCGGATCTGGACTACACCCGGATCGAAGGCCTCGCCACCGAGGTTCGCCAAATCCTTCAGGAGGCCCGTCCCCTCACCCTGGCCCAGGCCCTCCGGATCCCGGGGGTCCGGCCCTCGGCCGGACCCGTACTCCTGGTCCACCTCAAGCGCATCGGGGCCCTGTGAGCCATGCCGGCGGCCCCTGACCCCTGGGCCCCCCTTCGGGCGGTCCGCCCCGACCTCCCGTGGGAGAAGCTCGAGGCCCTAGCGGCCGAGCTCCACCGCTGGAACCGGCGCATCCGGCTCGTGGGCCCCCGAACCCTCGAGGGGGTCCGGTTGCAGATCGCGGACGCCCTGCTCCCGTTTCTCCCAGAGCCGCCGGAAGGCCCCTTTCTCGACATCGGCACCGGCCCCGGTCTTCCCCTGCTGCCGGTTTCCCTGGTGCACCCCCAACTCGCCTGCACCGGGCTCGAACCCCGATCGAAGCGGGTCGCCTTCGCCCGCCACGCCGCCCGCGTCCTCCGCCTGCCGAACGTCACCGTGTTCCAGGGTCGGGCCCCCGAGATCCTCGAGCCGCACCCGGAGCTCGCAGCGGCCTTCCGCACCGTAACGGCCCGCGCCGTGGCCGACATCGAGGCCGCCCTTCTTCTGGCCGCCCCGTTCCTCGCCCCGGGCGGCGCGGTGGTGCTGCCCCGCGCCGGCGAGCCGGCGATCCAGCCGCCCGGCTGGGTCCTGGTGGCCCGCCGGGACCTCCCCCGCCTGCCCGGCCTGGGTCCCCGATCGCTGCTCGTGTACCGGGGTGGTCTGGGGCCTTCGGCCCGCTAGGACGCTAGGAGGCTGGGATGCCAGGAGGCTTAAAAAACCCCTATGGTTTCCCAGCGTTCTAAGTGCCAGCACGCCTCTTTGTTATCACTATCACGGTCGGGGGCAAGGGGGCTGCTGGAGAGCCGCGCGCGGCTCCTTGGCTCGCCGCGCAGCGCCTCCAACGCTCGCACCGTGAGTTCGTTCGGGTCCCGTCGAACGGTCATGGGGCCACCGCCGGTGCCCCTTGCCTGCGCGGCGAATCTCAATGTCCGGCTTCGCGCGCGGCCGGAAGCAGGCCCCATGCCCGCCGCCGGCAATGGCCCGGACCAACGCACGTCACCCTTCTCCGTTGTAGGGTCGCGCAGCGGCCGAAGGGGTTCCCAGTAACTTCGGTCGTCGGTCTACGGTCAACGGTCGTCGGTCGGGGGCCTTCGGTCCGCTAGGCGGCTCTCGAACCGCGCCAAAGCTCGGACCGAGACTCTCCGCATGGGCGTACCCAGCATACAGCCCCCCTGCCTACCCGAGAGGCTCTCTGTCGGACTCCTGTCTTGAAGAGCGCTTCCACCGGAATGTTTCACGTGAAACATCCGGCCCGCACGGGCCTGGGACCGCGGCCCGCTGCCCAACGGTCTCGCCGCCTAGAGTGGTTACTCAGAAAAACGGCCATGCCCCCGGCAAAGCGGCGCCCCACTTCGAGCAGGCCCCATGCCATGTCCTGCAACGCCTGGGGTCTCGCAGCCTTCTAGCCTCCCAGCTTTCCAGCCTTCCCGCCCCCCCAAAAACGTTCCCCCCTCCGCCCCCCTGTGCTACCATACCGCGCCTCGGGAGGACGCCATGGGTAGGATCCTTTGCACCGCGAACCAGAAGGGCGGGGTGGGCAAGACCACCACCGCCGTGAACCTGGCCGCCTCGCTCGCGGCCGCGGAGAAACGGGTCCTCTTGGTCGACCTGGACCCCCAGGCCAACGCGTCCAGCGGCCTCGGCGTGCGCCTCGCTCCAGGGGAACCGTCGGCCTACCCCCTTCTCCTGGGGCATGCCCCGGCGGCCGACCTGGTCCGCCCCACCCAGGTGCCCCACCTGAGCCTGATCCCCGCGTCCCGAGACCTGGCCGGCGCCGAGGTCGAACTCGTGGCCGCCGACCGCCGGGAGTACCGCCTGCGCACCGCCCTGGCCGAGATCCGCGACCGCTACGACTTCGTGTTCATCGACTGCCCCCCCAGCCTGGGGCTCCTCACGGTGAACGCCCTGGTGGCCGCCGACGCGGTGATCATCCCGCTGCAGTGCGAGTACTACGCCCTCGAAGGCCTGGGCCAGCTCCTCACCACCATCCGCACCGTGCGCCGGAGCTTCAACCCCCGGCTCCAGGTCGAGGGAATCCTCCTGACCATGTTCGACGCCCGCAACAACCTCAGCCACCAGGTGGCCGAGGAGGTCCGCCGCCACTTCCGCGACAAGGTGTTCCGGTCCGTGATTCCCCGGAACGTGCGCCTCAGCGAGGCCCCCAGCCACGGCAAGCCCGCCCTGCTCTACGACGTCCGGTCCACCGGCGCCCAGAGCTACCTGCGCATGGCCCGGGAGCTCCTCGCCTGATGCCCTCGGGAGCCCGCCCATGACGAAGAAGAGACGACCGGCCCTCGGAACCGGCCTGGACGCCCTCCTGCCCGACCGGCTCGAAGGGGAGTACTTCCTCTGCCCCGTGGAGGAGATCCACCCCAGCCCCCACCAGCCCCGGCAGGACTTCGACCCCGAGGCCCTGGACGAGCTCGCCCAGAGCATCCGGGAAAAGGGCCTGGTCCAGCCCGTGATCGTGCGCCAGGACCCCGCCGGCGGGTACGAGCTGATCGCCGGAGAGCGGCGCTGGCGAGCGGCGCAACTTGCCGGGATCACTGAGGTTCCAGCAATTCTCCGCCATGCGGACGACGAAGAGGTGCTGGAGCTCGCGCTGGTCGAAAACCTCCAGCGCCAGGACCTCAACCCGGTGGAGGAGGCCCTCGCCTACCGGGTGCTGATCGAGCGCATCGGCCTGACCCAGGACGAGCTCGCCCGGCGGATCGGCCGGTCCCGGCCGGCCGTGGCCAACGCCCTGCGGCTCCTCACCCTGCCCGACCGGGCCCTGACCGCCCTTCGCTCCGGCCGGATCACGGCCGGCCACGCCCGCGCGATCCTCAGCCTGGAGGACGAGGCCGACCGCTTGGGGCTGTTGGAGGAGATCCTCCGAAAGAACCTGTCCGTCCGCCAGGCCGAGGAGCTCGCCCGGCGACCCCGGCCCCGCAGGCCGGCGGCTCCGGCCCCTGACCCCAACGTGCGCTCGCTCGAGGAGCGCCTTTCCCGCCGGTTCGGAACCCGGGTCCGCGTGGTGCCGGGCCGCAAGAAGGGCTCCGGCCGGCTGACCATCGAGTACCGAAACCTCGACGACCTGGATCGCATCTTAGAACTGCTCGAATCGTCGCCGGCCTGAGCCCTGGGGCCTTCGGCGGTCGGGAGGTGGGCGGTGGCCCGATCCAAGAAGCGCTGGGGCATCGACCCCAAGGAGCTCAAGGACCTCAGTGAGAACCTGGGCCTCGTGACCCACCTGGGCCTCACCATGGCCGCGGCCGTGGGCATCGGCCTGGCCATCGGCCACGGGCTCGACCGGTGGATGGGCACCGGCGGGCTGTGGAAGGCCGTGTTCATCCCCCTCGGCGCCCTCTCCGGGATCTGGACCGTGTACCGGATCGCCATGGACGCCTTCGACAAGCCCGGCCGTCGCAGGAACAAGCCGTGACCGGTCGCCTGCCCCTGGTCGGTCTCGCCACGGTGGCCGCGGCGGGGGCCCTGGGCGGCGGCCACGCGGCCCTCGGCGCGGCCTGGGGCCTGCTCGGCGGGTCCCTGGCCCTGCTGCTCCATGCGGCCGTGGCCCGGCGCCTGCCGCCCGATCCCCGAACGGCGAGCCGGCGGGCGGCCCTCGGTGCCCTCGCCCGCACGGCCCTGCGGCTTGCCTTTCTCGCCGTCGCGGTTACCTTTTCCCGGACCGCGCTGGCCGCGGCCGCTGTGGGCCTGCTGGTCCCGACCGCGCTCCTGGCCCTCGACGCCACCCGGACCTGATGCAGCGGGGGCACGAATCCCGTGGAAACCCCATCAGGCCCCTGGGGGGCCGTACAACGGGGAAGGGTAACTTCCGCTGGTCCGGGGCCTTCACGCCGGAGGCATGGGGCCTGCGGTTCAGGAACCAGAAAACGGAATTCAGAGGACAGGTTCCAGCGTCGGATGCAGGAGCACGCCCGTGGTTTTTCCTGTCTCCGGTCCGCTGAATTCTGGTCCCTGGTCCCCATGCCCCGAGCTCTGGCGCGGTTCGAGAGCCGCCCGGCCGCCTAGCTGCCTAGCCGCCCAGCGGGCCGAAGGCCCCCGACCGACGACCAACGACTGACGACCAACGACCGAGGTCACATGGAAGAGATCCTCTCCATCCCCCACTGGGTGTTCACGGTCAACGGCCGGACCGTGACCTTGAACGCCGTCACCCTGGCCATGTCCTGGCTGGTGATGATCCTGCTCCTGGCCCTGGGCGTCTGGACCGCCCGGCGGCCCGGCCTGGTGCCCTCTCCGTTCCAGGCCGCCGTCGAGTCCGTGATCGAGGCCTTCCGCGACCTGGTCGACGAGAGCCTGGGGAAGCTCGGGCCCGGTTACTTCGCCTTCATCGCCACCTTGTTCCTGTTCATCCTCGTGTCCAACTGGATCGGGGTGGTGCCCCTTCTCCAGGAGCCTACCCGGGACCTGAACACCACCCTCGGCCTCGGCCTCATCGGCTTCGTGGTGGCCCACGTCACGGCCCTGCGGGTCAAGGGGTGGAAGGCCTACGTCAAGGAGTACTTCCAGCCGTTCTTCTTCATGTTCCCGCTCAATGTGATCGGAGAACTCGCCAAAGTCGTGTCCATCTCGTTCCGCCTGTACGGAAACATCATGGGCGGGGCCATCATCATCGCGGTGGTGTCCCGGCTGGTTCACTACGTCCTGATCCCCCCGTTCCTGTACGCCTTTTTCGGGCTGTTCGTGGGAACGGTCCAGGCGTTCGTGTTCGCCATGCTCACGCTCACCTACATCTCCGTGGCCATCCAGGAGTAGTCGCTGCCCATGGACCTCTCCCTCGCCGCTTTCGCGGGCGCTGCCCTGTGCATCGGGCTCGGCGCGGTCGGCTCCGCCCTGGGCGAAGGCCTCACCGCCGGCCGGGCCGCCGAGGCCATCGCCCGCCAACCCCAGGCCGCCCCCACGATCCTGCGCACCATGCTGGTGGGCCAGGCCGTGGCCGAGTCGGCCAGCATCTTCGCCCTGGTGGTGGCCCTGCTCCTCCTGTTCGGCCCGGACTCCGGGCCCCTGCTCCGGGGCGTGGCCCTTTTCTCCGCCGGCCTGTGCATGGGCGCCGGCGCGTTCGGCCCCGGGTACGGCTCGGGCCTGCCCTCGGCCGCAGCCTGCACCGCGGTCGGCCGCAACCCCGCCCGGGCGGCCCGGATCACCACCACCATGCTCGTGTCCCAGGCCGTGGCCCAGACCCCGTCGATCTTCGCCCTGCTCGTGGCGTTCCTGCTCATGTTCCGGTCCCAGCCCCCGGAGTTCACCCTGTCCGGGGCGGCGGCCCTCCTGGGCGCCGCCATCGCGGCCGGGGTCTCGGCCACCGGGCCGGGCATCGGAGCCGGGTTCGCCGGCGCGGCCGCCTGCGACGGCACGGCCCGCCGGCCCGACCGGGCGCCGTTGATCCTGCGTACCATGCTGGTGGGCCAGGCCGTCAGCCAGTCCACCAGCGTGTACGGGCTCGTGGTGGCCCTCGTGCTCCTGTACGTCGTATGATCTGGACCCTCACCCAGGAAAGGAGTCGTCCCATGGACATCACCGGAGCAGACCTGGTCCGAGCCGCAGCCCTCCTCGGCGCCGGCATCGCCATGGGGTTCGGCGCCATCGGCCCCGGCATCGGCGAGGGGTTCGCTGCCGGCAAGGCCTGCGAGGGCATCGCCCGGGCCCCGGAGCACGCCAACCTCCTGACCCGCACCATGCTGGTGGGCCAGGCCGTGTCCGAGTCCACCGGCATCTACGCCCTGGTCGTCGCGCTGCTCCTGATCTTCGTCGTGTAGGGCCGACCGGCCCCCTCCCGGGGCCCCATAACCGCCGAAACCCGCCCGTTTCTTTTCACCTTTCGGGTGTTTGATTCCCGGGGGGGGTTCGTGTATCATCGCGGCCGCTTTCCGCCGGGCCCTTGGGAGGAGTGTTCCCGTGATCGATCTGAACGCCACCCTGATCATCCAACTCGTCAACTTTCTCGTCCTGATGGTCCTGCTGGATCGGATCCTGTTCCGGCCCATGCTCCGGGTCCTCCAGGAACGCCAGGAGCGCACCGAGGGCCGACGCCGCCAGGCCGAGACCCTGGAGGCCGAGGCGGAGTCCATCTGGGCCGACTACCAGGCCAAGATCCGCGAGGCCAAGGCCGAGGCCGACCGGGTCCGCACCCGGCTCGTCCACGAGGCCGAGGCCCGGCGCCAGAAGCTCCTGGCCGACGCCGCGGCCGAGGCGGAGACCCAGCTGGCCAAGATCCGGGCCCAGGTCCGCGCCGAGGCCGACGAGGCCCGCAAGGTGCTGGAGGCCGACGCCCGCACCTTGGCCCAGGATCTGGCCGAGCGCCTTCTCGAAAGGAGGGTTGCCTGATGCGTTCGCTGGTCCGCGCCCGTGCGGTGGCGCTCTCGGCCGCCGCCCTGCTGCTCCCGGCGGTCGCCTTCGCCAGCGGCGGCGAGGGGGGCGGCAACCCCTGGTTCGCCCTGGGCATGAAGTTCGTGAACTTCGGTATCCTGGTGGGCATCCTCTACTTCGCCCTGCGCAAGACCGTGCCCCAGGCCCTGCAGGACCGCCGCGAGAACATCCGCCGGGCCCTGGAGGAGTCGCGCAAGGCCCTGGAGGCGGCCCAGGCCAAGCTCCGGGAGTACAAGGACCGGGTCGCCCACCTGGAGGACGAGATCGCCCGGCTCCGGGCCGACTTCGAGGCCGAGGGCAAGCGCCAGCAGGAGCGCATCCTGGCCGAGGCCGACAAGGCGGCCGAGTCCATCCGCCGCCAGGCCGAGGCCTCGGCCCAGAGCGAGGTCAAGCGGGCCCGGGACCAGCTCCGGGCCGAGGCCGCCCAACTGGCCGTCAGCCTGGCCGAGGAGATCCTCCGCAAGGCCTACGGCCCCGAGGACCAGAAGAAGGCCGTCGCTTTCACCGTTGAGCGCGTCGAGGGACTCCATTGAACCGGAAGCGCATCGCCCGCCGTTACGCCAAGGCCTTGTTCGAGCTGGCCCGCGAGCAGGGCCGGATCGAACCCGTGGGACAGGAGCTTCGGGAGCTCTACGATCTGCTGGCCTCCAACCCCGAGCTGCGCACCACCCTCCTGACGCCCGTGCTTCCCCGCCGGGTCAAGGCCGAGGTGCTCGGGGCCCTCCTCGAGAGGCTGGGGCCCTCGGATCTGGTGGCCAACTTCCTCCGGGTGCTCCTCGAGGCCCGCAAGCTCCCCGCCCTGCCCGACATCCTCGAGGCCTACGACACCCTGGCCGACGAGGCCGCCGGCCGGGTGCGGGGCGAGGTGGTCACCGCCCTGCCGCTGGACGAGGCCGAGCTCGAGGCCATCCGCCAGGCCCTGGCCAAGCGGCTCCAGAAGGAGATCGTCCTTTCGACCCGCCAGTCCCCCGAGATCCTCGGGGGGGTCATGGCGCGGGTCGGCAACCTCGTTTTCGATGCCAGCTTGCGCACCCAACTCCAGCGGCTGCGCGACAGCTTGATGAAGGGGTGAGAGAGCCATGCAGATCCGCGCCGAAGAGATCAGCCAGATCATCAAGTCCAAGATCCAGAACTTCCAGGCCGACGTGGACGTGGCCGAGACCGGGGTCGTCCTGACCGTGGGAGACGGCATCGCCCGGCTCCACGGCCTGGAGAAGTGCATGGCCGGAGAGCTCGTGGAGTTCCCCGGCGGCATCATGGGCATGGCCCTGAACCTGGAAGAGGACAACGTGGGTGCCGCCATCTTCGGCGAGGACATCCACATCAAGGAGGGCGACATCGTCAAGCGCACCGGCCGCATCGTGTCGGTGCCGGTGGGCGAGGGCCTGCTGGGCCGGGTGGTGGACCCCCTGGGCAACCCGGTGGACGGCCTGGGCGACGTCGAGTCCTCGGAGACCCGGGTCATCGACGTGAAGGCCCCTGGCATCGTGCTTCGCCAGCCGGTGAACGAGCCGATTCAGACCGGCCTGAAGGCCATCGACTCCATGGTTCCGATCGGCCGGGGTCAGCGTGAGCTGATCATCGGCGACCGCCAGACCGGCAAGACCGCCGTGGCCATCGACACCATCATCAACCAGCGCGACACCGACGTGATCTGCATCTACGTCGCGATCGGCCAGAAGCGCTCCACCGTGGCCCAGGTGGTGGCCCGGCTCAAAGAGCACAACGCCATGGACTACACCATCGTGGTGGCAGCCACGGCCTCCGAGCCCGCGCCGCTGCAGTACATCGCCCCGTTCGCCGGCTGCGCCATGGGCGAGTACTTCCGCGACAACGGCAAGCACGCCGTCATCATCTACGACGACCTGTCCAAGCAGGCCGTGGCCTACCGGCAGCTCTCCCTGCTGCTGCGCCGTCCGCCGGGCCGCGAGGCCTACCCGGGTGACGTGTTCTACCTCCACTCCCGCCTGCTGGAGCGGGCCGCCAAGCTCTCGGACGAAAAGGGCGGGGGCAGCCTCACGGCCCTTCCGATCATCGAGACCCAGGCGGGCGACGTGTCGGCCTACATCCCGACCAACGTGATCTCCATCACCGACGGCCAGATCTACCTGGAGGCCGACCTGTTCTACTCGGGCGTCCGGCCCGCCATCAACGTGGGCCTGTCGGTGTCCCGGGTGGGCGGCGCCGCCCAGATCAAGGCCATGAAGAGCGTGGCCGGGTCGCTCCGGCTCGACCTGGCCCAGTACCGCGAGCTGGAGGCGTTCGCCCAGTTCGGCTCCGACCTGGACAAGGCCACCCAGCGCCAGCTCGCCCGGGGCGCCCGGCTCGTGGAGATCCTCAAGCAGGGCCAGTACTCGCCCCTGCCGGTGGAGAAGCAGGTGCTCATCATCTACGCGGCCACCAACGGCTGGGTGGACAAGTACGAGGTGAGCCAGCTCCACCGCTACGAGGAGCAGCTCTACTCCTTCCTCGACACCAAGCGTCCCGACGTGCTCGAGGACCTGCGCACCAAGAAGGCCCTGGACGACGACCTCAAGAAGAAGATCGACGAGGCCCTGGCCGAGTTCGACAAGGTGTTCGTGGCCGAGTGATCCCTAGGGAGCGTTAGCCCATGGCCAACCTGAAGGACATCCGAAACCGGATCGCCAGCGTCCGGAGCACCCAGCAGATCACCAAGGCCATGAAGATGGTCTCGGCGGCCAAGTTCCGGCGTGCCGAGGAGGCCATCCTCCAGAACCGGCCGTACTCCGACAAGATGTTGGAGGTGCTCTCCAGCCTGGCGCTGCGCACCGAGGAGGAGGCCCATCCCCTTCTGGAGCGCCGGGATCCCCGCCGGGTGTGCCTGATCGTGTTCACCAGCGATCGGGGTCTGTGCGGCTCGTTCAACGCCAGCATCCTGCGGGCCGCCGAGCGGTTCCTGCGGGAGAAGGGCGGCGAGTACGAGGCCGTGCCCCTGTACCTGGTGGGCAAGAAGGCGGTGGACTACTTCCGCCGCCGCAACGCCGAGATCATCGGACAGAAGACCGAGCTGTTCGGCAAGGTCGCCTACGGCGAGGCCCAGACCATCGCCCGGGACGTGATCGAGCGGTACACGAACCGGGAGATCGACCTGGTCTACATGGTGTACAACGAGTTCCGGTCGGCCCTGTCCCAGCAGGTGGTGTTCGACCGCCTCCTGCCGGTGGAGCCGATGCCGGTGGACCCGGAGACCTCCACCACCGAGTACATCTACGAGCCCAGCGAGGAGTACATGCTCAACTGGGTGCTGCCCCGCTACGTGGAGGTCCGCATGTTCCGGGCCCTGCTCGAGAGCACGGCCAGCGAGCACGGAGCCCGCATGACGGCCATGGACTCGGCCACCAACAACGCGACCGAGATGATCGCCCGCCTCACCCTGAAGTACAACCGGGCCCGGCAGGAGGCGATCACCACCGAACTGATGGATATCGTAAACGGCGTCGAGGCCATGCGTTAGCCTGGCGGCCGCTCACCGGAAGGAGGCCTGAAGCCCATGAGCAACGAATACGGAAAGATCAGCCAGGTCATCGGACCCGTCGTGGACGTGGCCTTCGAGGGGGAGCTCCCCGAGATCTACACGGCGCTCAAGATCACCAACCCCTCCATCGACGACCGGGAGTGGAACCTGATGGTGGAGGTGGCCCAGCACCTGGGCGAGCACACCGTCCGATGCATCGCCATGGACTCCACCGAGGGCCTGGTGCGCGGCCAGCCGGTCCTGAACACCGGTGAGATGATCAGCGTGCCGGTGGGTCGCGAGGTGCTCGGCCGCATCCTCAACGTGGTCGGGGAGCCCGTGGACGAGGCCGGCCCGGTCGAGACCAAGATGCGCAGCCCCATCCACAAGCCGGCCCCTCCGTTCACCGAGATGAGCACCGAGATGCAGGTGTTGGAGACCGGCATCAAGGTGGTGGACCTGCTGGCACCGTATCTCCGGGGCGGAAAGATCGGCCTGTTCGGCGGCGCGGGCGTGGGCAAGACCGTGCTGATCATGGAGCTGATCAACAACGTGGCCCGGCAGCACGGCGGGTTCTCGGTGTTCGGCGGCGTGGGCGAGCGCACCCGTGAGGGCAACGACCTGTGGCTCGAGATGAAGGAGTCCGGGGTCATCGACAAGACCGCCCTCATCTACGGCCAGATGAACGAGCCCCCCGGCGCCCGGGCCCGGGTGGCCCTGACGGCGCTCACGGTGGCCGAGTACTTCCGGGACGAAGAGGGCCAGGACGTGCTCCTGTTCATCGACAACATCTTCCGGTTCACCCAGGCGGGCTCCGAGGTGTCGGCCCTGCTCGGCCGGATCCCGTCCGCCGTGGGGTACCAGCCCACCCTGGCCACCGAGATGGGCGAGCTCCAGGAGCGGATCACCACCACCTCCAAGGGCTCGATCACCTCGGTGCAGGCCATCTACGTGCCGGCCGACGACCTCACCGACCCGGCCCCGGCCACCACCTTCGCCCACCTGGACGCCACCACGGTGCTGTCCCGGCAGATCGCCGAGCTCGGCATCTACCCCGCCGTGGACCCGCTGGACTCCACCAGCCGGATCCTGGACCCGCGGGTGGTGGGCGACGAGCACTACGCGGTGGCCCGGGAGGTCCAGGAGATCCTCCAGCGGTACAAGGACCTCCAGGACATCATCGCGATCCTCGGCATGGACGAGCTGTCCGAGGACGACAAGCTCACCGTGGCCCGGGCCCGGAAGATCCAGCGGTTCCTCTCCCAGCCCTTCCACGTGGCCGAGGCCTTCACCGGCACCCCCGGCAAGTACGTGAAGCTGGCCGACACGATCCGGGGCTTCCAGGAGATCGTGGAGGGCAAGCACGACGACCTGCCCGAGCAGGCCTTCTACATGGTGGGCACCATCGAGGAGGCCGTGGAGAAGGGCAAGCGCCTCATGGAAACGGAAGCGGCCTAACCCGGGGAGGACCCCATGGCACAGCAGCGGTTTCGGCTGGAGGTGGTCACCCCCCAGCGCCTCCTGGTCAGCGACGAGGTCGACGAGGTCACGGCGCCCGGCATCGAGGGCGAGTTCGGCGTGCTTCCGGGGCACACCCCGTTCCTCACGGCCCTGGGCGTGGGCGAGCTCATGTACCGCATCGGCGGGGAGGAGCACTTCCTGGCCCTGCGGCACGGGTTCGCCGAGGTGCAGCACGAAAAGGTCACGGTGCTCGCCGAGGAGGCCGAGTTCCCCTCGGAGATCGACCTGTCCCTGGCCGAGGCCGAGAAGGCCGAGGCCGAGGCCGAGCTCCAGCGGCTCAGCCACGAGTCCCGGGAGTACGCCGAGGCCCAGGCCAAACTGGAGCGGGCCGTGAACCGCATCCAGGTGGCCAGCCGCCACCTGCGCTGACCCAGGCCCCAGACACAGCGAAAGGGGCGCCCCGTGGGTGCCCCTTTTCATTAGCCCGGCGGATAAACAGGCGCTATCGCTCCCTGCTCGGAGGGGCAAGGGACCTGCCGGAGAGCCGGGTGCGGCCCCTTAGCTCGCCGCGCAGCGCCTCTGACGCTCGGACCGCGAAATGGTTCGGATTCCACCGAGTTGTCATGAAACCAGCTCTTCGGTCCCATGCCTGCGCGGCGAATCTCATGCCCGGCTTCGCGCCCGGCCGGAGGCAGGTCCCTTGCCCCGCGCTCCGAGGTGACGCGACTATCTTGTCGCCGGGTTCATGTGACCCCCGTTGATCCCGGAGAGGCCCCGTGGACCTGCGCACCGAACTGCTGACCCTGCTCGAGCGCGGCGACGTGGAGGCGTTCAACGAGGTGGCCCGCAAGCGCCGTCAGATCGTGGACCTCTCGGGCGCCGACCTCACCGCGGCCCGGCTCGAGGGTGTGGACCTCTCGGGCGTGCGCCTCGACCGGGCCCGGCTCGTCCGGGCCCACCTGGCCGCGGCCGACCTGGAGGGGGCGTCCCTGCGGTTCGCCAACCTGGAGGGGGCCGACCTCGAGGGCGCCAACCTCTCCCGGGCCAACCTCTACAACGCCTACCTGGCCGAGGCCCGGCTCGAAGGGGCCTGCCTGTTGGGCGCGGACATCACGGCCGCGGTGTTTCCCTCGGACGTGCGCGCCGAAGAGATCCGCCTGGCCGTGGACCGGGGCACCCGGCTCCGCCACGACCCCCTGGTCGCCCTGCTGCGCCGCCTGGGCCGCTGAAGACCCCGACCCTCAACCCTGGGTGGGGCCACCCTTGCCCTCCCCGCCCCGACGCACCAACACGTCCCCCTTCACCCGGGGCCGGCCGTCGCTCACCTCCACCCGGAACCGAACCCCCGCCACCCCCTCCCGGTCCAGGTGCGCCCCGGCCGCGGCCACGATCCGGTCCCGCAGGGTCTCCAGGGACACCGGCGCCCGCCCCCCGGACGCCCGGGAGATCTCCCGGTGCAGCCGGCCCACGTAGCGCTCGAGGGCCGCCGGGTTGCCGAGCAGCAGCCGATCCACCACGATCTCCGCCCCCCCCTGCGCCTCGGCCCCTACCCGCGCCTTGCGGGCCTCCCGCCGCTCCATCAGCTTGCGGACACGGGACTCCAGGGCCCGGAACCGGTGGGCCAGCGTCGTGACCCGAAACCGCTCCGCCGTGGTCAGCAGGGGCGACCCCACCAGCCGCCGCAGCTCCCGCTCCAGGTCCCGCCGCAACTTCTCGGGCTCGGTGCGGCGCACCCCGGCCAGGAAGTGATCGTACTCCCTCCGCAGCTCCTCCACCCGTTGCTCCAGGTCCCTCACCTCCGACGACGCCGGCGGTCCGCCGCTCATGGGTCCCTACGAGCGGCTCAGCACGCGCCCACCGAAGGCTCGTGCTCCTCGGAAAACGGCGAGATCGACCGGAGCCGCTCGATGATCTTGGGCATCTCGGCCACCACGAAGTCCACCTCCTCCCCGGTGTTGAACCGGCTCAGGCTGAACCGCACGGAGCCGTGGGCGAAGGTGAACGGCACCCCCATGGCCCGCAGCACGTGGGACGGCTCCAGGCTGCCCGAGGTGCAGGCCGACCCCGAGCTGGCGCACACCCCGATCTGGTCGAGCAGCAGCAGGATCGCCTCCCCCTCCACGTACTTGAACGACAGGTTCACCGTGTTGGGCAGCCGCTCGGTGGGGTGGCCGTTGAGACGGGTGTCCGGCACGGCGGCCAGCAGCCCCTTCTCCAGCCGGTCCCGCAGGGCCCGCACCCGGGTGTTCTCCTCGGCCATGTGCTGCCGGGCCAGCTCGCACGCCTTGCCCAGCGCGATGATCCCCGGCACGTTCTCGGTGCCGCCCCGGCGGCCCCGCTCCTGGTGGCCCCCGATCAGGAACGGCCGGTAGGGGGTGCCCTTGCGCACGTACAGGGCCCCCACGCCCTTGGGCGCGTGGAGCTTGTGCCCCGACAGCACCAGGAAGTCGATCGGCAGCGACCGCAGGTCGATGGGCACCTTGCCCACGGCCTGCACGGCGTCGGTGTGGAACAGGATCCCCCGGCTCTTCACGATCTCGGCCGCCCGCTCCACGGGGAACACGGTGCCGGTCTCGTTGTTGGCCCACATGATCGACACCACGGCCGTGTCCTCGCGCAGGCTGTCCTCCAGCTCCTGCAGGTCGATCATGCCGTGCTCGTCCACCCCCAGCAGGGTCACGTGGTAGCCCTTCTTGATCAGATGGTTCACCAGGTTCAGCACGGCCGGGTGCTCCACCCGGGTGGTCACCACGTGGCGCTTCTCGGGCTGGGCCTCGAGGGCCGAGCGGATCGCGGTGTTGTCCCCCTCGGTGCCGCAGCTCGTGAACACGATCTCGGAGGGGTCGGCGCCCAGCAGCTCGGCCACCCGCTCCCGGGCCTCGGCCAGCTTCCGCGCCACCTGTCCTCCGAACGTGTGCATGCTCGAGGGGTTGCCGTACAGCTCGCAGAAGTACGGCCGCATCTCCTCGAACACGGCCGGATCCACCCGGGTCGTCGCGTTGTTGTCGAGATAGATCGTTCGCATGGTCCTACGCCTCCACCACCCGGATCTCGGGGTCCACCATCTCCCGCAGCCTCGCCTCGATCCCGTCCTGCAGCGTCACCTGGCTCGACGGGCAGTTCACGCACATCCCCCGGAACCGCACGTACACCGTGGTTCCGTCCACGTCCACCAGCTCCAGGTCCCCGCCGTCGGCCTGGAGCCCCGGCCGGATCTCCTCGTCGATCACCTTCTGGATCAACTGGATCCGCTGCAGGTTCGTGAGCCGCCGGGGCTTGGCCTCGGGCTGAGCCTTGGCCCGACGCATCTCCCCCCGGACCTCCCGCAGGATCCGCTCGATGTCCGGCAGGCACCGCTCGCACCCGCCCCCGGCCTTGGTGTAGTGGGTCACGTCCTCCACGGTCTGGAGGTCGTTCTCCTCGATGGCCCGACGGATCTGCCGGTCCGTGACCCCAAAGCACTCGCACACCACCTCGCCCTCGAGCTCGGCCTTCGGGGTCTCGATGCCCCGGTAGTTGTTGATCGCCGCCTCCAGGGCCTCCCGCCCCATCACCGAGCAGTGCATCTTCTCCTTGGGAAGCCCGCCCAGGTAGTCGGCGATGTCCCGGTTGGTGATCCGGAGCGCCTCGTCCAGGGTCTTGCCCTTGACCATCTCGGTCAGGGCCGAGGCCGAGGCGATGGCGCTGCCGCACCCGAAGGTCTGGAACTTGGCGTCCACGATCCGCTCGTCCTCGATCTTCAGGTACAGCCGCAGCGCGTCCCCGCACGCGAGGCTCCCCACCTCGCCCACCGCGTCCGCATCCTCCATCTTGCCCACGTTGCGCGGGTGGAGGAAATGGTCCTTCACCTTGTCGCTGTAGTCCCACATCGCGTTCTCTCTCCGTGTTCGGCCCTCCGGCCCGAAGGGCCGGCCCTCTTTTTCCAACCGAATCGATTCATCAATACCACCGGCCCCGGCCGTGTCAACGCGCCGGGGCGGCCACCCCCTTCAACGAGGCCTCCAGGGCCTCCAGGTCCACCTTCCCGGCCGACGCGTGCACCACCCTCCCCTCCCGGTCGATCACCACGACCGTGGGGGTGGCCCGCACCCCCAGGGCCCGGGCCACCCCCTTGCCCTCCCAGTCGGCCAGGCACGGCGGGCTGCCCCGGCCCTCTAGGAACCGCCGGATCCGGTGGCCCAGGGCGGGCGTGTCCACGTTCACCGAGTAGAACCGCACCCCCCTCTGCTGGTAGCGCCGGGCCAGCGCCCACAACGGCCCGAACTCGCTCCGGCACGGCCGGCAGTACAGGCTCCAGAAAAACAGGAAGTGGGCCGACCCGGGCCCGATCGTGACCTCGCCGCCCTCCAGGGCCGTGCCCCGGAGCGGCTCCAGCCGGGTCCCCACCTCCACCAGCCGGCTTCCGGCCGGCGCGAACGCCGTCATCCCCCCCCGGGGCGCCAGGGTCACGTCGGTCTCCCCCCTGCGGCCCAGGTACCGCCGCACGACCCGCTCGAACCGATCCTCGTCGCCCGGCCGGTAGCCCTCCTGGTACAGCCGGATCCATCCCGACCGGTCCACGATCACGGTGACCGGCAGCACCTCCACCCCGTAGGCCTTCACCACCTCCTGCCGGGCGTCCAGCACCACCGGGTACGGCGGCCGGATGCCGGTCTTCTTGAGGAACCGGCGGATGCGCTGGGCCGAGAACACGTCGGTGTTCACGCTGATCACCGCCAGGCCCTTATCTTCGTACCGGCGGTACAGGTCCTCGATGTGGGGCATCTCGTCGAGGCACGACTTGCAGAACACGCTCCAGAACTCCAGGAGCACCACCCGAGAGCCCATGTAGTCCGCCAGCCGCACCACGCCCCCATCGAGGGTCTTGCCGGCGAACGCCGGCGCCAGCGCGTTCACCTCGACGGTGACGCTCTCTCCGCCGGTCTTCTCCTGGGGGCCCTCGTGGGGCGGGGCCGAACACCCCCCCAGCACCAGGACCGCGGCCCCGATCAGGCCCGTGGCAACGGCTCGCACGATTTCCATGGCGGCCCCAGGATACGGCCGCGGGTCGGCCCGGTCAAAGGCGCCGCCGCCACGCCCACAGGAACCCGGGCAGATCGAACCGCTCGAACGGGCTCTCCCCCGGAGCGCCAGCGAGCCGCCGCTCCACCGCCTCGGAGGGGATGCCCCGTTCCCGGCACAGCCGGCGGAACACCTCCCGCCCCGCAGCCACGGGGTCGGGAGGTCCCTCCCACCGGGCCGCCTCCTCGAACAGCCGCTCGATGGCCCGCCGGGTCAACCGGATCCAGGCCCGGCCCCGGTCTCCTACTCGGATCTCCCGGTGGCCCGTGACCAGCACCTCCAGGGGCAGGGCCTCCAGCCGCGCTAGGCTGTCCAGGTACGCGTCGCCGTCCCGGAAGTAGGGGTACGGGCTGGGGTAGAACGCCCGCTCCCAGGTCTCGCCCTTGGGCTGGACCAGGTCGCCGGAGAACAGGATCCCCGGCGGCACCCAAAACGACAGGTCGTCCCCCCGGTCCGAGTGGCCTGGGGTCGCCAGGGCCCGCACCCCGGGGCCCACCTCGTCCAAGGCCCGGTCCTCCGTCACCGCCAGGTCGGGCCCCAGCCCCCCCGCAGGATGGGCCACCACCCGCACGTCGGGCCGCATCCGCCGGGCCACCGCCAGGTTCGCCACGTGGTCCGGGTGGGAGTGGGTGACCAGCACCCATCCCACGGGCTTGCCGGTGTCGCGTTCCAGCCGCCGGACCTCCTCGCCCACGATGTCCCACGGCTCGTCCCCCGGGTCCACCACCGCCAAGCGATCCCGCCCCTCCACCACGGCGGCCCGGCCCGAGGTGATCCAGACCCCAGGCCCCAGACGATGAAGGCCCGGACCCACCGAGGGGCCCGGGCCGTTCAAGATGCGGCCTCCGTGTAACCTCGGGCCTTCGGCCCGCTGGGATGCTGGGACGCTGGGAGGCTTGGAGGCTTGAAAACCTCCCTGCTTTCCAGGCGCTTTAATCACGACCACCCCTCTTTGGCATCACCTCACGGTCCGGAGGGCATGGGGTCTGTTGGAAAGCCGCGTGCGGCTCCTTAGCTCGCCGCGCAGCGCCTCCAACGCTCGTACCGTGAAACCGTCCGTCCCCGGCCGGCCCCATGAAACCATTGTTGCTGCCCCGTGCCTGCGCGGCGAATCTGATGCCCGGCTTCGCGCGCGGCCGGAAACAGACCCCATGCCCTACCGCAGGTCCTCCAACGCCTTCTCGATGGTGCGCAGGTGGACCTCCTCCTCGGCCACCAGCCGGCGGTAGAACTCCGCCTCTGCGTCGCACGTGGCCTGGGCCAGGCGGTCCCGGTAGAACCCCAGGCCCTTGCGCTCCATCTCCGCGGCCTTCTCCAAAGCCTCGAGCGCGTCGGCGTCCGGGGCCACGTGCCGGTCCAGATCTCGGGCCGCCCGGGCGAACGCGTCCTCCACGCCCGAGGCCCGGGCCACCATGGCCGTGGAGTCCGGCCAACCGGCCTGGGACTTGAGTTCCTCATAGATCTCCCGTACCCTTCGGATGTGGTCGAGCTCGTCCTCGGCCAGGGCCTGAAACACCGCCTTGGCCAACGGGTTCGCCACCCGCTCCACGGCCTGGAGGTAGAAGTCCCGGCCGTCCGACTCGAACTTCACGGCCTCGGAAAGGGCAAGGACGGCGGCTTCGGGCGTGCTCATGGGGCAACTCCTTACAAGGGTGGATCGCAAACTCGAGAAAATTGGCACATGGATTCTAGTCAGGCGGTCAACGGGGTGTCAATCGCACAGCCGTTCGTGCTGTGCGTGTACGGGAGCCCCCGCATCCGGGGCAACACCGACGTTTTGATGGATCGGTTCGTCGAGGGCCTCGAGGACGGCGGGCTGGCCGCGGAGCGGGTGTACCTGCGGCAGCTCGCCTTCAGCCCCTGCCGGGAGATCTACGCCTGCCGGGACCACGGCGCCTGCGCCCTGCAGGACGACATGACCCCCCTGTACGACCGCATCCGGGACGCCCGGGCCCTGGCCCTGGCCAGCCCGATCATGTTCTACGGCGTGAGCGCCCTTGCCAAGGCGTTCATCGACCGCTGCCAGGCCCTCTGGAGCCTTCGGTACCTGCGCCGGGAGCCGGTCAACCGGGCCCCCGGCGGTCCGAAACCGGCCGTGTTCCTATCGGTGGGCGCCACCCGAGGCCAACGGCTGTTCGAAGGGGCCCTTCGTACCTTCCGGTACGTGTGCGACGCCGTAGAGGCCCAACCCTGGCAGAGCGTCACCGTTCCCGGCGTGGACCACGCCGGCGAGATCCTCCAGCACCCCGACGCCCTCGACCGGGCCCACCGCCTGGGCACCGAGCTCGCCCGCCTCCTCCAACCGCCCCATGCCCAGCAGCCCCATGCCTGAGCCCCCGTCCCGCTTCGACCGCCTCCGAGAGGCCAAGGCCCGCCTGCGGGCCTACCTGAGGGACCGGGGCTTGCGGGCCTCCCGACAGCGGGAGGCGGTGCTCGAGGCGTTTCTCGCGGAGGACGCCCACGTCAGCGTGGACGAGCTCTACGACCGCCTCCGGCCCACCCACCCCAACCTCAGCCCGTCGACCGTGTACCGGTCCATGGCCCTCTTCGTGAACGCCGGCATCGCCAAGGAGCGCCGGTTCCACGGGGAACGGGTCCGCTACGAGCCCGGCATCGGAGTGGACCACCACGACCATCTGGTGTGCCTGGACTGCGGCCGCATCGAGGAGTTCGAGGACCCCACCATCGAGCGGCTCCAGCAAGAGATCGCCCGCAGCCGGGGGTTCGTCGTGCGGTTCCACCGGCTCGAGCTCTACGGCCTCTGCGGCCGGTGCCGGGCCGATCCCAAAAAAAAATCGTCCCAGGGGGTTGACACCGACCTTCCGGATCCGTATAAAGGGCACCGTAACGCCGACATCAACCGGCGCCGCCGGTGACATAGAGCCCCCCCGGAAGAGCAGGGAGTTAGCAGCGAGCAATCGCTCTACCCCTGTTCTTCTATTTTTGGGGTCCGGCGTCCCGGACCCCCCGCCGCGAGGCCGGCGACTTCTTATCGAGAGTGGCGGAGGGACCAGGCCCTGCGAAGCCACAGCAACCAACCCCTCGGGGTCCGGTGCTCCATCCTGGACAGATGAGAAGACAGGTTCGGACTCGCGGCCCAACCCCTTCCCGACCCCGGCCGCGTTCCGCTCCCCTTCCCTGCGAGAGGAGGAACCCGGTTGACAACTCAGTCCGCCCTGGCCGGGGTGGGGCTGGTGTCCCCCCAGAAGGCCGTTCTGTGCTCCCCCCCCAACGAGTTCTACCTCGAGAGCGGCCGGATCCTCGGCCCCATCCAGGTGGTGTACGAGACTTACGGCACCCTGTCCCCCGACCGGGACAACGTGGTGCTGGTGTGCCACGCCCTATCGGGCGACGCCCACGCCGCCGGGTACCACTCGCCCAACGACCCCAAGCCGGGGTGGTGGGACCCCATGATCGGCCCGGGCCGGCCCATCGACACGGACCGATACTTCGTGATCTGCTCCAACGTGCTGGGGAGCTGCCGGGGCACCACCGGCCCGGCCAGCACCAACCCCCGCACCGGCCGGCCCTTCGGCATGGCCTTTCCGGTGGTCACGGTCCGGGACATGGTGCGGGTCCAGGCGATGCTGCTCGACCATCTGGGCATCCCCCAGGTCCTGTGCGTGATCGGCGGCTCCATGGGGGGCATGCAGGCCCTGGAGTGGGCCGTGCGGTTCCCGGATCGGGTCCGGTCCATCGTGCCCATCTCCACGACTGGGGCCTCGTCGCCCCTGAGCATCGGGTTCAACAAGATCGGCCGGCGGGCCATCATGAGCGACCCGAACTGGAGGGGCGGCAACTACTACGGACACGAGCCGCCGCGGGACGGCCTGGCGGTGGCGCGCATGATCGGCCACATCACCTTCCTGAGCGACGCCTCCATGCGCAAGAAGTTCGACCGCCGCCTCTCGGGCCGGGAGGGTATCTTCGCGTTCTCCGCCCAGTACGACGTGGAGCGCTACCTCCACTACAACGGGTACAAGTTCGCCGAGCGGTTCGACGCCAACAGCTACCTGTATCTCACCAAGGCCCTCGACATCTTCGACCTGGGCGACGGGTTCCCAGGGGGCATGGACGAGGCCATGGCCCAGATCCGATGCCCCGTGCGGTTCATCACGTTCACGGGGGACTGGCTGTACCCCCCCCTGGACACGGAGATCATGGAGCAGAGCCTCCGGCGCCAGGGCAAGCGGGTGGAGCACCTGCGCATCGAGAGCGATTACGGCCACGACGCCTTCCTGGTGGAGTACCCCCTCTACACCCACCACGTGGCCGAGTTCCTGGACACCGTTTTGTCCGAGGTGCGCTCCGGGGGGGGATGACCCTTTCGCCTCGGACGACGGCGGTTTGAGGCCGCAGGTCGGGGTGCTATACTGGCCCGTCCCGACGTCCTCCACCCGTTCTCCGAAGGAGGGACCCCCAATGCGCAGAACGCTCCCGTTCCTGGTGGCCGCGGCCGTGCTCGCGGCCGGCACGGCCTGGGCCGGCGAATTCGACCTGGAAGCCGCCAAGTCCACCTTCGAGAAACGCTGTTCCAAGTGCCACACCGTCGACCGGCCCCTCAAAAAGAACAAGGACCGGGCGGGGTGGGAGAAGACCGTCTCGCGCATGGTCCGCTACGCCTCGGGCGCGATCTCGGAGGACGAGGCGGCCGTGATCGTGGAGTACCTGTCCCGGGTGCGCGGCCCGGCCCAGTAGGCGCCGGTGACCCCCGCCCCCCGTTGGGCCCGCGGCCTCCTGGCCGCTGCGGCCGCGTTGTGGCTGTCGTCCCTCAGCCTGGGAATCGAGACCGGCCCGGACGAGCTGCGCCTGCCCGAGGTGGTGGTCCGGGCCCGGGACCCGGTGCGCCTGGAGGCGGTACGGCGGGCGGTGCTGCCCCTGGAGCCGGGCGAGATTCCCGTGCCGGTGGCCCTGCCCCGCCTGCCGCCACCCCAGCTTCCCGCTCCCCAGGCCCCCCAGGCCCCGGCCGTGCGCTCCCCCGGCTGCGCCTACCGGGGGGCGCTGCTCTCCGCCCTGGCCCGGGCCACCAAAGGGGCCGAGGGCGTGTACAAGACCGGTCTGGACCGGCTCAGCCGGGGCAACCTGAGGGAGGCCGAGCGGTTCTTCCTGCAGGTCCGCCACGAGTACCCCTCGTCGCCCCAGGCCGACGACGCGGCCTTCTGGCTCGGTGAGATCCGGCGGGAGCAGGGCCGGCTCCAGGACGCGGCCGGGTTCTACGCCCAGGTCCGGGGGGCCCGCCGCACCCAGGCCCGGTTCCGCCAGGCCTGGGTGCTGGATCAACTGGGACGCCCCCGGGAGGCCCTGCCGGTATGGGAGGACCTCACCGCGGCCGACGACCCCTCGGTGCGGGCCCGGGCGTGGTACCGGCTGGGCGCGGCCCGCCTGGACCAGGGGAGCCCCCAGGAAGCGGCCGAGGCGTTCTCCAAGGCCCTTGCGGCCGGCTGGGGGCCGGCGGAGGCCCCGGCCCTGCTCGGTCTCGGGGTGGCCGGGTTCCGGGCCGGCGACCTGCCGGCCGCGGAAAAGGCCCTGCTGTCGTTCCTGCTCCGCCACCCCGACCACCCGGCCCGGGACCGGGCCCGCCTGGTGCTGGGGTGGGTCCTCCTCCGCCGGGCCAAGCCGGAGGAGGCCCGGCAGCAGTTTCTCTCCCTGGTGCAGGCGGACGGCCCGCCCGAGGTGTCGGAGCCGGCCCGGTACGGGCTGGTGCGGGCCCTGGCCGCCCTGGGGGAGCGCGGGGCAGCCGGCCGGGTGCTCGACTCGATGGCCCCCGGCCCGTGGGCCGACCGGGCCCGGGTGGCCCTGGCCCGGGCCCACCTCGCCTCCGACGAGCCCGACCGGGCCCTGGAGCTGGCCACGGCCACGGAAGGTGCGCCCCCCCCCGTGGCCGCCGAGGCGGCGTACCTCCGGGGTGAGGCCCTGTACCTGATGGGCCGGTTCTCCGAGGCGGCCGAGGCGTTCGGCCGGGTGCCGCCCGAGACCCCGCTGGCCGCGGCGGCCCGCCACCGGCAGGGCCTGTGCCTGCTGCTCGCCGGAGACCCGGCCCGGGCCGCCGAGGTGCTGGCCCAGGCCCTGACCCGGTACCCCACCTACGACCGCCGGGACTGGGTCCGGGTCTGGCTGGGGGAGGCCCGGTACCGGCTCGGGGACCTGGAGGCCGCTGCCGAGACGTTCGCCGAGGTGCCCGCGGGCAGCCCGGCCGAGGCCCTGGCCCGGTACGGCGAGGCCTGGGTCGCGTTCGACCAGAAGCGGTGGGACGAGGCGGCCCGGCGGTTCGCCGCGTTTCTGTCGCGGTTCCCGGACGACCCGAACCACGACGAGGCCCTGCTGACCCTGGCCCGGGCCCATTTCAACCGCCAGGACCTGCCGGCCGCCCTGTCGGCGCTGGGCCGGCTCGAGGCCACCGCGGCGGACCCGGCGTACCGATCGGCCGCCCGGTTCTTCCGGGGGTGGATGCTGGCCCGGTCCGGCCGGGAGGACGAGGCCCGGGACGTGCTGGAGACCCTCCTCCGGGAGGAGCCCCAGGGCCCTTACACCGTACAGGCCCGCCGGACCCTGGCCTGGCTCCATTACCGGGCCGGCCGGTTCGAGGACGCCCTCGCGGCGTTCCGGCTGCTGGCCAAGGTCCCCCAGGCCGACGTCGCGCAGGAGGCCCGGCTCAAGGTGGCCGACTGCCTGTACAACCTGGGCCGGTTCGAGGAGGCCCTCGCGGCCTACCGGTCGCTGCCCCCGGGCCCGGAGAGCCGGTACGGGCAGGCGCTGTGCCTGGTTCGCCTGGGCCGCAGCGACGACCTGGCCGCGGCGGTGGACGGGTTCCTCCGGGACTTTCCCGACGACCCGCGGGGGGTGGACCTGACCCTGGCCCTGGCTCGGCTCCTGGAGGACGAGGGCCGCCATCCGGAGGCGGCCCGGGCCTACGAGCGGGCTGCGCGGGCGGCCGGGCCCACGGCCCGGGCCGCCGAGGCCCGGCTCGAGGCCGCCCGGCGGCGGCTGGAGGCCGGTGAGACCGAGCAGGCCCGGCAGATCCTGGAGAGCCTGGCCGGCCGGGACGACCTGGTGGGCCTGGCCGCCCTGCGGGAGCTGGCCCGGCTGGCCGAGGCCCGGCAGGCCTACGGGCGGGCTGCGCGAAGGTGGGACCAGGTCGCCGACCGCTCCCAGGGCGCCGACCGGGTCGAGGCCCTGCTGGCAGCGGCCCGGAACCGCCTGGCAGTGCTCGACTGGGCCGGCGCCTTGAAACGGCTCGACCGGGCGGCATCGGCCTGCCCCGACGACCGCAAGGACCTGCTGCAGACCGTGGAGACCGAGCGGGGCCGGGTGCTTCTTCTGGCGGGCCGTCCGGCCGAGGCGGCCTCGGTCCTCCGGGCCGCCGCCGATCTGGGAACGAGCCCCCTGGGCCTGAGGGCCATGACCCTCAGGGGCCGGGCCCTGGAGGCGGCGGGCCGCCAGGACCAGGCCTTGGAAACCTACCTCCGAATCGGGTATCTGTATCCCCTGGACGACCCCCTGGTGGCCGGGGCGTTGGAGCGGGCCGCCGGCCTCCTCGAGGCCCAGGGCCGCACCCAGCAGGCCCAGGCCCTCCGGGAGCGCCTGGGGGGCCGATCCGGATCGAACGCCGAACCCTGATCCCCTTGCATGGAGAACCCCATGTACGACTACCTCCTCAAAGGCGGCATCCTGATGATCCCCATCGCGGCGTGCTCCGTGATCGGGCTCGCGGTGTTCCTGGAGCGGGCGTGGATGCTGCGCGCGGGCCGGAACATCCCCCGGGACCTGCTGCGCCGGGTCGAGGACCTGTACCGACGGGGCCAGGAGGAAGAGGCCCTGGCCCTGTGCCGCCGAAACCGTAGCCCCCTGGCCCGCATCCTGTCGGCCGCCCTCAAGAACGCCGGCCTGGAACGCGAAGCGGTCAAGGAGGCCGTGCAGGAGGTGGGCCGCAGGGAGGCCGCCCACCTGGAGCGGTACGTGGGGGTGCTGGGCACCGTGGCCAACGTCTCCCCCCTGCTGGGCCTGCTGGGAACCGTGTCCGGGATGATCAAGGCCTTCACCGTGATCAGCGTGGAAGGGGTGGGCAACCCCGCCAGCCTGGCCGGCGGGATCAGCGAGGCCCTGATCACCACCGCCGCGGGGCTGACCGTGGCGATCCCGGCGTTCGTGGCCTACCGCTACTTCCTCGGTAAGGTGGACCGGATCGTGCTGGAGCTCGAGCAGCACGCCATCCATTTCGTGGACCTGGTGAAACGCCCGGAGCGCCGCGCCGCGCCGGCGTCCCGGGCCGCAGGGGCCTGAGCATGGAGTTCCGCAAGAAGCGCCGCGAGCTGGTGAACCTGGAGATCACGCCCCTGGTGGACGTGGTGTTCCTGCTGCTGATCTTCTTCATGCTGTCCACCACGTTCGTGGTGTCGCCGGGCATCCGCATCGACCTACCCAAGGCCCGGTCCGAGCCCGTGCGCCAGGAGGTTCGGGACCTGCGGGTCAAGATCGACGCCGCCGGCAACCTGTACCTGGGCGATCGGCGGGTGAGCCCCGAGGATCTGGGCGCCCGGTTCGCCGAGGTGGCCCGGGCCAACCCGGACACCATGGTGATCATCGAGGCCGACGAGGCCACGCGGCACCTCCACGTGGTCGACGTGATGGACCGGGCGAAGAGGGCGGGTCTGCACCGCCTGGCCATCGCGACCCGCCCCAAGCGGTGACGCGGTGTCCCGACGGGGCCACCTCGCCTTCGCCCTGGCGGCGAGCCTGGGCCTGCACATCGCCCTGGTGGCGGTCTACCCGGAGGCCCGATGGTTCGTTCCCGTGCGGGACCGGGTCCCGGTGGAGGTGGAGCTGGTCCGGCCCGAGCCCCCACCCGCGGAGCCGGAGCCGCCTCCGGAGCCGGCCGAGCCGCCGCCCCCCGAGCCCCTGGCGGCCCGGGAGGCGGCCGCGGTGCTCGAGGAGGCCCTGACCCCGGCCCTGACGGCTCCCCCGCCCCGCCGGGCCCCTCCGCCGGTTCGGCTGCCCGCCCGGCAGCCCCCCCGGCTGCCCGAGCCCACCGAGATCCCCTGGGTCCGGCCGGCACCCCGGGCGCCGGCCCCCGCCCCGGCGGGGCCCCTGCCCGAGGTGGCCCCCGAGGTTCCGGGCCCGGCCGAGGCCCCGGCCCGGGCCCAGGAGCTGCTGGCCCGGTTGGCCCGGGAACGGCCGGAGCCCGAACCCGAGGCCCCGCCCGCGCCCCTGGAGATCGAGTGGCAGGAAGGGGCCGAGCGGCGGCTCGTGGAGGCCCCGCCGGTGCCCCGGGTTCGGGTGGTGGAGCCGGTGACCGTGCGGATCCGGTTCTGGGTGTCGCCCCGGGGGGAGGTGACCCAAACCCTGGTCGTGCAGCGGGGCTCCGCCGAGCTGGACCGGGTGGCCCGCGACTACGTGAGCCGCCTGCGGTTCAATCCCCTGCCGCCGGGGGACGATACGGAGCAGTGGGGCACAGTCACCCTTCGGTTCGTGCTGGAATGACCCGCCCTGGGAGGGCGTTCGCCATGAGCAGGAAAGACCGGTTCCTGTGCGCAGCCCTGGTGCTGGCCGCGGCGGGGTTCCTGGGCGTGGCCCTGTGGGGGCCCGACGGGATCCCGGAGGTGCGACGGCTCCAGGGGGAGAAGGCCGATCTGGTCCGGGACCTGGCGGAGATGGGCCGCAGGGAGCGCGACCTCGTCCGCGAGATCCGGGCCCTCCAGGCGGCCGACCCCCGCATCATCGAGCGCCGGGCCCGGGCGGACCTGGGCATGATCCGCAAGGGCGAAACCCTCTTCCTCCTCCCCGACGCCGATGCCCCCAGCCGCTAGGCGCTCCCGGTCCCGGCTCCCCGCCGATCGGGTCGCGGCCTGGTCCCTGGCGGTCCGCACCCTCGTTCCCGCGGGCTACGCGGCAGCCCTGTGGGCCGGGGCGTTCTCGCCCGAGGCCGGGGTGGGGCCCGGCTCCCTGGCCCTGCTGGCCGTGTTCACCCTCCACTACGTGTGGCGCCTCCACGCCGCCACCGTGGCCGACCGCCCGGCGGACCTGGATCGGGTCGAGGTGGGGGTGCTCACCATCCTGGCCGTGCACACCGTGGTTCGGGCCCTCGGAGCCCCCCCGCCGTGGCCCACGGCGGCCCTGGCCGCGGTGCTGGTGGCGCTGTCGGCGTGGGTGCCCCTGGGGGGCCTGCTGGCCCTGCCCGCGGTGGCCGCCGGGCTTCGCCCCCTTCCCGACATCCCTTGGGAGTTCCTGCGGCTGGAGCTGGTGACCGTGTCGGCCGCGGCCGTGGCCTGGGCCGAGCGCCGCCGCAGGGGGAAGCTCCGGATCGCTTACGAGAAGCTCCGACGCGACACCGAGACCCTGGGCGCCCGCACCCCGGTGGAGCTGGGGGGCCGGGGGGGGCTGGTGCGGATCGACGAGACCCTGTTCCGGTTCCTGACCCAGCTCAAGGAGAGGGTGCACGCCCACTCGGCCCTGCTGGTGCTCCGAACCGGGGACGGCGGCCTGTACATCCGGGAGCTGGTGTCCGACAGCGAGGGCGGGCTGCGCGAGGACGCCCAGATCCGCTTAGACGCCACCGCGTTCCATTGGATCGTCCGCAACGGCAAACCCCTGTGCATCGGCGACCTTCAGGATCCCACGGCGCGGCTGGGCTACTACGCCTCCCGGGTGCCGGTGCGATCGTTCGCCGGGGTTCCCCTGGTGTCGGACGACCGGGTGCAAGGGGTGCTGGCCGTGGACAGCCTGGGCCCCCAGGCGTTCGGCGAGGCCCACGTCACCGCCCTGGAGGTGGCGGCGCACCTGGTGGGGGAGTTCCTCGACCAGATCCGGGCGTTCGAGGCGGTCAAGCGGGAGGCCCGCGACTTCCAGCACCTCCACGAGTTCTCCCGACGGGTGGCCGAATTCTCGTCCCCCGGCGAGGTACTGGACCTGCTGCTGACCACCCTCTCCCAGCGGCTCGCCCCCCCATTCGGCCTGGTGGCCCTGGTGGGCGAGGACCGCCGCCTCCGGGTCGAGGCCTCCCTGGAGCCCTGGGCCCACCTTCGGGGCACCGAGTTCGGCCTGGACTCCGGCCTGGCCGGCTGGGTGCTGGCCAGCCGCAACTACCTCCACTACCACGAGGGGCGCACCAACACCCGGCGGCCCCTGCTCGGTCCTGGCATCCGGCTGCCGGAGTTCCCGAGCCTGCTCATGTACCCCCTACAGGCCCACGGCGAGCCCCTGGGGGTGCTGTGTGCCGGACACCGTCAGCCCGGGGCGTTCGACCCGGCCGCGGTGGCGTTCTGCGACGTGCTGGCCCAACTGGCCGCCCAAGCCCTGCTGCAGCTACGCACCCTGGACCAGCTTCGGGAGCTGGCCACCCGCGACGGCCTGACCGGGCTGTGGAACCGCCGGGCGTTCCTGGACCGTCTCACCGCCGAGCTGTCCCGGGCCCGCCGGTACCCGACCTCGGTTGCATTGATCCTGGCCGACGTGGACCACTTCAAGCGGATCAACGACCGCTACGGCCATCCGGCCGGCGACGAGGTGCTGCGGGTCGTGGCCGCCACGCTGCGGAGCATGGGCCGGGAGACGGACCTGGTGGCCCGGTACGGCGGGGAGGAGTTCGCGGTGCTGCTGCCCAACACCGACGAGGCCGGAGCCCGGGCCCTGGCCGAGCGGATCCGCTCCGCCCTGGAAGAGACCGAGATCCCCTGGGAGGACACGACGATCCGGGTCACGGCGAGCCTGGGCATCAGCGTGACCCAGGACGGCCAAGACCCCCCCGACAACTTGATCTCCCAGGCCGACCAGGCCCTGTACGCGGCCAAGGAGACCGGCCGGAACCGTGTGGTGCTGTTCTCGGACATCCGGGAGTACGCGGGCTGGGGGTAAGTTCGGTCGTCGGTCGTCGGTCGAACAGCCACGGCCCGCCGGGGCGGCCGGGCGGCACCTGGCTTCGCCCCCGGCCGGAGGATAGCAGCCCGCGATCCTGAGCTTTCGCTCTAGATCACGACGCTTCATGCTACCTGCACCTTGTCACGTATCACATCTTCCGGCAAACCACGCAGGACGTCTTCCCTTCTGTCTTTCAAGATCAACTCAATAGCCTCTCTTAAGCTATTTTTTGCCTCTTCAATTGTTTCACCTTGACCGTTGGCTCCCGGTATTTCTGGACATATTGCCCAATACCCGCCTTCAGGGGCCTTTTCTATGATAGCTGTAAACTCAGCTTTCATTTGGCACCTCACTATTACATGTCTGGCCTAAAAGGACCAGGATCACCCTGTCGGTTGTGATTATATGCCTTCCCAACTTCTCCCATCCACTCCGATGCCAACTTTCCCTTCGGCGAACCAAACTACCGCGATCTCTACCCACCAGAAACCCGGAAGAACCCATTTTGCAGTTTTTTCTGGTACATATATAAAACAAGACCACCAACAAAGCCACTTTTCTTATGATAGCGACTATACATACCCTCAATGTCATCTACAGAATTTCATGCTTTATGCTCTTTCACTACTACCAAATTTTCAATCGGTATAACGACCAAGCTGTGCGGCGCAAACGAAGCGCAGCGTAGTTTGCGTCCGAACGAGCGCCTTGTTAGCTGCGTAACTCATACTTTATTAGAAGCTCTGTATCCAAGCATGATATACCATTAAAAAATGATGCTTCAGGCCGGAATAATGACGGATTTGGGGACAGCCTACCCTGCTCAGCAAGTTCGGGATAAAGGTACAGAACCAACACATACAGCCCCCCAAGTGCATTCAACACATTCTTTAGATTGGCCTCCTTATAGTGAGTGTGCCTTTGGTGTTTTACGTTGTTATATGATTTCCACCAATATGGACTTTTTCTTGGATTAGAAGACCAGTTTTTCCAAGGGTGCAAACACAAACCGTATTTTGGAAGAGACAATTTGAATTTGCCCACGCTTGGCAATGCCGCCCCTATTTGATTAGCGTAATGCCCAATGTTATTTGCTTTAGAATCCCTTTTTATCCTTTTACATATTTGTTTCGCAACAACATCTATTTCAGAACCTGCGCTAAGTAACAAGGAGGCAAGCTCTACAGAATATGTTGAAAAATTATCTTCCGCAAATTCGATATACCTAGCTAGCTGACGTAAATCCTCTTCCAGCGCCAAAAAATAGCGCCAGTGTATGGGGGATTCAGACTTTGCATGTTCTATACCCATGAGCTTCCTTCAGCAGCTAACGCCTCGCATAACCGGTAATTTGCGAAGCGCAGCGTAGCAAATTGTCCGAGTTAATGCGTTTGTTAACCATTTTTATTTGTTAGCATATGATCCTTTAGATATTTCGCTGCCATTTTACGTACATCTTCTACAGGAAGATCCTCTTCATCAAACTCCTTACCATGATAAATGTCGTCTCGTAACTGCTTCATGCGCTTAAACAATTCAATATCATCTGCTATCTCACTACTCAAGAAAGACGCAATCAACGAGAACTTATCTGTAAGTCTATATTTGTCTTTCATTACAACTTTGATGCGCTCTAGGAAATTGCCCACTCCATGAGAGTTGTGGTCATCTGATATTGCAGATATGAATTTTTCTTCGTAAATAGGAAATATTTTATTGACCAATATTTCTAGTGCTGACCACGCGGACATGAAGGCTCTTAAATTATCTTGCGTGGTTTCGAGTGATTGCGTCACCAACCGAACAGGCGTCTTAAGTGTTGGATTAGAAATGAATAGACTGATTACCTTATTAATTTCACATTCCTTATCGGAACTAACTGGCTTTGACAGAATTTCGCGAACTCGCCCACCTTGAAATGTGTAGCTAAATAATGGCTTACCATTTTCATCTATAAAGTGAATTCCACTAGCAACCTTTTCTGCATGGTATTCAGGGCCTGTCGCTATCGCCAACGAAGCCACTATTGCATTAATTGTTTCTCTATGCTGTTTGCGTATTAATTCTTTATCAATGGCAGCAAAGCAAATGCGAAAATGTTCCGTTTCCCTATGTAGATTCTCTTTTATATCTAGTTCCGCCCGCCCATCAATAATTATTACTACATATGCGCCGGTTTTACTCGTGGATACTCTTTTTTCCTGGATTTTTGTTACTTCAGCATCAATCGCTATTGGCAAATCTTGGATTTTTTCTCCACCAAACATCCCGCGTAACAGGAGACTTGCGCAAGCTAAACCCGTATCAATGAGCAGACAGTGCCGATTAATGTCCGCTGTTAAAATGACATTAATCCCACGCTCATCATCTTGATAAACAGGCTTATCTTCGTCTAAGTTGCTAGGCGATATTCCTTCAAATCTGTATATGACGATGTACTTATAGTCCATGTTTTAGGCTTAACGACTAGCATCAGCCGACGGAAAAAGCGGAGCGAGGAACAAGCGGCGCTTTTTACGGTCGACTGTATGCGCTTGTTAGCGCTCATTCCTCCACTTTGAGCGACGGTTCAAGTATGTGGTACAGGGCATTGTGCCACTCCCCCAAAAACTGCCTCTGCCTTGAGGAAACATTTGATTTCCAATCTTCTCCATATAAACTATCTCTTGTAAAACAGCCAGCACCTCGAAGATAAGCGGGTACGCCTTTTAGCATATGAATTTCGTCTCCCTTAAAAAGCCAGCCGTTCGGAATAGGAAAGAAAATATCAAGAAGATCTAAGGCGTTAGGTATAACATCAACCGGAATACCGGTTGCTTCAGAAATAGCGTTATTTTCTCTATCATTCTCTGGATAATAGAAACCGCCAAAGACTTCTATAAACACTTGGAAAAAGAAGGGAATATTGTTGGGCAATGGAAATTCCGCCAATTCTTCCATTCCGCGGCGAAAGGCAACTGGAAGTACGCTTTTTATTAGGCCATCCCAACTCCAACCAATTCCACCACTTTCCAGTATATTTCGTTCTTTCAGTACGGCGTCATACGCATTTTTTATTATAGATATCCGCGCACTGAACTCCTTGGCGGCTACATGCTGTAGATAAGGCCTCTCATGATTATTGAATACGGATGCTCTAACTGCTTGCTTGCTCTCATTAGAATTTTCGACGATATAGTCGATCAATCTTGACGTGAGTTGTGGTGCTTCTTTGTACGCATCATAAAGCGCATCCACTCGAGATAGCGGCGTTTTCCTAAAAAGGCATTCAGCTATTGCATCTACATATGTCTTTGCGCATTCGACAACTTCAGGTTTTTCTTGGAAGGATTTGAAATAATCTCGAAAACGCTTCTGAGCAACACGTTCAGCTGATCGTGCCCACCAAGAACCTAGAAAAATAGCTTTCGTGATATCATTAGTGATTTCTAATCCAGATGGTATAGCGCCAAGAGGATCATCTGAGTCAAGATTGACATGCAGTGGAGTTACAGGAACGTTTTTAATGACTTCATCTATTGCCTGTTTTTTTGTATCACTAACGGGCTTCTTATGGATGAGCTTGGCGTCTTGCTCACCCATATACATAACCTGTCCGTAAAGCTTGAATATATCGGATATACCCCAGTTGCCGCTTTTAACCTCGACGATTGAGCGATTTTCATAGTCAGTGACTGGTGTGGCTATTGCGTCAAACTCTAATACTTCCTCTGTGCCTTTTTTGAGAATCAGACGTGTTTCGAGGTAATAGCCTCGCGCAAGTAGCAGAGCACACACTTGATTTTCATAATCGTAACCGTGAGCGTCTCTCGGGAGCTGAATAGTCATGATGTAACTGTTTCCGCGCTAACGCTCGGCATCAGCGGCGGCGCGTAGCGCCGTCCGACTGGATGCCGTTGTTATGTTGTGAATCATTAGGAGAACGCAAACCTTGCGCTGAGGTACGCGCCGAAAAGTACTACAGCATTAGCGACAAGATACCTATTGAACGGGCCACGCGACCAATTTGGCGCGTACTGCCAACGGTTAATGGTCTTGAAAGCAAGCCAACCACCTATTATCTCTGGGGTATTGCTACCAATGAGGGGCGGATATGCCAGCATCTCCAAGATACCGATGATGAAAGCCAGCCAATAGTCCGCAGGGACGTCTTTATCGTTTTCCTCGCCTCCAAAGCCCTTGAAGATTTTTTTGAACGGGATACTGAGTCGTTTTGACTCGATCCAGCAGATAAAAAGTCGTACGGCAAAAGGGATCACAAGCGCAAAGCCAAGGTACCACCGCCATGATGTTGGTACAATTTTGAGAAGCTCATTCATTCATTATCCGTCCACATAACAGGGCCTTATACGGACGTCCGCATAAGGGATTTATTTTGGCGTCGGTATAATACGCTGTGGACTGACGACCCGCGCACTCGCGCGAGTGGATGGTCAGAGAGATGTTCTCGGGAACGAGGGGATACGCGGGAAAGCCGCGGGGTGGTACCCTTGACGCAAAACGGCCGCAAGCGCCTCGCTGGGCGTTGCGGCCGTACGGGATGATCGCGGTTCGGTGGTCGCGGGCCATCGCCTCCCCCGGGTCGATTTCCCTAAACGGATTTTCCTCTATACGAGCACAGTCTCTTTTGTGTCAAGCGGGGCGTAGGTGGAGCATCTTGCCGATCAGGTCGGCCGTGTCACGGATCGCCCTAATGGAGCCACCCATGATCGGCCTAATGGAGCCAGTTTGGGGGTGCCATGATCGGGCTAATGGAGCCGGGTCATGATCGCCGTAATGGAGCCACTCGGACCGACCTACCTCAGAGGGTCCCGGCGGTGTTGACCCTACCCCTTTCGACGCGTCGAGGCAACGACCTCCTGGGGGGCGTCGTCCGGCAGGGGTCGGGGTGATCGGTAGCTCTGGCCCTCCAGGACGATCCGGTAGGCGCCGTGGCGGATCCGGTCGATGGTGGCGGCCCCCAGCAGGCGGTTGGGGAAGGCCTGGCCCCACTCGCCCAAATCGAGGTTGCTGGTGAGGATGGTGGAGGCGCGCTCGTAGCGTTCGTTCATGAGGTCGTGGAAGTCCTCGTCCTGGGGAGGGCGCAGGGGTTTGAGGCCGAAGTCGTCGATGATGAGCAGATCGACCCGTGCCAGGGCGGCGAAGCGGCGTTCGTAGGTATCGGTGGCCCGGGCGGCATGGAGCGAGCCCAGGAGCTTGGAGGCGGAGGTAAACAGCACATCGTGGCCCTGGCGGATGGCGCAGTGGCCGATGGCCTGGGCGAGATGGCTTTTGCCGGTGCCGGTGGGGCCGACGATGAGGACACAGACCTTTTCGTGGAGGAAGCGGCAGGTGGCGACATCGAGGATGAGGGCCTTGTTGACGCCGGGGTTGAAGGCGAAGTCGAAGTTCTCGATGGTTTTTTCGCCGCGGAAGCCGGCGCGCCGGAACCTGAGGGCGAGCTTTTTGTGCTCGCGGCGGGCGATCTCGTCCTGGATGAGCAGGGAGAGGAACTCGGTGTAGGAGAGCTGATGCTCCACGGCCTGACGGTTTCGGGCCTCGAGGGAGTCGAGGATACCAGAGAGGCGAAGCTGCTTGAGCAAGGGGGCGAGCTGGGGCATGGGGTTCATGGTCTGGTCTCCGTTGCGTGAAGGGGTGGAAGGCACAGGCTCGGCAGCGCGGCGGGAACTCAGAGGGTTTCGCCGGGGCCCCGCCGCTGGGGGGCCGGGGGCGGATCCCACAGGAGCAGTTGGGCGGCATCGCGGCAGAAGCGGCCCTTGCCGGTGTAGGCCTCGGCGAGGGCGGAGGGCTCGGCCGGTTCGGGCTCCTGATCGAGGCCCTTTTGGAGGATGGTCTTCACGGTGCGGTAGCGGGGATCATCGAAGCGAAGGGCCCGGCGGCACGCGGCCTCCAGGCGCTCGTGCCCGAAGCGCTGGGCCAGGCGGATCACCCCCTGGGCGGCACGGAGGTTGTCGAGGACGCGGTGGGCGAAGAGGCGCTCGACGAGCTCATGGGTGGAGGGCCCGAGGGCTCGGGCCTTCTTGAGGCACCACTGGGGGTCTTGCATCTGGTAGGCCACCGCCTCCGGGGGGAGGTGGTCTTGGACGGTGGAGCGCTCGCCGGGGCGAGCCAGGCGGGGGTGGGAGGCGACGAGCTCGTGGTCGAGGTAGAGCTCCACGGTCGAGGGGGTGGCGCGCAGCCACAGATGCTGGCGCACGAGGCGAAAGGGGGCGGAGTAGTAGGCCTTCTCGAAGGTGACGTGGCAGTTGCCGTGGAGCTTCACGCGGGTCCACACGCCGAGGATGGGGGGCACGTCGGGCAGGGGCCTGAGCACGTGGCGCTCCACCTCGACGAACCGGGTGAGGGGTCGCTCGTGGGTGGTGCCGTGAAGGCGGTTGCCGGCGGTGGAGCGGATCCACTCGTGGAGCTGGCGGTTGGCGTCGACCCGGTCTCGGAACTCGCGAAGGGGCAGAAACGAGCGCTTGATGTACTTCACCCCGGACTCCACCCGGCCCTTCTTCTTGGGGTCCCGGACGGGACAAGGGGCGATGCGGAACCCGTAGCCCTCGGCCAGCTCGGCATAGGAGCGCTGGACCTCGGGATCGTGGTAGCAGGCGCGGACAATGGCGCACTTGGCGTTGTCGATGATGATCCGGGCAGGAACGCCGCCAAACCACTCGAAGGCCCGGCGGTGGCAGGCGATCCATGTGGAGACCTTCTGGTCGGGGACGATCTCGGCGTACTGATGGCGGCTCCAGGCAAGCGTCATCACGAAGACCCAGGTGAGTTGGGGCTCGCCGGTGAGGGGATGGGGGATCGTGGGGCCCTTGCCGAAGTCGACCTGGGCGGCCTCGCCGGGGGCGAACTCCAGCATGACGGTGGCCTGGGGGTTGGCCTTCCGGATGCCTTGGAGGAATCGCCGTACCGAAGAGTAGTGGCCGGTGTAGCCGTGCTTTCGGCACAGGGCCTCGTGGATGGTGGTGCCCTGGATGCCGAGCTCGACCCAGCGGGTGATCTCGTCGCGGTAGCGCTCGAGGGAGGAACCGGCCCGCGGGGTGGCCCGTGCAGGGGAGGAGCCGAGGGCCTGGGCGATGGCGGCCTCGTCGGGCACGGGGGAGTCGGGGTCGAGCCAGCCGTTGTGGGCGGCGAGCTCACGGAAGGCAGAGGCCTTGCGGCGGCCCATGAGGCCGGCTTTGGCGATCTGGCGGTTGGAGTCTCCAAGCCGCATGCGAACGAGGACGTGTCGGTACTGGTGCATCTCGAACCTCCGGTTGGCCATGGGGATCTCCTCTCGGCTCCTGGGAAAGGGGAGCGGGGAGGATACCCCGGTGGATGGAAGTCCGAGACCCTCGGGCAGGCAGATCAGGTGGCTCGATTACCCCGATCCTGGGGTGGCTCCATTAGGTGATCATCGGGTGGCCCCATTAGGCGATCATGAGGTGGCTCCATTACGGCGATCCTCGAATGGCTCCATATTGGCGATCAGCAACAGGCCGTATCTCGCGCAGGATGACCGTCCCAAACCGCGCCAGTAGGCCATCCGGGGCACCCTCCGGAGTTCTGTTATTCTTTTTTGGACAACAAAGATATTTATCCGCCTGACTCCCTAATTCGGCTATGCATGCTTGGCTTTGAGGGGGAAGCGCTCCGGATTCTTGATAATTTCTTCGCTCAAATCCACGTCTAGATCGGGCCAATAAAAATGGCCAGGAGAAATTTCCTTTACATTGATAATCTTCTTTACCGGCTGATCCTTAAACCACGGAAATTCATCGTACGACATAAAATATTCCCTTCCATGGACCAGCATCCAAATTCCAAAAGAAGAAATATTCGTCACCTCAATTTCTGAAGTGTTTTTGCCACGCATTGCTAAGTTCATCGTAGTGATCCTCAATAATAGATTCTATTTCCTTTAATTGCTTGCGAGTAAATCTATAGTTTTTGGCAAGCTCAATTTCTGGATCCAGCCAAAATTTTGCTTCTCCGTCGCTCGAAATTACATGAACATGCATTCGCTCTTCTTCCCTAGAAAAGAAGAAGAACCTATACCCCCGTTCTTTAAATACTGTTGAAGTCATTCACTGTTCCAGCATCAAGGCCGCTTGCTGGGATAATACGCTGGGGCCTGACGAACGGCGCCCTCGCGCGAGGGGCGGATTCGTAAAAAAGATACGCGGCAAGGCCGCTGCTGGCTAGTGCCCTTGACGCAAAACGGCCGCAAACGCCTCGCTGGGCGTTGCGGCCGTACGGGATGATCGCGGTTCGGTATCGGGACATCGCCACCCCCGGGTCGATTTCCCTCTATATCGGATTCTCCTTCCATACAGGCACGCGCTCTTCCGTGTCAAGCGGGGCGGGGTTGGAGCATCTTGCCGATCAGGTCGGCCGCGTCCCGAAGGTCCCCGCCGACCCGGTCCCACATATCTCTGGGCAGGTCCGCGGCAAACCCCACCACCCATACCAGGGCCGCGGGCTCTCCGCCGGTCGTCACGGCCGCGGCCACGGCCCGCACCCCTTCCAGGTACTCCCCGTCGTCCACCGCGTACCCCTGCTTCCGAGCCCCCTCCACCTCGGCCCAGAACCTTGCGGCTTCGGTGATCGTCCGGTCCGTGAACCGGGGCAGGGGCCCGTCTCCCACCAGGGCGCGGGCCCGCTCCGGAGGCAGGGCGGCCAGCAGGGCCTTTCCGGTGGCCGGCGCCAGCAGGGGCAGAACCGCCCCGGGCCGGACCGACACCTGCATGCCCCGCCCGCCGGGCACGCACGCCTCGATGCGCACCCCATCGGCCCGCGGGACCCCCAACACGGAGGTCACACCCCATCGCTCGGCCAGGCGCTCCAGGAACGGCCGGGCCACCGCCCCCACCTCCCAGGGGCCGTAGGCCCGGCGGGCCACCCGCAGCAGGCCCTCGCCCAGGCGGTAGAGGTTCCCCTCCCTCCGCACCCACCCCGCCTCCTCCAGGGCCGCGAGCACCCCCAGGAGGCTGCTCTTTCCCACCCCCATCTCCCGGGCCAGCCCGCTCAGGCGCATCGGGCCGCCCTCGGCCAGCCGTTCCACCGCCTCCAGGGCCCGGGCCACGGCCGGGGGGCGGTACCGCGCGGGTTCTCCTGCCATGACCGCCTCCTTTGTTTATTATAGTGAACACATTACACCGGAATCGTCTTCCCGGCAAACAAAAAATATCCTCATCACCGCTTGACATATGCCGGGGGCCGAGGCATAGTCCCTAACAGTCGTTTTCTACACTGAACGAACGGAGGGACCCCATGGCCCTGAACCGAAGGATCGCCTACGTGGACCTCTCGGCCGGCTCGGTGGAGGTTCGGGACGTTCCCCTGGAGCTCCGGCGGAAGTACCTGGGCGGCAGGGGCATGGACGCCTACCTCCTGTACAACCACGTCGAGCCGGGCACCGACCCCCTGGGCCCGGACAACGCCCTGGTGCTGAGCGCCGGGCTGCTCTCGGGCACCCCGGCCCCGGCCGGGGCCCGGTGCCAGATCAGCGCCAAGTCGCCCCTGACCGGGCTGCTGGGAAGCGCCAACATGGGGGGGTTCTTCGGCCCCGAGCTCCGGTACGCCGGGTTCGACCACATCGTGATCCAGGGCCGGGCGGAGAAGCCGGTGTACCTGTGGGTGCACAACGGCTCGGTCGAGATCCGGGACGCGGACCACCTCTGGGGCGGCGACGCGGTCCAGACCCAGACCCGGCTGCGCGAGGAGCTCGGCGATCCCGACGTGAAGGTGGCCTGCATCGGCGTGGCCGGGGAGAACCAGGTCCGGTTCGCCTGCGTGCGCACCGGCATCAAGAACGCGGCCGGCCGCACCGGCATGGGGGCCGTGATGGGGTCCAAGAACCTGAAGGCGGTGGCGGTGCGGGGCACCCTTCCGATCCGGCTGGCCGACCCCGAGGGTGCGCTCGGGTACCTGGAGGAGCTGGTGGACTACATCCAGTCCTCCAAGTACGCCGAGATCATGGGAAAGTGGGGCACCCTGTTCATCTTCGACGTCACCAACTCCACCGGCCTGATCCGCACCCGCAACTTCCAGTCGAACCAGATGCCCCACTCCGAGGACCTGGAGTGCGAGGCCATGGACCGCTACACCATGGGCATGGCCGCCTGCTTCGGCTGCACCATGCACTGCCGCCACAAGTACGTGCTGCCCGAGGGCCGGTTCCGGGGCCAGTACGGAGAGGGCCCCGAGTACACCAGCCAGGGGGCGTTCGGAACCGAGGTGGGCGCGGCCAGCATGCTCGGGGTGCTCGAGGCCAATCAGCTCGTGAACCTCCACGGGCTCGACACCCTGGAGGTGGGAAGCATGATCGGCTGGGCCATGGAGCTCCACGAGAAGGGGCTCCTGCCGGCCGAGCTGGTGGGGGACCTGGACCTGCGGTGGGGCAACCTGGACGCCGTGATCCGGCTGATCGACGACATCGCCCACCGCAGGGGGCTGGGCGACGTGCTCGCCGAGGGGCCGAAGGGGGCCATCGAGCGCCTGGGCCCCGAGACCGCCTACTACAACATCCACGTCAAGGGCATGAGCAACCTCCACTCGGACGAGCGGCCCACGCCCTCGCTGGCCCTGAACATCGCCACCTCGACCCGGGGTGCCGACCACCTGCGCAGCCGGCCGGCCATCGACCTCTACCACCTGCCCCCCAAGGTGCTGGAGCGCATCTACGGCAAGCCCGGCCTGAGCGACGACTACCGGGTGTACGAGGGCAAGCCCTGGATGGTGGTGTGGCAGGAGCGGCTCTACGCCCTGGTCGACGCCCTGGGCGTGTGCAAGTTCCAGTCGGTGTTCCTGTCGCCGAACATGCCCAAGGCCGAGGAGTACGCCCGGGTGCTGAGGCTCGTGACCGGCCTGGAGTTCACGCCCGAGGAGCTGATGGAGATCGGCGAGCGGGTCACCACCCTGGAGCGGCTGTTCAACCTGCGCGAGGGCGCCACCCGGGCCGACGACGACCTGCCCGAGCGCTACTTCACCGAGCCCACGCCCGAGGGGCTGCCGGCGGTGCGGGGCAAGTGCATCGACCGGGACCGGTTCGAAGCCATGCTCGACGAGTACTACGACCTCCACGGCTGGGACCGCGAGGGTCGGCCCACGCCCGAGACCTTGGCCCGTCTGGGCCTCGACGCCGAGCCCACCCGGCTGGTGTGATCCCAAAGGAGGCGATGGCAATGAAGATTCTGGCCGTGGACGAAAAACGATGCACGGGGTGCCGCCTGTGTGAGCTGGTGTGCTCGGTGCGCCACGAGGGGGCCGCGGACCCGGCCCGGGCCCGGATCCAGATCGTGAAGTGGGAGGAGGAGGGGGTGTACCTGCCCATGGCCTGTCGCCAGTGCGAGGACGCGCCCTGCGCGGCGGTGTGCCCGGTGAACGCCATCGGCCGGGATCCCGAGCTGGGCCGGGTCACGACCGACCACGACCTGTGCATCGGGTGCCGGGCGTGCGTGTCCGCCTGCCCGTTCGGGGTGCTGGGGTTCCACGAGGACCGGGGCAAGACCTTCCGGTGCGACCTGTGCCACGGCGACCCCACCTGCGTGAAGTTCTGCGAGACCCGGGCCCTGCGGTACGAGGAGGGCGATCGGGTGGTGGCCGGCCGTCGCAGGGCTGCCGCAGCCCGGTTCCGGCAGGCCGTGGCAGAGTAGGCATGGGCCTTCGGCCCGCTAGGCGGCCCGGCGGCTGCCGAGCCGTTGCCAACGCCTCGGGGGGCATGGGGTCTGCTGGAGAGCCGCGTGCGGCTCCTATGCTCGCCGCGCAGCGCCTCCCGCGCTTGTACCGTGAGACCGTTCGTCTGCGGCCGGACTGTCATGAAACCACCGTTGGTGCTCGTGCCTGCGCGGCGAATCTCATGCCCGGCTTTGCGCGCGGCCGGAAGCAGAGCCCATGCCCCTGCCGCTGAAACTGCTCGGGGATCCGTGCAAGTTCCTTTTTCGCAAACAGGCCACCTCGTGGCCTGCCGGAGATTCCCAGCTGCCCCGCGGGCCGAAGGCCCAGATCGGAGAACCGCCATGGCGATCGTGGTGCGATTTCTCGGTTTTCCGGAGATCAAGCGAATCCTCGGCCGCACCGAGTTTCGGGTGGAGGCCGACCCCCCCACCCTGGCCGGCCTGCTCGAGGCACTGCGCGCGCAGGGCGTGCCGGTGGACGACGCCGTGGTGACCGAGGAGGGGCACGTGCGGCCCACGGTCCAGGTGATCCGCAACGGGGACGACTGGATCCCCCGGGACCGGCCCGACACCCCCCTGGGGCCGGACGACGAGATCACCTTCCTGTTCATGATGGCCGGGGGCTGACCGTGCCGACCATCGCCGTGGTGGGGTGCGGCATCGCCGGCGACGAGGCCGCGTTCGCCGCCCGACGGGCCGACCCCACGGCCCGGGTGGTGGTGTTCACGGCCGAGCCCGACCCGCTGATCAGCCCCTGCGTGCTGGCCGACTACGTGGCCGGGGAGATTCCGCGGGAGCGCACGGTGCTGCGCCGACCCGGGGAGTACGCCCGGGCCGGCATCGAGCTTCGCCTGAACGATCCGGTCCGGGAGTGGGACCCGGACCGCCGGGAGCTGGTCACCGACTCCGGCCGGTTCGCCTTCGACCGCCTGGTGTTCGCCACGGGCAGCCGGGCCGCGTTCCCCGACCTTCCGGGGGTGGATCTGCCCGGGGTGCTGTCCCTTCGCACCCTGGGCGATGCCGACCGGATGCGCCGGGCGCCGGCCGGTCGGGCCGTGGTGGTGGGCACGGGCCTGGTGGGGGTGGAGGCGGCCTGGGCCCTGCGGGAGCGGGGCTGGGACGTGACCCTGGTGGGCCGCCGCCACCGGGTGCTGCCCCGGCTGTTCGACGAGCCCATCGCCGGGCGGCTGGCCGAGGCCCTGGAGCGGATGGGTATCCGGCTGGTGTTGGGCGAGAGCCCCGTGGAGGTCCTGGGAACCGGGCGGTCCGAAGGGCTTCGCACGAGCCGCAGCACCTATCCCGCGGACCTGGTGGTGTTCGGGGCGGGCCAGCGACCCCAGGCGGAGCTCGCCGCGGCAGGGGGGGTCCCCCTGGGGCCCTCCGGGGGGATCGCCACGGACCCGACCATGGCCACGGGGCTCGAAGGTGCGTACGCCTGCGGCGACTGCGCCGAGACCGTGGACCGGCTCACCGGCCGGCGGGGGGTGTTCATGCTGTGGAACAACGCCCGGCTCCAGGGCCGGGTCGCCGGCCGGGCGGCCGCCGGCGCGCCGGCCCGGTTCCCGGGCAGCCTGGGGGTGTCCACGGTGCACGCCGGGGACCGGGCGGCCGCGTCCGTGGGCCTGCCCGCGGCCGAGCACCGGGACGGATCGGCCGACCTGGTGCATCGGGTCACCCCGGACGGGGAGCTGAGCCTGGTGATCCGCAACGGCCGGGTGGTGGGGGCCCAAGCCCTGGGAAACACCGCCCGGATCGGCGGCCTGCTCGGGGCGGTGCTCCGCCACGTCCAGGCCGAGCCCTTGGTTCGCACCCCCCCGGCCTGGGCGGTGCGCCTGCGCGCCCTTCGGGCCTTCGGCCCGCTGGAAGGCTCAAAGGCTAGAAAGCTGGAAGGCTAGGAGGCCAAAAACCTCTTTCATCTCTGAGCGCTACGCCGGCGTCACAACTCGGGGACATGGGGCCCAGTGGAGCGGCCGCCCGTCTAACGAGCCGAGATAGCAGGAATTTCTCTAGTCTCTAGTTTCTAGTCTCTAGTTTCTAGAAACAGGCCGCCCCGCGGCCCACTCGAGCTGACTCCTGGGGAGATTCGACCATGCCGAACGCTGATGCGGAGAAACGAAAGGCCCAGGTCCGGTGCCTGAACTGCTTCGAGCGGTTCTTCCCGGAGCCGGGCCAGGCCCAGGCCCGCTGCCCCGGCTGCTCGATGGAGTGGCGGCTCACCTGGACCGGGCCCCACTCCGTGAAGGTGCGCGGCCCGGTCTGGGACAAGGTTCCGCGCTGACCCAGCCGGGGCAGGCCCGCCGCCCTATCCCTTCCGGCCCGTTTTCCGCTACCCTACCGCCCCGTTGCCTCTCCCCCAAGCGAGCGGAGATAGGGTGGTGCGTCGGTACGACGTGGTGTGCATCGGCCGGGCGTGCGTGGACGAGATCCTGGTGGTGGACTCGTTTCCCGCGGAGGACACCAAGGCGCCCTTGCGGGAGCGCCTCACCGAGGGCGGGGGCCAGGCGTCCACCGCCGCATGCCTGGCGGCCCACCTGGGGGGGAGGGTGGCGTTCCTGGGGGTGCTGGGCGAAGACGCCCCGGGGCGGTTCGCTCGACAGCGCATGGCCCGCTTCGGGGTGGACCTGGGCCCCTGCCCTCGACCCCGGGGTCGAACCCCCGTGGCGTTCTGCCTGGCCTCCCGGGCCACGGGCAGCCGCACGATCGTGTACGAGCCGTCGGCCGAGCCGCTGACCGAACGGGACGTGCCCCCTTCCCTGATCCCAGAGGCCTCGGTGATCCTGGTGGACCCCCAGGCCGAGCACCTCCTCCCCTACCTCGCACCCCTGTGCCGGCAGGCCGGAACCCTGGTGGTGGCCGACGCCGAGCACGCCCGGCCGGGCTGGGAGCGCACCTGGGGTCTCGTGGACGTGCTCGCGGCGGGCAGCTCGTTCCTGGCCGAGGCGTTTCCCGGTCTTTCGCCCGTCGCGGCCCTGGAGCGGCTCGGCACGGCGGCCCGGGGCCTCTGCCTGGCCACCCTGGGGCCGGACGGGGCCCTGGCCTGGATCGACGGGAAACCCCGGCGGTTCCCCGCGCCCCGGGTGGAGGTCCGCGACACCACCGGAGCCGGCGACGCCTTCCACGGCGCCCTGGCCCTGGCGTTGGCCCGGGGCGTGGCCGTGCCCGCGGCGATCGGCTGGGCCGTGCGGGTCGCCAGCCTGTGCTGCCGCGGGCTGGGGGGTCGGAGCTTTCCCGGGCTGGACGAAGCCCGCCCGTTCCCTTGGGAGCCCCGATAGGCCGAGAGGCGGCCTATTTGCGAACCCGTAAGTACAGCACCGACCCGACCCCAGAGTTTCGGCGGCAAGGCATGGGGCCTGCTTCCGGCCGCGTGCGAAGCCGGGCATTGAGATCCGCCGCGCAGGCACGGGGCAGCGGCGGTGGTTTCATAACAGTTCGGTCGGGCACGAACGAACTCACGGTACGAGCGTTGGAGGCGCTGCGCGGCGAGCCAAGGAGCCGCACGCGGCTCTCCAGCAGACCCCATGCCCCCGGGCTTTGGCGCGGTTCGAGAGCCGCCTAGCGGGCCGAAGGCCCCAGACCGATGACCGTCGACTGACGACCGAAGTTACCGAGGTGACCGAACCGATGGACCTCTCGGCGTTCGCATCGACCCTGGGCCTCGTGTTCGTGGCCGAGCTCGGGGACAAAACCCAGCTCGCCACCCTGGCCCTGGCCGCGCGGTACCCGTGGAGGCCGGTGCTGGCGGGGGTGGTGGCCGCGTTCGCCCTGCTCAACGCCGCCGCGGTGACCGTGGGAGGGGTGGCTGCGGCCGCGGTGCCCCCGGCCTGGATCCAGGTCGGGGCAGGCGGCCTGTTCCTCCTGTTCGGCGGGCTCTCCTTCGTGAGCCGGGACGAGCCCGGAAACGAAAGCGGCCCCGGGGCGCGATCCCTGGGGCCGTTCGGCACCTCGTTCCTGTTGATCCTCGTCTCCGAGCTGGGCGACAAGACCCAGCTCGCCACGGCAGGCCTCGCGGCCCGATGGGCCGCGCCCCTTGAGGTGTTCGCCGGCTCCTGCCTGGCGCTGTGGGGCGTGAGCGGCCTGGCCCTGGCGGTGGGTGTCCGGATCCACCGCTGGATCCCTGCCCGCCGGATCCGGAGGATCGCCGGGCTCCTGTTCCTCGCCTTCGGCCTGGCCACCTTGTGGCCGTTGGTCGTCGGCCGTCCCTGATCTCCCCATCACCCCCCGAACCGGAACCCCCACCGCCTCCGGCGCCGTCGGGGCGGCGGCTCCCCGTCCCGGCGCACCATGATCAGGCCGGCCATGTCCGCGTCCACCGCGAACCGGCTGAACCCCACCGTGAACACGTAGGCGGGGTACGCCTGCTCCACCTGCAGCCGGCTGCCGGGCCGTACGCCCATGGCCATGAGCTTTTGGAGCTTCTTGGAGTCTTGGGTGCGCAGGTAGGCGACCGTACCCTCCTCGCCGGGCCGCAGGTGGGCCAGGGGTGCTACGTAGCGCTCGCCTTCGGCCCGCGCCCTCTCGCAGCACGGCCCCGGAGGGATCGGCCGACCGTGGGGGCAGGTCTCGGGGTGACCGAGGAGCTCGCACACCCTCTCCTCCACCCCGGGCCTCAGGGCGTGCTCCATCTGGCACGCCGCTGCCTCCATGTCGGCCCGGGCCGTGTCCACCACGTCGTTCATCAGCCGCTCGGCCAACCGGTGCCGCCGGATCACCTGGCGGGCCTCCTCCCTACCCCGGTCGGTGAACCCCACCGACTCCCCCTGCCCGGTGACCAACCCCAGGTCCGCCAGGGCCTGGAGATCCTCGCCGCTCGGCATGGTGCTCCGGGGCTTGCCCTCCTCCAAGGTCTCCCACAGGGTCTCCAGAGCCTCCTCCGCCCGCTCGTCCAACTTCATGACCGCTTCTCCTTGCGGGTGCGGAGCCAACGGACCCACCCCGCCTCCCGGGGCATCTCGTACCCGCAGTAGGGGCATTTCACGTTCTTGCAGCCTCCGAACACCGCGCAGCCCCGACACTCCTTGCGCGCCTCGTCCTCGGAGAACCACCTACCACAGAAATCACACTTCATAGCTTCACCCCCAAGGCCGTCAAGACGACGTTCACCAGGGCGCCCACCCCGAAGGCGAACGTGAACACGAACCCGGCGATGGCCAGCGCCGTCTTGGTGCCCCGCTCCTTCTGCATCACCAGGAACTGGGCGATGCACGGCACGAACAGGGTCAGGGTGATCGCGGCCACGGCCAGCTGGTTTCCGGTCAGCAGCCCCCGGGACTGCAGGTCGTACAGACCGGCGGCCCCGTAGTCGCGCCGGAAGAACCCGAACAGGAACGCCACGGCCGCCTCCTTGGGCAGCCCGATCCACCTCATCACCACGCCCAGGCCGGACACCGCCGCGTCGAACAGGCCGGTGATCTTGCCGAGCCAGATCAGCACGCTGGCCAGCAGGAACAGGGGCAGGATCTCGGCAAAGTACCACTGCATGCGGGTCAGGGTCTTCACCGCCACGGCTCCGGGCCGCGGCAGGCGAAGGGGAGGGATCTCCATGTAGAACATCGGAGGCTCCCCGGGGAGGATCCGGGCCGTGAGCCACCCGATCAGGAGGAACACCCCTATGACGAACGCCGCCCACACCGCCATGGCCCGGGGCTCGGCCGACATCATGCCCAGGATCACCCCCAGCTGGGCGCTGCAAGGAATGGCCAGGGCCAGCAGGACCGTGGCGATGATCCGCTCCCGGGTGGTCTCCAGGGTACGGGTCACCATGGTAGCCATGGTGTCGCACCCGAACCCGAGGGTCATGGGGATGACCGCCCGGCCGTTCAGCCCGATCGCCTTGAACAGCCGATCCACCAGCATGGCCAACCGGGGCAGGTAGCCGGAGTCCTCGATGATCGAGAAGGCGATGAAGAACGTGCCCACGATCGGAAGGATGATCGCCACCGCGTAGCGAAGCCCCAGGGTCACCACCCCGTAGTCCAGCCCGATCAGCTCCTGGAGCCACGGCCACGGGATCCATCGGGTCACCGCGTCGTTGACCCAGGGGTTCACATAGGTCTCGAACACGTGCCCTTCCAGGAAGTCCACCACCGTCCCCGCCCCGAACCCCCCCACGAACTTGTACAGCCCGTAGTAGAGCACCACCGCCAGGATCGGCAGACCGGTCACGGGGTGCATCATCCACTTGCTCAACCGCTCCGCCCAGGTCACCCGCCCGGCCTCCGGCGCCCGGAACACCTCGTCCGCGAGGCGGGCGGCCTCGTCGTGGAGGCGCTCGGGGATCAGCAGGCTCGCCGGGGCTCCGGCCCTGCGCTCCACCTCACTGCGGGCCTCGGCCACCCGCTCCACGTCCGCGGCCGACAGCCCCAGGGTCTCCTCCAGCCGCTCGTCACCCTGGAGGAGCAGCAGGGCCAGGGCCCGGGGGCAGAGGCCGGCCCGGGCCGGGACCAGGGGCTCCACCCGGGCGAGGGCGGCCTCCACCTCGGGGCCGTAGTAGATCTCCGGAAGGGTCCGGCCCCTTCCCGCCTCGCCGAGACGAGCGATCAGCTCCTTCACCCCCCGTCCGGTGAGGGCGGCCGTGGTGGCCACCGGCACCCCCAGGGACCGGGCGAGCCGATCCGTGTCGATCCGCACCCCCAGCCGCTCGGCCTCGTCGATCATGTTGAGAACCAGGACCACCGGCAGGCCGGCCTCGATCAGCTGGAGGGTCATGGGCAGCATGCGCTTCAGGTTCTTGGCGTCCACCACGTGGAGCACCGCGTCGGCGTGGGACTCCAGGAGGATGTCCCGGGCCACCCTCTCCTCCTCGGTGATGGGCAGCAGGCTGTACATGCCCGGGGTGTCCTCCACCTCCACGTCCGTGGACCCCAGACGCAGCCTTCCCCGCGACACCTCCACCGTGGTGCCCGGGTAGTTCGACACCACCACGTAGGTGCCGGTGATCCGGTTGAACAGCGCGCTCTTACCCACATTGGGGTTGCCCACCAGCACGATCTTCCGCAGGGACGGATCGGCTTGGGGCGCGGCAGACGAGTGACAACGACCAGGCATGGCTCCTCCTCGAACGGATCCGACCCTGGGGGTTTTAACACTATTGCAACTCACTTGCAACAAAAATCTGCCGAGGCCTTCGTTTAACTTCGGTCGTCGGTCTCGGGCCTTCGGCCTGCCGGGCGGCTAGGCAGCTAGGCGGCCAGGCCGCTCCTGAGCCCCGACGCCAAGGCCTTCGGAGGGCATGGGGTCTGCCGGAGAGCCGCGCGCGGCTCCTTAGCTCGCCGCGCAGCGCCTCCAACGTTCCGCACCGTGAGTTCGTTCGGGCCCCACCGAACGGTCATGAAACCACCGCCGCTGCCCCGTGCCTGCGCGGCGAATCTCAATGCCCGGCTTCGCGCGCGGCCGGAAGCAGGCCCCATGCCCCGCCGCCGGCAATGGCCCCGGACCAACGCACGTTACCCTTCTCCGTTGTAGGGCCCCGCAGGGGCCTGGAGGGGCTTCCCTGCGTTGGGGCTCCGTGGAGTAGTCAACGGCCGCGTCGATGGGTAAGATCGACACTGCGGCATCCGCGCGATCTCGATGCGGTGCGGATGCCAAAAGTATTGCCGGAGTGCGGGGTGGGGGTCTGGCTCCGGCCGGGCGCGAGTCTCGCACCATACTTTCGTTGGGATGGGTACCAAGTTGCCCTCGGTTCCCCGGTTGCAGGAGGACGTCCATGGCGAGCGCGAACGTGAGCATCGGCGACACCTTCACCTACGAGATGACCACAACCCCGGACATGGGGGCCCATCGGTTCCAGGACAGCTCTCCCCCGGTGTTCGCCACCCCGTTCCTGGTGGGCGCGGTGGAGGCGGCCGCGGCCCGGCTGATGGAGCCGGACCTGGGCCCCGGCCAGATGAGCGTGGGCGGGTTCGTCGAGCTTCGGCACACGAAACCCACCCCCTTGGGCTGGAAGGTGCGGGCGGTGGCCCGGCTGGTGGAGAAGGAGGGCCGCAAGTACGTGTTCGAGGTGGAGTGCTTCGACGAGCTCGAGCAGATCGGCACGGCCCGCCACGTGCGGTTCGTGATCGACCAGGAGCCATTCCTGCGGGCCGTGGAGAAGAAGGCCGCCCGCAAGGAGGGCCGGCCGTGAGCTATCGGGTGGAGATCCGCGAGGAGAGGGCCCGCATGGTGCTTCCCGACGGCAGGTCGGTGGAGCGAACCGTGCAGGTGCGCATCCACCCGCTCACCGGCGACACGGTTCGGGTGCTGACCCCGCCCCATCGGCCCCTTCGGATCCCGGACCTGGTGGCCGAGTACGGGCACACCCGGGAACACTGCCCCTTCTGCCCCGAGGCCGTGGAGGCCCAGACCCCCTCGTTCTCGCCGGGGGACCTGGGCGAGCCCCGGATCCGGGTCGGGGAGGTGCGGGTGTTCCCCAACCTGCTCGCCTACTCCGGGGTGTGCGCCGTGTCGGTGCTCACCCGGGAGCACTTCGTGGGGATCGAGCAGCTCTCTCCGGCGGTGCTGTCCGACGCCTTTGCCGCGGCCCGGATCTTCTTCGACCGGACCCGCCGCAGCCGGCCGGACCTTCCCGTGCGGCTGCTCCACTGGAACTACATGCCCCCGGCCGGCTCCAGCATCCTGCACCCCCACCACCAGCTGATGGCCACCGCCATCCCCCCCACCCGGCTTCGTCGCCTGGCGGAGGGGGCCGATTCGCTCCAGGTCCCGCCGGGGGACAACCCATGGGAGGAGGTCGTGCGCGCGGAGCGCGAGGCCGGCAAGCGGTGGCTGGGAGAGCACGGCCCGTGGCGGTTCTTCGTGGACCCGGCGCCCCAGGGCCGGTTCTTCGAGTGGGTGGGGGTGCACCGGGCCAAGTCGGACCTGGCCGACCTGGACGCGCAGGACTACGATGGGTTGATCGGGCCGTTACTCACCCTGTTTCGATACCTGGCGTCCCAGGGGCTGTGGAGCTTCAATCTGGCCCTGATGGGGCTGCCCGAGGGCGACCGCCGGTTCCGGTGCCAGGTCCGGCTGGTTCCCCGGGCCGTTTTTCCTCCGGCCGCCTGCAGCGACATCCACTTCGACGTGATCGAGCACGAGCCCATGGTGCTGCGGGCTCCCGAGGAGGTGGCCGAGGAGCTGCGGGCCGCGTTCCGGGGGTCGGAGCAGAACCTCGAGACACCAGGGCCCAAGACCGACGACCGTTGACCGTTGACCGGAGGACCCTCGACCGAAGCTCCCCCCGTCACACGTCCAGGTTCCGGACCTCCAGGGCGTGGCTGCGGATGAACTCGCGGCGGGGGTCCACCGCGTCTCCCATCAGCACGCTGAAGATCTCCTCGGCGGCCACGGCGTCCTCCAGCTTGACCTGAAGCAGGGTGCGTCGGGCCGGGTCCATGGTGGTCTCCCACAGCTGCTGGGGGTTCATCTCGCCGAGGCCCTTGTAGCGCTGGATGGTGAACGACCGCCGGGCCCGTTCGATCAGCACGTCCAGCAGGTCCTGCTTTGACCGGACCACCACGCGCCCCTGCTCCTCGCCGTTCTTCCGGAGGATCGCGAACGGCGGCTCGCGCATGTCGCCGAGGGTCTCGTTCACGCGGTACAGCCCCCGGTAGTCCGCGGACTCCAGCAGGTCCCGGTGGATCGGGCACACGCTGCGGCGGCCGTTCACCTTGCGCACGGCCCGGAACCGGCAGAGGCTGTGCTCCTCGTCGAACCCGTCGGAGGCGACCTCGTACCCCTTGGCCTCCAGGGCCCGGCGATAGGGCTCGAACGACTCCTCCGAGCGCAACGCCTCCTCGCTCCTGAGCCCCGCGTTCAACAGCACCCGCAGGGCGTCGCGTTCGAACCCCCTCTTGGCCAGCCGCTCCAGGTAGAACCGAAACTCGAAGATCCGCAGCAGAAGATCCCGCAGGTGGCTTCCCGAGTACACCCGGCCGGTCTTCTCGATCCGGACGGCGTGGTCGCCCACCGCCTCCTCCACCAGGAAGCGCTGGAGCTCCTCCTCGTCGTGGAGGTAGCGCTCCTGCTTGCCCTTGGCCACCCGGTACAGGGGGGGTTGGGCCAGGTACAGGTAGCCCCTCTCGATCAGATCCGGCATCATTCGGTAGAAAAACGTGAGGAGCAGCGTGCGGATGTGGCTGCCGTCCACGTCGGCGTCGGTCATGATGATGATGTTGTGGTACCGGGCCCGTTCCGGATCGAAGTCGTCGTGGATGCCGGCACCGATCGCGGTGACCAGGGCGGCGATCTCCTTGTTGGAGAGCATCTTCTCGGGCCGGGCCTTCTCCACGTTCAGGATCTTCCCCTTCAAGGGAAGGATCGCCTGGAACCTGCGGTCCCGTCCCTGCTTGGCCGAGCCGCCCGCGCTGTCTCCCTCGACGATGTAGAGCTCGCTGCGCGACGGGTCCTTCTCCTGGCAGTCGGCGAGCTTTCCCGGCAGGCTCGCCGAGTCCAGCGCGTTCTTCCGCCGGGTCAGCTCCTTGGCCTTGCGCGCCGCCTCCCGGGCCAGGGCCTCGCGCACGCACTTGTCGATGATCTTCCGGGCGACCGAGGGGTTCTCCTCGAAGAACCGCGAAAGCTGCTCGTTGCAGACGTTCTCCACCAGGCCCCGGACCTCGGAGTTCCCCAGCTTGGTCTTGGTCTGGCCCTCGAACTGGGGGTCCGGGATCTTCACGGAGATCACCGCGGTCAGCCCCGCCCTCACGTCGTCGCCGGTGAGCCCGCTCTTCACGTCCTTGAGCAGGTTGTTGGTGCGGCCGTAGTGGTTGAGGGTGCGGGTCAGGGCGGCCCGGAACCCGGTGACGTGGGTGCCGCCCTCGCGGGTGTTGATGTTGTTCACGAAGCTGAACAGCCGCTCCTTGTATCCGTCGTTGTACTGGATCGAGATCTCCACGATGACGTCGTCGTTCCTGCCGGAGAAGAAGATCGCCTCGTGGATGGGGGTCACCGAGCGGTTCAGGTGCTCCACGAACGACCGGATGCCCCCTTCGTAACAGAACTCCTGCTTTTTGTCTGTTCGCTCGTCCTCTAGAACGATCCGGATGCCCGGGTTGAGGAACGCGAGCTCCCGCAGCCGGGTGGCGAGGATGTCGTAGGAGTACTCGGTCTCGGTGAAGATCTCGGGGTCGGGCTTGAAGTGGACGGTGGTTCCGCGGCGGGTCGTGGTCCCGACGACGGTCAGCGGCTCCTTCGGCACCCCCCGTTCGTAGCTCTGGTGGTAGACCTTGCCTTCCCGCCGGATCTCCACCTCGAGGAACTCCGACAGGGCGTTCACCACCGACACCCCCACCCCGTGCAGCCCGCCCGAGACCCGGTAGGTCTTGTTGTCGAACTTGCCGCCGGCGTGCAGGGTGGTGAGCACCAGCTCGGCCGCCGCCTTTCCGGTGTCCTTGTGCACGTCCACCGGGATGCCGCGGCCGTTGTCCTCCACCCGGATGCTGTTGTCCACGTGGATCACCACCCGGATCTGGTCGCAGTGACCAGCCAGGGCCTCGTCGATGGAGTTGTCCACCACCTCGTAGACCAGGTGATGGAGCCCCATGGACCCGGTGGACCCGATGTACATGGCCGGCCGCTTGCGAACGGCCTCGAGCCCCTCGAGCACCTTGATGCTGTCGGCCGTGTACAGGTCTTCGATTCGCTTCAGGTTCTCTTCCATGGTTTCCCTGCGCTGCGGGCCGATCACCGAGCGTGAACGGCTCCCTTCTCCATGCGGTAGAACGCGACGTCCCGCCCCCCGGCCAGCGGGACCACATCCGGCCCGGTGGTGGCGATCCACACCTGGCCGTGCCATCGATCCACGAACGATCCCAGCGCCGCCAACCGCTGGGGGTCCAGCTCCGAGCCGGGGTCGTCCAGAAGCAACACGGGGGGCTGACCCAGGTTCGTGCACCCCCACTCCAGGAGGGCCAGCTTCAAGGCCAGGCCGACGGTGCGCCGCTGCCCCTGGGAGCCGTGGCGCTCCAGGGGCCTGCCGTCGAGCCGCAGAACCAGCCGATCCCGGTGGGGGCCGGCGCCGGTGAACCCCCGGCGGCGGTCCTCGTCCCTTCGGGCCCGCAGGACCCGGAGCAGGGCCTCCCGGTACCCGAGAGCGCCCCTCTCGTCCTCCTCGAGGTACGGGGCCTCCAGGCTGAGCGCCAGCTCCTCCCGGTCCCCGGAGATCGCCCGGTACAAAGACTTCACCGTGGGGGCGATCTGCCGGAGCGTGCGGGCGCGGGCCTGGTGCACGGGATCGGCCGCCTCGGCCATCCGCTGCTCCCAGGCGGGCAGGTCGGCCGTGTTCCCCCGCAACGCCGCGTTGAGCTGGCGCAGGGTCTGGCGGTACCGCCGGATCCGGCTGACGTGGAGGGGGTCGTGGAAGAACGAGGCCCCGTCCACGTACCTGCGGCCGGCCTCCCGGTCACCGTGGCCCAGCCCGGCGTCGGCCGGAGAGAACACCACGGTGGGAAGGACGCTCAGGTACTCCTGGATGGTTGCGGGACGGGTACCGTCCACGGCCACCGTCCGGGTTCCCGCCCGCCACGACGCTCGCAGATCCCGCAGGCCGTTCGGGTCCTCGACCCCCACCTGGACGAAGAACCCAGAACCGCCGAATTGTACCAGATCGGAGGTCTGACGGGTACGGAAACTTTGGAGGCACGACGCGAACCGGATGGCCTCGAGGAGGTTCGTCTTTCCCTGTCCGTTGGCGCCGTGGACCACGCACACCCGGGCCTCGGGTTCCAGGTCGAGGGACTCCAGGTTCCGGAACCCGGCGACCCTCAGCCGGCGGATGCGCATCGTCAGTCGATGCGGATCGGCATCACCACGCAGAGGTAGCCGGGGTCCTCGTCCGAGCGGATCAGACAGGGTGCCAGGGGCTGGTCGATCTCGATGCGAACCTCCGGGCCGCTGAGGTGACGCAGGGCGTCCAGGAAGTACGACGCGTTGAAGGCGATGCGCAGCGGCTCGCCTTCGAGCGTGGCCTCGATCTCCTCGCGGCTGTCGCCGGTGCGGGTGTTCATGGAGGTCAGCAGCACGCGGCCCTGGGCGGCGTCGAGGATGACGCTGTGGGTGTCGGGGTCGGTCATCAGCGAGACCCGCCGCAGGGCGTCGGCGAAGGCCTCCTTGGCCACGGTGACGCGGTTCCTGGGGTCGGCTGGGATGACGTCCTGGTAGCGGGGGAACGATCCGTCGATCGGTGTCAGGCACATCTGGGCGTTGGGGATCCTGCAGAAGATCTTTCCGCCGGACTGGGCGATCTCGAACTCCTCCCCGGCCTCCTCGATCAGGGACTTCAGGCTGGCGAGCCCTTTCTTCGGGAGGATCAGCCCGTCTTGGAACATGTGCAGGCCCACCGGGGTCGGCTGGTCCATGATGGTCAGCCGGTGGCCGTCGGTGGACACCATGCGCAGGGTGTGGGAGCCGGTGTCCGGGTCCTCGTGGGAATGGAGGTACACGCCGCACAGGGTCGGTCGGGTCTCGTCGTTGGAGGCCGAGAACAGCGTCTTCTCCAGCATGGTCACGAAGGACGGCGCGGGAAACCGGGAGAACTCGCCGGGCTCCACCGGGAACTCCGGGAACTCGTCGGGCCGCTCCGTGGGGATCCGGAAGCTGGTCTTCGCGGCCGTGATGTGGAGCCAGCCGTTCTCCTCGAGCTCGAGGGTGGCCGTGCCCGTGGGGAGCTCCCGGACGATCTCGTAGAGCTTTCGGCCGGGGGCCGCGAGCGACCCAGGCACCTGGACCTGACAGGGCAGGCTTTGGACGAGGCTGATCTTGAGGTCCGTGGACCGAACCTCGAGCACGTCTCCCTGGGCCTCGAGGAGGATGTGTTCCAGGATCTCCCGGGTGGTCTTGCGCTCCAGCACGGAGATCGCTTGGGCCAGCACCGGAACGGCGGCGTCCTTGTCGATGTGGACGATCATGGCTCCTCCTAGGGGTGATGGTTTTTTTTTCTTTATTCGTAAGTCATAGGGCCTGTGGATTTTGTGGATAAGGTGAAAACCAGGCGCCGGTCCGGCGGGTTTCCGCTGTGGATGACTTTGTGGATAACCCCGGGTTTATCCACAGGACCCGAGGTCATCGGTTTCGCCCACAGGTTATCCCCAGGGTTGTCCCCCGGGTGATCCCCAGGTCATCCAGAGATCTTCCGTCGGATCGATTCCACCTCGGCTCGCAGATCCGCATCCGCCTCCAGGGCCTTCGAGATCTTCTCGCAGGCGTACATCACGGTGGAATGGTCGCGGCCCCCGATCTTCTGGCCGATCTCGGGGAACGAGCAGTCGGTGAGCTCCCGGGCCAGGTACATGGCGATCTGCCGGGGCAGGGCCACGGCCTTGGTTCGGCGCTTGCCCCGGAGATCGGCCGCGGTCAGGTGGTAGTGCTGGGCCACCGCCTTGACGATGCGGTCGACCGTGACCTTCTGCGAGTTCTCGCGGATCATGCCCCGCAGCACGCTCTTGGCCAGATCCACCGTGAGCTCGGCCTTGGTGAGGCTCGCAAACGCCATGATGGTGATCAGCGACCCCTCGAGCTCCCGGATGTTCGAGGGGCAGTGGGACGCCAGGAAATGGGCCACGTCCAGGGGCAGGAAGATCGACTCCAGCTCGGCCTTCTTCTGGAGAATGGCCACCTTGGTCTCCACGTCCGGGGGCTGGATGTCGGCGATCAGGCCCCACTCGAACCGGGAGCGCAGCCGGTCGGCCAGGCCGGGGATCTCCTTGGGGAACTTGTCGCTCGTCACCACGATGTTGCGGTGGTTCTCGTAGAGCGTGTTGAAGGTGTGGAAGAACTCCTCCTGGGTGCGTTCCTTGCCCGCGATGAACTGGATGTCGTCCATCAGCAGGATGTCCATCTTCCGGTACTTCTCCCGGAACTCGGGCATCCGGTTGTGGGCGAGGGCCTGGATCATCTCGTTGACGAAGCTCTCGCTGTGGACGTAGCAGACCTTGGCGTTGGGATCGTTGGCGAGCCGAAAGTTTCCGATGGCGTTGAGAAGATGGGTCTTTCCGAGCCCCACGCCGCCGTAGATGAACAGGGGGTTGTAGGTCCGCGTGGACCGTTCGGCCACGGCCAGGCTGGCCGCGTGGGCGAACTGGTTGGAGCTGCCCACCACGAAGGCCTCGAACGTGTACTTGGGGTTCAGGCCGATGCGCCGCGCCCGTTCCTGCCACCCCGGCGGGGCCGTCGACTCCTTCTTCGACGGGCGCACATAGGCCTTTTCCTGCTTCGAGGGGACGCAGCGCACCTGCACCGGGCGGCCGGCGTGGCCCGTGGCGGAGCGCTCGATCAGGCTGAGGTAGTCGTGGTCCTGGAGCCAGTCGGCGAAGAACTTGCTGGGAACCTCCACCAGGAGCTCGTTTCCGTCCAGACGCAGGGGACGGATCGGGCGGATCCAGGTCTGGAACGTCTGGGTGGGCAGCGAGGACTCCAGGTCGCTCAGGACGGATCGCCAGATCTGTTCCATGGGGGCTTGGTATCCACAGGGTTATCCACAAGTGTGGATAACGCTCACCCCGATCCGACGGTGGCGGATACACGATCCCAGCGGAAACGGGGAAGCAGGGGGGAAGGAGCCGGAGGACAACCGGCCCGGAACGGAGCGAGACTAGCAAAGGCGGCTCCGGCCCCGCAAGGGGGGGCGAGAAATTGATCGGCCGAGCCCGGCCCGGACCCCGGGGTTGGGGCTTGACGCCGCCGGCCCGGTCCCGATAGCGTGACGCGCCCGTGCCCGGGGGCAGGGGGTCTGTTTTCGGCCTCCCAGCCTCCTAGCGTCCCAGCGGGCCGAAGGCCCAAGAAAAGGAGTGAGAAGTGGCATGAGTTCCGCGCAGCGACGCCGCCAGAGGGCTTTGGAGAAGAAGCGGAAGGAACGCGAGGAGAAAAAGCGCAGGGAGCGGGCGCGCAGGGAGGCCGCCCGATCCCAGTCGAGCCTGGGGCGGCTCCTGGCCAAGGCCGGCGAGCTGCCCGTGGAGGAGTGCGTGATCAGCCGGGGTTGGCGCGACAGGGGGTCGGCCCACATCCTTCTCGCGAGGCGTCGCGAGAACGGGCGCCTGCTTGTGGGCGGGTACTACGTGGACCTGTGGTGCATGGGGCTCAAGGACACGGCGGTGCTCCCCGACCTGGACCCGGACGAGTACCAGCAGAGCATCAAGCCCGAGATCTTCCACGACGAGGTGGAGTTCGAACCCTGCGACCCCTCCCTGGCCCGGGCGATCGTGGAGCAGGCCATCGAGTTCGCCCGACGGTTCGGGTTCCGGCCCAACAAGAGGTGGGCCGAGTCCGTGCGGGTGTTCGCGGGCATCGAGCCCTCGGCCGAGCCGGTGGAAACCGGCCGGAACGGAAAGCCGTGCCTCGTGATGAAGCCCCACGAGAACCTGCTGGGCGCCCGCCGCCGGCTGGAGCGGACCCTGCCGGCCGGTGGGTTCGAGGTGGTGGAGCCCGAGGACCGCCCCGCCTCCCAGTAATTTCGGCTAGGAGGCTGGGAGGCTAGAACGCTTAAAAAACCTCCGTGATCTCCCAGCGTTTCAAGCATAGCCACGCCTTTTTGGCGTCACCTCACGGTCCGGGGGGCATGGGGCCTGCTGGAGAGCCGGGCGCGGCTCCTTGGCTCGCCGCGCCCCCCGAACATCTGTAGCTTTGTCGAATTCCAGGCCCCTCCGCTGTCGCCGCCCGAACAGGCTGCTCCGGCAACGGCATGCGAAGGCGCGGCGATCGGATGCCGCACTCGCGCCCGGCCGGAAGCAGGCCCCATGCCCCGCCTCGTTGGCGTCACCTCACGGTGTCGGAGATCAGGGGTCAGAGGGCAGGGGTCAGTGGACGGGGCGTGGTCCCGCGACGTCGCCTCGGCCACGGTGGCTTTGCGTTCTGTCTTCTGTCGCCTGAATTCTGACCCCTGAATGCTAGCCTCCTAGCCCTCCAGCGGGCCGAAGGCCAAGCCGGTCACGCGGCCGCGGCGTCGTCCTCGGGCGGCTCCTCCTGGTGCCACAGCTCGTCCAGCCACAGGGCCCGGTCGTCCCGGGGCAGCACCAGCACCCGGTCCTCGTCCTCCGGAGCCCGGGCCCGGTGGTAGCGGGCGTAGATCGACCGGTCGTCCACCCCCAGGATCTCCACCTTGCCGGTGGAGTGGCTCATGGCGTAGCGGACCCGGCGGGCCAGGCCCGAGAGCCGGCGCCGGGCCCGGCTCAGGATCTGCCACCCCTCCACGATCGGCACGGCGTACACCCGGTTTCCCACGGCGGGTCGCATCTGGAAGAGGTAGTACGGGGTGACCCCCAGGCCGACCAGCTCCCGGTACAGCTCGGCCAGCACCGAGGGGTCGTCGTTGACCCCGCGGACCAGGGGGCACTGGTTGAACACCTGGGCCCCGGCCTCCTGAAACGCCGCGATGCATCGCCGGGCCTCGGGGCCCAGCTCGGCCGGGTGATCGAAATGGCTCATGAGGGCCACGGCCTTGCCCCGGGCCCGCAGGGCCCGCACCAGGTCGGGAACGGCCGGATCCTCGAGCACCCGCGGGGGGTTGTAGGCGGGGGTCTTGGAGCCCAGGCGGATCGTGCGCACGTGGGGCACCGACGCGAACGCCAGGGCCGCGGCCGCGAGGCGCTCGGTGGGAAGGGTCAGCGGGTCCCCCCCGGTCAGCAGCACGTCGGTGACCTCGGGGTGGCGCGCCACGTACGCCACCGCGGCGCCGACGTCCTGCAGACACTCCCTCTCGTCCTGCATGAACAGCCGCTTCCGGAAGCAGTACCGGCACAGGCCGGCGCACCGGTCGGTGAGCAGCACCACCACGGTGTCCCGGTACTTGTGCTGGAGGCCGGGGAGCACCGTGTTCGCCCTTTCGTTGGAAGGATCGAGCCGCCCGGCCGCGTCGTCCTCGCCGGGATCGGGCACGACGATGCGGCGAAGCGGATCCGCCGGATCGTCCCACCGGATGCGGGAAAGGTAGTAGGAAGGGGCCTGGAACCGGAACCTCTTGGCCACCGGCGCGATCCTCCGGCGGTCCTCCGGCGACAGACCCGGAACCCGGTCCAACCGGGTCACCAGACGGGTGGCGGGGGCGGGGATGGTTTCGACGGGTTGGGGTGGCGTCATGGGGACCTCCTTTCCGGAACAGAACTCGGGGAGTCCCCACTTCTTGCACAAAACGATGTTGTATTGCAAATCCGGGCTGGATTTTTCGGAAGTCTCGTCAGGCCCCAGCGGAGCCGGGCACCGGGGAAGGGGAACTCCCGTTGGTCCGGGGGCCATTGCCGGCGGCGGGGCATGGGGCCTGCTTCCGGCCGTGCGCGGCGCCCCACCAGCCTCCATGCCGCCTAGCTTCGGCGCGGTTCGAGAGCCGCCTGGCGGGCCGAGGGCCCCGACTGACGACCGTTGACCGTAGACCGACGACCGAAGTTCCTGGCCAGCGGTCAGAGGTCCTCGGCCGCCACCTCGATGTCGCTCATCCAAGCGAGCAGCTTGCGGGTGGCGCCGGCGAACCGGACCACCAGCTTGGTGGCGGGGCCGCGGCCCTGGACCCGGACGATCCGGCCGGGGCCGTAGGTGGGGTGGCGGACCCGCATGCCGGCCCGGAACGCCACCGCGCCGGGCTCGGGCTGGATGTAGCGGCCGCCGTCGGCCGGGGGGGCGTCGGCCGGGGCAGGGGCCTGCTGGGGGGGCCAGGGGGAGGCCGGCTCGGGTTCCACCCTGCGGAACACGCCGGCCGGCAGGTCGCCCAGGAACCGGCTGGGCTCCCGGATGCCGCCGTCGCGGCCGTACAGGGTCCGGATCCGGGCCCGGGAGAGGAACAGCCGGTCCTTGGCCCGGGTCATGCCCACGTAGCAGAGCCGGCGCTCCTCCTCCACCTCCCCGTCCTCCCACATGCTGAACTGGTGGGGGAGCACCCCCTCCTCGAGGCCGGTGAGGAACACCACCCGGTACTCCAGCCCCTTGGCGGCGTGGAGGGTCATCAGGGTCACCACCTCGGCCCGGTCCGGCCCCAGGTCCTGGTCGGACACCAGCGCGGCCCGGTCGAGGAACGCCTTGGGGTCGCCCCCCTCCTCGCGCTCGAAGGTTTCGGCCGCGTTCAGGAGCTCCTGGAGGTTCTCCCGGCGTTCCCGGGCCTCGCGGGGGTCGAGCCTCGGCAGGCTCTCGAGGTAGCCCGAGTCCTCCAGGATCCGAAGGAGGAGCTCCCGGAGGGGCACGGTGCCCAGGAGCCGGCGCCACCCGTCCAAAAGGCCCAGGAAGGTCCCCAGGGAGCGGGCCTGCCGGGTCCTCAGGCGTCCCCCGGTCACGGCCTCCTGGGCGGCCCGGTGGAGCCCGAGCCCCTCCCGGCGGGCCAGCTCCTCCACGGCCGCGACCGTGGACGCCCCGATGCCCCGGGGCGGCACGTTGACCACCCGGCGGAACGCCATGGGATCGTCGGGGTTGAGCACCAGCCGCAGGTACGCCAGCGCGTCCTTGACCTCCTTGCGGTCGTAGAACCGCAAGCCGCCGTAGACCACGTAGGGGATCGCCCGGGTCAGCAGGGCCTCCTCCAGGGGCCGCGACAGTGCGTGGACCCGGTAGAGCACGGCGATCTCGCCCAGGGGCATCCCCTGGCGCCGGAGCTCCGCGATGGTGTCGGCCACCCAGGCCGCCTCCTCCTCCTCGGTGCGGGCCTCGTGGACCACCACCGGGTCCCCGTCGTTGCGGTCGGTCCACAGGCGTTTCGGGTGGCGGTGGCGGTTGCGGCTCACCACGGACCACGCCGCGTCCAGGATGGCCTGGGTGCTGCGGTAGTTCTGCTCGAGCTTCACGACCCGGGCGCCGGGGAAGTCCTCCTCGAACGAGAGGATGTTGCGCACGTCGGCCCCGCGCCAGGCGTAGATCGACTGGTCGTCGTCCCCCACCACGCACAGGTTGCCGTGGAGCCGTGCCAGGTGCACCGCCAGCCGGTACTGGACCCGGTTGGTGTCCTGGAACTCGTCGATCAGCACGTGGCGGAACCGGCGGCGGTAGTGATCGGCCAGGTCCGGGTGGGCCTCGAACAGGAGCAGGGTCTCCAGGAGCAGGTCGCCGAAGTCCATGGCCCGGGCCTCCCGGAGCCTGTCCTGGTAGCGCCGGTAGAACTCCCGGACGTCCTCCTCCACCTCGTCCGGCACCCGATCGGCCGGGACCCCCTCGTCCTTCCATCGTCCGACCCGGTGCAGGAGCTTGCCGGGGGACACCCGACGGGGGTCCAGCCCCATCTCCTCCACCACGGCCTTGGCCAGCCTGCGCTGGTCGTCGGTGTCGTAGATGGTGAAGTCCGGGCCCACCGCCAGAAGGTGACCGTGGGCCCGCAGGATGCGCAGGCAGATGCCGTGGAACGTGCCGATCCAGACCCCGGCCGAGTCCGTGCCCAGCAGGGCCTCGACCCGGCGGATCATCTCCCGGGCCGCCTTGTTGGTGAAGGTGACCGCCAGGATCTCCCGGGGGGAGACCCCGGCCGCTCCGATCAGGTAGGCGATGCGGTAGGTGAGGACCCGGGTCTTGCCGCTTCCGGCTCCGGCCAGGATCAGCAGGGGGCCGTCGGTGTGGGTGACCGCCTCCCACTGGGCCGGGTTGAGGCGGGCCCGGAGGTCCTCCAGGGCGGGGCCGCGGGTCACGCGGCATCCCCCCGGAAACTGCGGTCGATCAGGGCCTTGTTGTAGGCGGCCAGGATGTCACGCCGCGACAGCATGCCGATCACCCTGCGGGGGTCGTCCCGGCTGACCACGGGCAGGTGCTCGATGTTGCGGTATCCGATCTTGGCCAGGGCGTGGCGCAGGTTCTCGTCGGGGAAGATGGTGATCACGTTGGGGGTGCCGAGCTCCTTGGCCACGATCAGGTCCTCCAGCCCCTCCTCGTAGGCCACCTCCCGGAGATCCTGGAGGCTCAGGATCCCGGTCAGCCGGTTTTCGCTGTCCACCAGGGGAAACGTCACGTGGCGGGACGAGGGGATCACCGCGAGCAGCCGCCGCAGGGGCGTGCCCTCGTGGATCACCTCCACGTCGGGGTTCATGATGTCGCCGGCCCGGATCGACTCCAGCAGCCCCACCTCGCGCCCCTCCTCCAGGTGGATGCCCCGCCGGGCCAGCTCCAGCGTGTCGATGGACTCCCGCTCGAAGTACCGGCACACCGTGTACCCGATGACGCACGAGAACATGATGGGCAGGATCACCGAGTACTCGCCGGTCATCTCGAAGATCAGGAACATGGCGGTCATGGGTGCGTGGGTGGCCGCGGCCAGGAATCCTCCCATGCCCACCAGGGCGTAGGCGCCGGGGCCGGCCGCCAGGTTGGGGAACAGGGTGTGGACGAGGCTGCCGAAGGCGCCCCCCAGGGCGGCCCCGATGAACAGGCTCGGGGCGAACACCCCGCCGGCGTTGCCGCTGCCCAGGGTCAGGCCGGTGGCCAGGATCTTGGCCAGGGCCAGGCTCAGGAGGAGCCATCCCCCGATCTGGCCGGCCAGGGCCTGTTCGATGTGTTCGTAGCCGTCCCCCAGGACCTGGGGCAGGGCGATGCCGATCACGCCGGTGAGGGCCGCGCCCACCAGGGGTTTGAGGCGGTCGGGGGCCTTCCACCGGCCGAACCGGTCGGTGAGGTCGTAGAAGCTGCGGATGAACGCCACCGCGGCCAGGGCCACCACCACCCCCAGCAGGAAGTAGAACACGATCTCCCAGGGGCTGCGCAGCACGTAGTGGCGGGGCACCTCGAAGGCCGGCCGGTTGCCCTCGGTCATCCGGGTGACCAGAGCCCCCAGGCCCGAGCTGATGACGATGGGGGTGAAGCTGGTGGCGTCGAAGTTGCGCAGCAGCACGATCTCGTGGGCGAAGAACACCCCGGCGATCGGGGCGTTGAATGTCCCCGCGATTCCGCCGGCCACCCCGCAGGCCACCAGGGTGCGCATCCGTTCCTGGCCCACGCGCAGCACCTGGCCCACCAGCGAGCCCAGGGTGCCCCCGATCTGGGCGATCGGGCCCTCGGTCCCGGCTGAGCCCCCGGTGCCGATGGTGATGGCCGAGGCCAGGGACTTGACCACCAGGGTCCGGGCCCGGAACACCGCGCCCTTGAGGTTCACGGTCTCCAGGAACCGGGGCAGCCCGTAGCCCCGCACCTCGCCCGGGAACAGCATGTCCAGGGGGATCAGGAGGGCCGCTCCCGTCATGGGGAGCAGCGGCAGAAGGAGAAGCAGGGGAAACCCGTAGTCGAGCCCGAGCACCTGCCACCCGGTTTCGAACACCCCCTGGTGCACCAGGTGGATCAGGTAGCGGTAGCCCACGTTGCCCGCGCCGGCCAGCAGCCCCACGGCCACCGCCATGTAGAGGGTGGCCGTGTGTTCCGAGGGACGGATCCGGTCGATCCAACGGTTCAGGCGGTCCGAAAGGGACTTCAAGGGGCGCGGGGTGCTCAACGGCGTTCCCTCCCGGCGTTCGGCTTCGGGGGCGCGCCATGATACGCCGCCGCCGGGCGTTCCTCAACCCGCCGGGCCCCGGGGCATCCCCCGGTTCAGGTTCCAGTCGTAGTCGATGTAGCCGAGGGGGGCTCGGTGGCCCCGGGTCCGGAGGAACGCCACGGCGTCGTGGGCGGTGAGGTAACGCAGCAGGAACCCCACGATGCCCGGCCGCCCCCCGAAGTCGCGGGCGTACCACCGGAAGATCTCCGACAGGAGGATCCGCCCCCGCTCGGGCAGCACCAGGACCTCGGAGGAGTTCACGAACCCCCGGGCGGCCTCGTCGAGCTGGGCGTCGATCCGGCCGGGGTCGTAGAACCGCACCGGCGCGCAGGAGCGCGACCCGCACACCAGGGCGAAGTGGATCCGGGGGTCCAAGGGGGAGATGGCAAAGGCCCGGCGGGGGTCCCCCCGGCCGAAGGGACGCCGGGCCCGGCGCCAGGGCCGCTGGTTTCCTCGTAAGACCCCGTGCTCGATGTCGTCGGCCGAGTAGAACCGGCCGCCGATCCGGTAGCCGGTGTGGCTGAAGAACTCGGGAACCTCCCGCACCGATCCGCGGATGCGGCGGGCCACGATACCGTCGATCACCAGGGCGTTGTACAGGTTGATCCAGAACGCGAGCCGTTCGGTCCGGGCGGCCAGGGCGGCCGGATCGAAGGAGTCCAGGGAACGGGTCAACGCCCGGTACGCCCCGTACTCCGGTGAGGCGGAGATGCCCTCGTAGTCCACCACGCCCCGGGCCGTGTCGAAGAACCGATCCCGCAGGTCCCCCAGGGTCTCCAGGAGCCGCCCCGACAGCCCGGGCGGGGCCGGCGGCGGCCGGCCGGGAGCCGGGGCGTTCAGCACGAGGGGGCGGACCGACCCGGCGCCCCACCGCGAGGCCAGGGGCCGCCGGGGGGCTGGCTGGTAGAACCGGTGGACCAGATCCAGGAACAGGGCCGCGGTCCAGGTGAACCGGTCCGAGCCGTAGCCCGTGCCGTCGAAGGAGTCGTAGTACTCCCGGAACCCGAACCGGATGGGAAGCTGCAGCAGGTCCTTGCGCAGGTTGTCGGCCTTCTGGGTGAACCCGTACCGGGCCAGGCCCTCGGCGATCATCCAGTTGACGTTGATCCACACCGGGCCGCGCCAGTACCGGGCCCGGTCGAACCCGTCCCGGCCCGTGTCGTAGTTGGGCACGGTGTAGCAGTTGCCCTGGTGCAGGGCGCAGAACGCGGCCGAGTCCAGGTGGCGGTACAGGGCCTCGGCCTGCTGCCGGTCGGCCGCGCCGGCCCACAGGGGCACGAACCCGGCCGCCGTGTCCACCTCGATGGGCCGGCCGGCCACCCGGTCGAAGGCGTCGAAGATGGCGTGGTCGGCGTGCCACAGCCGGGTCCGGATCGCCCGGGCCGTGGCCTCGGCCCACTCCCTGGGCAGGGCCGGGTCTTCGCCCACGGCCTCGGCCAGCCGGGCCAGGCTCTCGTCGGCCCGGGCCAGCACCGCGTTGAACAGGGGGTCTTCCACCAGGAACGGACACTCGGCCCGGATGGCTGCCTCGTCGTACCGGGCCCGGCGGAACAGATCCACCAGCAGGACGTATCGGTCGTAGTCCGCGTCGGACGGCCGCATGGACGGGTCCACGCCGTGGCCCAGGTCCCGGCGGCCATAGGGGGGAAGCTTTCCCGGCTCCACCCGGATCCGGGAGAGCGGCTCGTCCCAGGTGGGGGAGTTGTCCATGCCCGACTCCCACGGGTGCCGCAGGTACGCCAGGCCCCGGCCGTCGGGATCGCGCTCCCGGTGCAGGTAGGCGTGGAACGCGAGCAGCCTGGGATAGATGCGCCGGAGGAACCCCCGCACGTCCCGGTGCCGGGCGTGCCGCAGGATCCACTCGGCGGCCACGGTGACCACCGGCGGCATGGTGATGCCCGAGGTCGGCACGCGGGGCGGGGCGAGGCCGGTCCCCTCGGTCTGCCAGAAGTCCGGTTCCGGGAAGTAGTGGCCCAGGGCCGAGGGGTCGAACACGATCTGGGGGACGAGCCCGTTGGCCCACTGGCCTTCGAGCAGGGCCCCGATCTCGCGCATGGCCCGCACGGGGCTCCAGTGGGCCCGGCCGATGGCGGCGAACCCCGAGTCCCAGCTCCACTGGTGGGGGTAGAGGGTCGGCGCGGGCTTGGTGAACCGGCCGGTCCAGTTGGAGTCGAGGATCCTTCGGGCCCGGCCCACCGCATCGGCGAACACCCTGGACATCGGTGTCTGTCGGGCCCGGGTCAGCGACCCGGGCCGGCGGCCAGGAGCCGGGCCAGGGCCCTGGCCAGCTCCCGGATGTGGATGGGCTTGGGCATCCACTCGTCGAACCCGTCGTCGGGGCGGCGGTCGGCCCTCCTGGGCAGCGGGTACCCCGAGACCGCGATGACCGGCACCCCGGGTTTTCGGGCCTTGACCCGGCGGGCGAACTCCCGGCCGTCGAGCCCGGGCATCACCAGGTCGGTCACCACCGCGTCCACGGTGTCGGCGTGGCGCTCCCACAGGGCCAGGGCCTGGTCTCCGTCGCGGGCCTCGAGCACCCGGTAGTTGAGGCGCTCGAGGATGGCGCGCAGGATCTCGCGCACATTGACGTCGTCCTCGGCCAGGAGCACGGTCTGGCCCGCGCCCTCCGGCACGGCCCCGATCACCGTGGACCGACGGCCGTGGGCCCGCTCGGCAGCCGGCAGGTACACGCTCACCTCGGTGCCCGCGCCCGGGGTGCTGTGCAGGTCCACGAACCCGCCGTGCTCCCGGACCAGGCCGTAGACCTGGCTCAGGCCCAGGCCGGTGCCCTCGTCCGAGGGTTTGGTGGTGTAGAACGGCTCGAACACGCGGTCCAGGTGCTCGGGGGCGATGCCGCAACCGGTGTCGGTGACGCTCAAGCACACGTAGTCGCCGGGTTTCATGCCCGGCACCGGCGGGGCCTCCCCGGCCACCACGGGCCGACAGGCCAGCCGGATCGTGAGCTCGCCGCCCTCGGGCATGGCGTCCCGGGCGTTCACGGCCAGGTTCGTCAGAATCTGCTGGATCTGGGTCGGGTCCGCCAGCACCCAGTAGCTGCCGGGCTCGTAGGCCATGCGCACCCGGATCCCCGCGGGGAAGGTGGTCTGGAACAGGCGGGTGAGCTCCTTGGCGAAGCTCAGAAGATCGAGGGGCTGGCGCTCGCTCTCGGCCCGGCGGCCGAAGTCGAGCACCTGCCGCACCAGGTCTGCGGCGCGAAACGACTGGACCAGCATCTGCTCGAGCCGCTCCCTGACGTCGGACGGGATGTCCTCGCGGCCCCGGAGCATCTCGGCATACCCGACGATCGCGCTCAGGATGTTGTTGAAGTCGTGGGCGATGCCGGCGGCCAGCTGGCCCAGGGCCGCCAGCCTCTCCTGGAGGGCGATCTTCTCGAACCGGTGGTGCTCGGCGGTGGCGTCCCGGATCACCATCACCCACGCCTCGGGCCGGTCCGGGTCCCCCACCGGCCGGGCCTGAACCTGGAGGACCCGGGGCGCGGGGCCCGGGGTGAACATCTCGTGGACCTGCCGGCCGTCGTCGGGCGGGGCCAGCAGGTCGGGCAGCGGCCGGCCGGCCACGGCCCGGAGCCGGCCCTGGTCGTCCAGGTCCGCGTGGGCCTCCATGAGGGCGCGGGCCTCGCCGTTGGCCCGGCGGATCGTGCCCCCGGGTGTCAGGAGGGCGATGCCAGCGGGCACGGCCTCGAGCACGGCCTCCACCTCCCGCAGGGCCCGCTCCCGCTCCTTCTGGGCCAGAACCCGCTCGGTCACGTCCACGGCCGAGCCCTGCCAGGCCACCAGCCGGCCCCGGGGATCCCGGATGGCGCTGGCCCGGCCCTCCACCCAGACCGGGGTTCCGTCGGCCCGCAGGAGCTGCCCCACGAACCCCGCCACCCGGCCCTGGGTCTCCAGGGCCCGGATCCACCGGTCCCGCTGCGCAGGATCGGCCCACAGGGCCCGGGCGTCCAAGCGGATGAGGGACTCGGTGTCGGGGTAGCCCAGGATCTCCACGAAGGCCCGGTTCACCGTGAGGATGCGGCCCGACGGGGTGGACACGTAGATGCCCACCGGCAGGTTCTCCACCAGGTCCTGGTACCGGGCCTCGGCCTCGGCCAGGGCCCGCTCCTTGGCCGCCCGCTCCAGGGAGTTGCGGGCCGCGACCGCCAGCCGGGCGAAGTGCCGGGGTGACTTGACCACGTAGTCCGCCAGACCCTGCTTCATGGCCTCGACCGCCACCTCCTGGGTGCCGGTGCCGGTGAACATGATCACCGGCACCCCCGGCCACCGGGTCCTGGCCTGCCGCAGGACCACCAGGCCGTCGGACCAGCGCAGGTGGTAGTCGGTCACCACCAGGTCCGGCGCCTCCCCTGCCAGGGCGGCCTCCCACGCCTCCTGGTCGCCCACCTCGGTGGCGTCCACCGCCGGGAACTCCTTGCGCAGCTCCCGAAGGGCCAGGGTCCGGTCGTCGGGGTTGTCGTCGGCGATGATGACCCGCAGGCGCGGGGGACTCATGGTTTCTCCTCCTCGGCCAGACGGCCGCGAAGCCGCCCCAGCTCCGTGGCGATCTCCTGGATCCGGGCCTGCCAGGCCTCGGGTGGTCCGGGGTCCTGCTCCACGGCCTCGCACCGGTCGGCCAGGGCCGAGGCGCCCAGGGCCCGCGCGTTGGACCCGAGGGTGTGCGCGGCCCGGGTCAGGGCCTCGCGGTCCCCGGCCTCTGCCGCGTCGCCCATGGCCGTGATCTGGCGTCCGGCCTCCTCGAGAAAGATCCCGACCATGGTCGGGGCCGAGCCCACGGCCACCCCCTCCATCTCCGCCTGGAACCGGCGGAACGTGTCCGGGTCCAGCACCGGAGCCCGGTTTGCGGCCGGTTCTTCCGGCGAGGACAGCTCCACCCAGAACCGGCTGCCCCGGCCGGGGTCGGACTCCACCCCCGCCCTTCCGCCCATGCGCTCCACGGCCTTGCGCACGATGGCCAGGCCCAGGCCGGTGCCGGGGTAGGCCTCGGGCCCGTGGAGCCGCTCGAACAACCCGAAGATCCGCTCCCGCTGTCGGGGCGGCACGCCGATGCCGTTGTCCTCCACCCACAGCCTCACCCGGCCGCCCCGCTCCTCGGCCCGCACCCGTACCCGGGGGGTTCGGTCGGGGGGCACGAACTTGACGGCGTTCGAGATCAGGTTCCCCACCACCCGCACCAGCATCCGGCGGTGGCCCCGCACCCGGGGCAGGGGCCGCTCCACCCGGATCTCGCACCCCTCGGCCGCAACCTCGGCCAGCGCCTCGTCCACGGCCTCCTCAAGGGCCACCTGGTGGAGGCCGAGGTCCTCCCGGCTCAGGCGGCTGTAGTCCAGAAGGTCCCTCACGAGCCGGTCCATGGACCGGGCGGCCCGCACGATGCGGCCCGCGTAGTCGGCGCCCCGGGGTCCCAGGGCCTGGCCGCAGTCCTCGAGCAACGCCTCGGCGAACCCCTCCATGGCCCGCAGCGGGGCCCGCAGATCGTGGGACACGGTGTAGGCGAAGGCCTCGAGATCGGAGTTGGTCTGCTGGAGCGTCTCGGTCAGGCGCCGGAGCCGCTCCTCCCGCTCCTGCAGGGCCGCCTCGGCCCGCTTGCGGGCGGTGACGTCCCGGACCACCAGAACCCAGCCGGTATCCCCGCCCACGGTGAACCGGCCGGCCGAGACCTCGACCGGGAACTCCGCTCCGGCGGCAAGGGCTCGGGTCTCCCAGGAGCCGGAGGCGAGGTCGGTGGAGGGGGCCAGGTCGGGCAAGACCTCGGTCACCGGCCGGCCCGTCAGGCTCTCGGGGGCCTCGCCGAACAGCAGGCCGGCCGAGGGGTTGGCCGAGGTGATCCGACCGGCGGCGTCCACGGTGAGCACCCCGTCGGGAGCGGCCCGCACCAGGGCCCCGGCACGGGCCTGTTCGATCTGAAGGAGCCGCTCCGAGCGGTGGAGCCGCACCAGGTACTGGGCCCGGCGCTCCAGCACGGCCCAGTGGATGGGCTTGTTCACGTACTCGGTGGCCCCGACCCCGAAGGCCCGATCCACGCTCTCGGGGTCGTCCAGGGCGGTCACGAACAGGATCGGGAGGGTTTCGCCCTTGGGCAGGGCGCGGATCCGACGGCAGGCCTCGAACCCGTCCATCTCGGGCATCACGCCGTCGAGGATCACCAGGTCGGGGGGATCGGCCACGAACCGGTCCACGGCCTCACGGCCGTTCTCGGCCTCCACCACCCGCCACCCGTGACGGCCCAGCACGTGGACCGCCATGGCCCGGGTCGTCCGGTCGTCGTCGGCCACCAAGGCGGTGGCAGGGTCTCGGGGACTCGGGACCATGGTGCACCCCCTTTCCGGCGCGGCTCCGCATGCCGAGCGATCGGGAGGACGCGGTCTTTGGCAGGGTAGCCGGGGATTTCCCCTTCGGCAAGGAGTGAATTACATCTACCCGTAATCACGATGGTTGTGCTCAGCCGCCGTACAGGTACGCGACCCAGGGCCCGTACCCGTTGAGCCGCGGGGTGGGCTGGCGTTCGCCCGTGTCGATGCGCCACTCCCGGTCTCCGCCGGCCACGTTCGAGCTGAACCCGTACACGCCGGGTGCCAGGGTGGTCCAGAAGGTGGCGGGCCGGGCCTCGGTGAACCGGATCCGGACGATGCCCTTGATGCTCTTGAACCCGTACTTCCACGGCACCACCAGCCGGATGGGGGCGCCGAGCGATTTGGCCAGGGGCTTGCCGTAGGCCCCGGTGGCCAGGAGGGCGAGCGGGTTTCGGGCCTCGGCCAGGGTGAGGCCCTCGGTGTAGGGCCAGGGCCAGTCCGGATGCCGGGCCTGACCCGGGGCCACCTTCGGGTCGAGGAACGCGGTGAACGCCACGTACCGGGCCGAGCCCAGGGGCTGGGCCCAGTCCACCAGGGCGCGCAGGGGGATCCCGGTCCAGGGGATCACGGCCGACCACCCCTCCACGCACCGGTGGCGGTACACCCGGTCCACGGTGCCCAGCCGCCGCGCCAGATCCCCGACGTCCACGGTGCGGGGCTTGGCCACGAGTCCCCCGATCTCCACCGCCCACGGACGGGTCCGCAGGGCCGCCACCTCCCGCCACACCCGGCGCTTGTCCGGGGTGAACTCGTAGTAGTTGTTGAACCGGGTGGCGGAGGCCTCGGGGGTGATCGGGCCGGCCGGGGGAGGCAGGTCGAGCCCCCAGCCCGGCCGGGTCAGCAGGCCCCAAACCCCGAGCCCCCGGAGCCCCAGCCGGGCCAGGAAGCGCCTGCGGTCGGCCCAGACCCCTTCGGGGGTGATGGGAAGGGACGGAAGGCGAAGCGGCACGGTTTCCTCCGAAGAAGCCAAGAGCCCTCATACCAAGTTGTGTTCAAACCGGGAGCGGTCGTGGGGCGGGCAAGGGATCTGCCTCGCGCCAGAGACGCCGCGCCCGGCTCTCCGATCAATGATTTTGAACGCAACTTGTATTGCCCACCCTACCACCGGGGTCCGGCCGGGCAAGCCGGTCCGAGAGTTGGCTGGGGGGAGTGGTTGGGGTATGGTAGGCGGCCGCGCCCGGCTCTTCGACGGGTCCCTTGCCCCTCCGAGCAGGGAGCGGTAGCGCCTGGTTATCCGCCGGGTTGATACCTTTCCCGTTGGCCGCCCGATGGCGGGCCTGGAGGGCTTCCTACCATTTGCGATCAAGATGAGCTCATGGAAGGGCGATTTGGGGGTCGATCGCCGGCTTCGAACGCGACCTGGTGTATAAGGAGGCGCCATGATCGTCGGGATACCCAAGGAGCGAAAGAACAACGAGTACCGGGTGGGCATCGTGCCGTCGGGCGTGGAGGAGCTCACCCGCGACGGCCACACCGTGCTGATCGAGACCGGTGCGGGGCTGGGAAGCGGCATCTCCGACGACGAGTTCGTCTCGGCCGGCGCCCGCATCGCCTCCTCGGCCCGGGAGGTGTGGGAGGCCGCGGACCTGGTGATGAAGGTCAAGGAGCCCCTGCCCGAGGAGTACGACCTGCTCCAGGAGGGCCAGATCCTGTTCACGTTCCTGCACCTGGCGCCCCTGCCGGAGCTGGGGCGGGTGCTGCTGGAGCGCCGGATCCGGGCCGTGGCCTACGAGACGATTCAGCTCGGCGACGGGAGCCTGCCGCTCCTGGCTCCCATGAGCCAGGTGGCCGGGAAGATGGCGGTGCAGCTGGGCGCGGCGTTCCTCCAGCGGGAGAGGGGCGGCATGGGCATCCTGCTGGGCGGGGTGCCGGGCACCAAGCACGGCCGCATCGTGATCATCGGGGGCGGCGCGGTGGGCATCAACGCGGCCAAGGTGGCCTACGGGCTGGGGGCCGAGGTGGTCATCATCGACATCAACCACGCCCGGCTCTCCTACATCGACGACGTGTTCGACGGCAAGGTGGTGACCCTCATGTCCAACCGCCGGAACGTGCGCGAGGCCGCGGCCAGCTGCGACATGCTGGTGGGAGCGGTTCTGGTGCCCGGGGCCAAGGCCCCCCGCCTCGTGGACCGGGAGATCCTGCGGGGCATGAAGCCGGGCAGCGTGTTCGTGGACGTGGCCATCGACCAGGGGGGGGTGAGCGAGACGAGCCGGCCCACCTCCCACTCCGACCCGGTGTACGAGGAGGAGGGGGTGATCCACTACTGCGTGCCCAATATCCCGGGCTCGGTGCCGATGACCAGCACCTACGCCCTGACCAACGTGACCCTGCCCTACTGCCGCAAGCTCGCGTCCGGCGTGGAGGAGGCCCTGCGGGCCGACCCGAGCCTTGCCAAGGGCGTGAACACCTGGGACGGCCACGTCACCTGCCGGCCCGTGGCCGAGGCGTTCGGCATGGAGTGGACCCCCCTGGAGCGGTTGCTGGGGTAGGGCCGTGGCCCGGTGCCGCGTGTGCCACACCCGCTACGACCCCGACGACCCGGCCGATGCGGCCCGGCATCGCAGGCTCCACGACCGGGTCACCCGGGGGCTCCCCCGCCGCCCCCTGGCGGGGGAGCGGGTGCTGTGGCAGGGCGACGGGCTGCGGGTCACGGTGGTGGTGCCGGCCGCGCCCCGGGCGCAGCGCCGCAGGGTGGAGGAGATCGCCCGGATCGGGGCCCGGGAGATGGGCTACACCGGGTCCCCCTACTCGCTGCGGGAGCCCCCGGAGCTCAGGACCCACGGGTTCCTGGGGTACCGGGGGGCGCGGCTGGCCGGGGTGTTCCTGCTGGCCCACCGGCGGGTGGAGGCCGTGGCCGAGTGGGTGGAGGGCGAGGAGCCCGACGGCGTGGCCCCCCGCAAGGGGTGGCGGGTGCGGGAGCCGGGGGAGGGGACGGCCTGGTCCGTGGACTTCCTTTGGGTGGCCCCCCGGTACCGCCGCACGGGTTTGGGCCGGAGGATCCTGACCGAGGCAGCCCGCTACCTGGGGGTCCCATTGCCGGACCTGGCGTGGTACCCCCCTTTCACGGCCGTGGGCCGCCGGTTCATCCCGGCCGTGAGCGGCCCGACGTTCCGGGTGGCGCGGTGAGCCGGATCAGTCCCGGCTGAAGATCACGGCCAGGGCCTGGGGCGGGGTCTTGCCGATGCCCCGCAGGGCGTGGGGCCGGGACGAGTCGATGTAGAGGCTGTCGCCCTTCTTCAGGGTGTAGGTCTCGCCGTCGTACAGGAGCTCGACCGTGCCCGACAGGATGTAGAGGAACTCCTCCCCCTCGTGCACCATGGGCTGGATCGAGCTGGCGGCCTTGGGGTCGAAGGTCACCAGAAACGGCTCCATGCCCTGGCCCCGGAGGTCGGGGGCCACCAGGCTCAGGTAGGTGTAGCCCTGGCCGGTGCGCTGGACCGACCGGTCCACCGTGGTGCCGTTGCCCGCCGGCACGATGCTGAAGATGTCGGAGCGGGTGCCGGCCTCGTGGAGGAGTTGGCCCATTTTCGAGCCCAGGGCCCGCGAGATCTTGAGCACGGCGCCGATGGACGGGACCTCGGTGCCCTCCTCCACCGCCTGGAGATACGCCTCGCTCAACCCGGTCATCTGGGCCACCTGGGCCAGCGACAGATCCTGGGCCTCCCGCATCCTCCGGATCCGTTTTCCGACGTTCATGGGGACTCCTCACTCCTGGGTTTCCGGGATCGACGGCCCCTAGTATCACAGCGTTTGGAACGGGAGTCAAAACCCCGGCCTCGTCCCTTGGGCCGGCTGTTGTAGCCGGGGCCGTACAGCCTGCGGAGCACCTCGGGCCGGCCGGCCTCCTCGAAATAGCGGATCAGGAACTCCCGGTTCCGGGGGTTCTGGTACTGGGCCAGGGCCCGGTGGGCCCGCTTGTCCCGGCCCCGGGGCACCGGCACCTCCTCGCCCCTCAGCGGATCCCGGCCGGTCCAGTACATGCAGGTGGACCGGGTCATGGGGGTGGGCGTGAAGTCCTGCACCTGCTCCGCGAACCGGCCCAGGTCCCGGACGAACCAGGCCAGGTCCAGGCCGTCGGTCAGATCGCACCCGGGGTGTCCGGTCATGAGGTACGGGATCAGGTACACGGGCCGGTCCAGGTCCCGGCGGATCCGGCCGAAGGCCTCCTGAAACTCCTTCCAGGTGCGGCGGCCCGGCTTCTCCATCAACCGGAGCACCCGGTTGGCCACGTGCTCCGGGGCCACCTTCATCTGCCCCCCCACGTGGTGGGCCACGATCTCCCGGAACAGCCGGCGCTGGTTGGGCCGGAGGAGCAGGTCGTGGCGGAGCCCCGAGGCCACGAACACGTGCTTCACCCCCGGGATCCGGCGTACGGTCCGCAGGAGCTGGAGGTAGGGCTGGCCCCCGGTCTCCAGGTGGGGGCACACCTCGGGCACCAGGCAGCTGGGCCGGTCGCAGGCGAACCGGCCGGGCCCGGCCCGTGTGCAGCCGGTGCCGTACATGTTGGCGGTGGGGCCTCCCAGGTCGGTCACGGTGCCCCGGAAGTCCGGATGCTTCGCCAGCCTCCGGATCTCCCGCACGATGCCCTCGGCGGGCCGGCTCACGATGCCCTTGCCCTGGTGGGCGGCCAGGGCGCAGAACGAGCACCCGCCGTAGCACCCCCGGTGGGTCACCACCGAGAACCGCACCGGCTCCAGGGCCGGCACCCCCCCCTCGCGCTCGTACCGCTGCGGATACCGGCGGGTGAACGGCAGCTGATACAGGCCGTCCAGCTCCTCCGGGGTCAGGGGGGCGGCCGGCGGGTTCACCACCACGGCCAGGGATCCGTGGCGCTGCACCAGCACCGGCGGGTTGGGTTGCCGCAGGGCCCGGTCGAGCTCCCGGAAGTAGCGGAAGAACCCCTCCGGGCTCTCGGCCGCGGCCTCGAACGGGGGCAGCTCCAACGTGCCCTCTCCGGTCGGCGGCTCCGCGGTGCGGTACGCCAGCCCCGGGATCCGCCGGAGGGCCTCCGGGGGCTGCCCGGCCGCCAGGCCCTCGGCCAGGGCGCGCACGGCCCGCTCCCCCATGCCGTAGACCAGGAAGTCGGCCTTGGCGTCCACCAGGACCGAGCGGCGCACCCGGTCCTCCACGTAGTCGTAGTGGGCCAGCCGCCGGAGGCTCGCCTCGATGCCCCCCAGCACCACGGGCACGTCGGGAAACGCCTCCTTGCACCGCTGGGCGTACACCACCGTGGCGTGGTCGGGCCGGCGGCCGGGCTGGCCCCCGGGGGAGTACGCGTCGCGCTTGCGCCGCCTCCGGTCCGGGGTGAAGTGGGCCACGGCCGAGTCCAGGTTTCCGGCGGTCACCCCGAAGAACAGCCGGGGCCGGCCGAAGCGGCGGAAGTCGTCGGGCCGGGTCCAGTCGGGCTGGGCCAGGATGCCCACCCGGAACCCCAGGCCCTCCAGGTACCGGCCCACCAGGGCCGCACCGAAGGCCGGGTGGTCCACGTAGGCGTCGCCGGTCACGAGCACCACGTCGAACCGGTCGTCGGGGCCGTCGGGGGCCTCGGGGAGGAAGCGGACTTCGTCGGACATGAAAGCGGAACCTCTCGGGGCGGTGGGGAAGCGAAACAGGGTACTACAGGGATTGGCCGCAAGCGAACCCGGACCACGAAAAAAACGCGGCGTCCCGGGGGACGCCGCGTTTCGGGGCGCGGTGGTGGGGCCGAGCTACTCGACCTTCTCGAACCGGCTCCCCGGGGCGCCGCACACGGGACACTTGTCCGGCGCCTGGCGCTCGTGGGTGTACCCGCACACCGGGCACACGTAGTAGTCGAAGGTCTCCCCCTTCTCGTCCAGGGCCTCGAGGGCCTTGCGGTACAGGGACTCGTGGATCTTCTCCACCTCCCAGGCCCACTGGAAGCTCCGCAGGGCCGCCTTCTCGCCCTCGGCCTCGGCGTCCTTGATGAACTCGGGGTACATCGAGACCACCTCGTGGTTCTCGCCTTCGATCGCGGCCTGCAGGTTCTCCTTGGTGCTCTTGATGTTGCCCAGGACCCGGAAGTGGTTGTGGGCGTGCACCGTCTCGGCCGCCGCGGCCGCGCGGAACAGCTTGGCCACCTGGGGGTACCCTTCCTCCTCGGCCTTCTTGGCGAAGGCCAGGTACGAACGGTTGGCTTGGGACTCGCCGGCGAACGCGGCCTTCAGGTTCTCGGTCGTCTTGCCCATGGGTTCCTCCTTCGGTCAAATAAGGGATGGACGTCTTGAGCACCCGAATGCTAACCAATACGGTTAGCATTGTCAAGGGCTCGTTTGGCAGGCTACCAGGGTTTTTTTCGGGTGCAAGCCTGCCCGCCCGGCCGGTTTGACAGTGCGGGGCACGGGGGCTAGATTGGGGACGTTGACCGCTTCGGTACATAATTTCCGGCCAAAGGAAGGAGTTCGCCATGAAAGAAAAGGTGCAGGCGGCGCTGGACAAGGTGCGGGTGAACCTGCAGGCCGACGGGGGCGACGCCGAGCTGGTGGACGTGAGCGACGACGGGGTGGTGCGGGTGCGGCTCAAGGGGGCGTGCCACGGCTGCCCCATGAGCCAGATGACCCTCAAGCGGGGAATCGAGCGGGCCATCAAGGCCGAGGTGCCCGAGGTGAAAGAGGTGGTGGCCGTGGACTAGGCACGGGGAGCGACGAGCGATGTACAAGGTGAAGACCTTCGGCACCGACATGAAGGTGTTCCACGTGCACGAGGAGTTGGAGCGGCTGGACGACCAGGTGAACCGGTTTTTCGCCGACCGACCCCAGGCCCGGCTGATCGGGGTGAGCGACATGCCGGTCACCGACGACTCGGGCACCACGATCGGTCTGCTGCGGGTGGTGGCCTACGAGGAGTAGGCCCGTTCGGCGGGTTCGACCCCGCCATGGAGGGAGGAGAGCCATGATCCGGAACCGGCTGGCCGTGCTGCTGGTCGGGGCGGCCCTTGCGACGGCCGCCTGCGCGCGTTACGAGCAGAAACCCCTTCCCATGCGGCTTCCGGCCGCGTATCCCAACGCCACCACGGTGTTCGGGGTGACCCTGGCGGCCGAGGCCCACGCCGATCCGGCCCGGGCCAAGGAGCTCTACGGGTTCGACATCGTGGGCGCCGGGGTCCTGCCGGTGCAGGTGGTGTTCGATCATCAGGGTTCGGACCCGGTGGAGATCGTTCCCGAACAGACCTTCCTGGTGGACGCCCAGGGCCGGCTGTGGAACATCCTTGAGCGGAAGCTCGCCTACAAGCGGATCCAGGAAAAGACCGAGTGGGGTGAGATCGCGCCGGAGGCGGGCAAGGGCGCCCTGCTGGGGGCGGCCGCGGGCGCGATCGTGGGGGCGGCCATCGGCATCGTGACCGGCAAGAGCATCCCCGAGGCCGCCGGCAAGGGGGCGGCGGTGGGTGGCGCGGGCGGCGCGGTTCTGGGCGGGGTCAAGGGCGCCCAGGAACCGGACGTGGGCCGCTCGATCCGGCAGGACCTGCGCAACCGGTCCCTGGCGAACAAACCGATCGAGCCGGGCGTGCTGACCCACGGGGTGCTGTTCTTCCCGGCCGAGGCCAAGAACCCCCGGCAGCTGCGGCTTCGCATCCGCGACACCCGCACGGGCGAGGCCAAGACGGTCATGCTCCCGCTGTGATGACCGGGCAGCGAGGGTCGCCGATCCAGGGCCCCGGGGCGTCCCCCGGGGCCGTTTGTTCGTCCGGCCGGCTGCGCCGGCCCACCGACGCAGACCTGGCGGCCCTGGCCGGGCGGATCGGTCGGGACCGGGTGAGCGCCTCGCCCGAGTCGGTTGAGCGGTACGCCCGGGACGAGTCCACCGTGGTCGAGGCGCGACCGTGGGCAGTGGTGCGGCCCCGGTCCACCGCCGAGGTGGCCGAGACCCTGCGGTGGGCCTCGGCGGGGCGGTTTCCGGTGGTGCCCCGGGGCGCCGGCACGGGGGTGGCCGGCGGGGCGGTGGCCGTGGGGGGCGGGGTGGTGCTGAGCCTGGAGCGGATGGACCGGATCGTGGAGCTCGATCCCGAGAACCTGGCCGTGACGGTGGAGCCCGGGGTGATCACGGCCCGCATCGACGACGAGGCCCGGCGCCACGGCCTGTTCTACCCCCCGGATCCGGCCAGCCTGGAGAGCTGCTCCATCGGGGGCAACGTGGCCGTGGGCGCCGGGGGCGCGCGGGCCGTGAAGTACGGCACCACCCGGGACTACGTGCTGGGGCTCGAGGTGGTGCTGGCCGACGGCGAGGTCCTGGAGCTCGGCGGCAAGAACGTGAAGGACGCCACCGGCTACCACCTGCGGGACCTCTTGGTGGGGAGCGAGGGCACCCTGGGGGTGATCACCCGGATCACCCTGCGGCTCGTGCCCCGGCCGGGCCGGCGGGTGGTGCTGCTGGTGCCGTTCCCATCGATCCACCACGCCGCCCGGGCGGTCACGGCGGTGCTCGGGGCCCGGGTGCTGCCGGCCGCGGCCGAGTTCATGGACGACGTAACCATCGAGGCCGCCCGCAGGTACCTGGGCCGCGATCTCCCCGGCGGCGATGCCGTCGGGGCGTATGTTTTTCTGGAGCTGGACGGTGAGACCCCGGCCGCCCTGGAGGCCGAGACGGAGCGGGTGGCCGGGGTGGTGCAGGCTCACGGGGCCCTGGACGTGCTGGCCGCCGAGGACCCCGGCCAGCAGGAGCGGCTGTGGGAGAGCCGCCGGTGCCTGGGCGAGGCCCTGCGGGCCTGGGGCCGGCAGCTGGGCAAGGCCGACGTGGTGGTGCCCCGGGCCCGGGTGCCCGAGCTGGTGGAGGCCGTGCGGGGGGCGGGCCAACGCCACGGCCTGGTGGCCGCCAGCTTCGGCCACGCGGGCGACGGCAACGTGCACGTGAACCTGCTCCGGGGCGACCTGGCCGACGGCGAGTGGGACCGGCGGCGCTCCCAGGCCCTGGCCGAGATCATGGAGGCGGTGAAGGCCCTGGGCGGGCTTCCTTCGGGCGAGCACGGGATCGGGGTGCTGAAGCGGCCCTATCTCCACCGGTTCCTGCCGGCGCGGGCCTTGGCCCTGATGGCCTCGGTCAAGACGGCCTTCGACCCCCTGGGCATCCTGAACCCCGGCAAAGTGATGTGATGACTCGACTCGTGTGGGCGGCGATCGTCGCCGCCGCGGTGTCCGCGGGCCCGGCCTGGGGCTGCTTCGGGCCGAGGCTGCGCGTGGCGGTGGTGCCGGAGGTGGCGTTGGCGGCGTACGTGTTCGGGTACTACGTGGAGGACCGGGCGGGAACCGGGGTGGAGTTCGTGGACGCGGCCGACCCGGGGGCCACCCTGCTCGGGGACCGGGCCGACGTGGCCGTGGTTCCGGCCGATCGAGCCCCGCCCGAGGGCGTGGAGACCCGGCCCGGAGGAGACGTGGCCGGGGTCGGGCCGGTGGTGTTCTGGCTGCGGCCCCAGGTGTTCGACGACCTGCGGTTCACCCTGGTGGAGCGGGCCCTGGGCAAGGTGCCCCCCCTGTGGACCTCGGGCTCGTTTCGGTCCGCAGGGGACCGGCCCCCCAAGGCCGCGGCGCGGCAGGTGGTGCTCGATGCTCCGTAGGCTCGGGGTCCTCGGGCTCGCCCTCCTGGCCCTGGCGACCGGGGCGTGCCGCGAGCCCCGGACGTTCCGGATCGGGTACATGATCTGCAACTCCCGGGCCGAGACCGAGGCCCGGTTCGGACCGCTGACCGCCTACCTGTCCGAGGCCACCGGCGCCCGGTTCGTGCCGGTGTACCTGGACACCGTGGACGTGGAGGATGCCTACGTCCGCGGGGACCTGGACTTCACCCACACCAACTCGGCCCTGTACGTCACCCTGCGCGAACGCCACGGCCTGCGGGTCGTGGCCGCGGACCGGCGGGGCGCGTTCGGGGCCCGCACCCTGGGCGCGATCATCGCCCGCAGGGACTCGGGCATCCGCACCCTGGCCGACCTGAAGGGCAAGCGGTTCGTGTTCGGCCCCCAGTGGGCGCCGTTCGGGTTCCTGGCCCAGTACGCCCTGCTCCTGGAGAACGGGATCGACCCCGAGACCGACCTGGGCTACTACGCCATCCCCCACGGGTCGTGGAAGCACGAGAAGGTGATCTACGCGGTGCTGTACGGCGCCTTCGACGCGGGGGCCGCGCCCATGATCGACCTGGAGGAGATGACGGCCGAGGGCAAGGTCTCCCCCGACGACTTCGTGATCCTCGCCAAGAGCGAGCTGGCCCCCTACTGCACCGTGGGGGCCCGGCCGGAGGTGCCGAGGGAGTGGGTGGACCGGGTGCGCGAGGCCCTGCTGGGGCTCACCCCCGAAACCACGGTGGAGTGGGCCGGGGAACGGCTCCGGGTGCTCGGCCGGGCCGGCCTGAGCGGGTTCGAGGCCGTGACCGACTCGGACTACGACCGCATCCGGCAGTGGGCCCGCCGGGCCAAGCTTCCTCCCTACGAGGAGTACTGAGCCGGTGGACCGGGAGCGGACCTGGTTTCTGGTGGCCGCGGCCCTGCTGCTCGTGTGGGCCGGGGTGGAGGCCCGGGGCCTGAGCCGGGACCGCCGGGCCCGGACCGATCCCTGCGCCTCCCGGGTGGACCCGGCCGCGGTGGAGGCCAGCTACCGGGACGTGGAGGCCCGGATCCAGGGGGGGGACGCGGCCGGGGTGGTGCTGGATCTTCGACAGAGGGCCCGCTCCGGGCCGTACCCTGCGTGGGCGTGGTTCTGGCTGGGCGAGGCGGCCTACCGCCAGGGGGCGTGGGCCGAGGCGGTGCGGGCCTACGGCCGGGCCGTGGACGAGAACCCGGCCGTGGCCGACCGGAACGGACCGTTCCGGTCGGGCGAGCGCATGGCCGAGCGGCTGGCTTCGATCCGGAAGGGGCCGTGGGCGACCCGACGGCCGCCGGAGATCCGAGAGCTCTACGCCCTCCAGCGCCGGCTGGCGGGGGGGTGCGAATGAGGGGGAGACTGGCCCGGCACGGGTGGATCGTGGCCGCCGGGCTCCTGATGGGGCTGTTCGGCAGCCTCCTGGCCTACTGGGGCAATCCGCCGAACACGGGGATCTGCATCTCGTGCTTCCTGGAGAACGCGGTGGGCGCCCTGGGGCTGCACCCCAACCCCCGCATGCGGTACCTGCGGCCCGAGCTCCTGGGGTTCTTCCTGGGCAGTGCCGCCGCCGCCCTGGCCGCGCGGGAGTTCCGGCCGCGGGCCCGAGCGGCCGGGGCCCACCTGCTGGGCCTGGGGCTCCTGATGATCGTGGGCTCGGCCGTGTTCATCGGCTGCCCGATCAAGATGATGTTGCGGCTCGCCGCCGGGGACCTGACCGCCGTGGCCGGGGCGGTGGGCCTGGTGGCCGGGGTGTGGGGGGGGCTCCGCCTGGTTCGGCGGGGCGACCTGGATGGCGGCGGCCGGGCCCGGCCGGTGCCGTGGCTGGTGCCCGCAGGGCTGGTCGTGGGGGCCCTGGTCCTCACGGCTCTCCTGTTCCGGCCGGGGATCCTGCTGGAGAGCCGGAGCGGGCCCGGGGCGCTCCACGCCCCGGTCTGGATCAGCCTGGCCGCGGGGTTGGCGATCGGGGTCGCCTGTCAGCGATCGCGGTTCTGCATCACCGGGTCGGTGCGCGACATCCTGCTCGTGCGCAGCCCGGGGGCGGTCCTGGCCCTGGGAGGGCTGCTCGCGGCGGCCGGGTTGGCCGACGGGTTTACGGGTCAGTTCCGGCTTGGCTATTATGACCAGCCCGGCGCCCACCTGGAGTGGCTGTGGAGCTTTTTGGGGATGGGGCTGGTGGGCGCGGCCGCCGTGGTGGCGGGCGGGTGTCCGTTCCGGCAGATCGTGCGGGCCGGCGAGGGCGACCTGGACGCGGCCGCCACGGTGGTGGGCATGGGCGCGGGCGCGGTGCTCGTGCAGGTTTGGGGCTTGGGCGCGTCGGCCGCCGGAGTGCCGGCGGCCGGGAAGGTGGCGGTGCTGGTCGGGCTGGCTGCGCTCCTGGGTCTGGGCGCCTCGGCCCGGTCCCATTGATCCGGAGCCGGTCTTCCACTTTGGTAGGCCGCGAGTGCCGCATCTGATCGCCGGGCCTTCGCGTGCCGTTGTCTGCCGCTCCACCAGGCCCCATGCCCCCCGGCTCCGATGTCGGGGCGAGCTTTCGACCGACGACTGACGACCGAAGTTACATGGAAGGAGGCGGGCGATGGGTCTGCGGCGATGGTGGCTCCTGGGGGCGGCGACGGCGGTGGGGCTCGCGGCGTGCGTGACCCTGCCCCAGCCCAAGACGATCTCGGTCCCGGCCACGGCCCGCACCGAGACCCGGCACATCCTCTACGCCCCCACGGTGTGGCGCGGGGAGGTCCGGCTGGTTCGGCCCCTCATCGTGACCAAGACCGCCACCCTGACCCTCCTGCCCGGCACCCGCGTGTACTTCGATCTGCCCGAGCCCAAGGCCGGCGAGGACCCGGAGCCGTGGATCCGGGTGCTGGGGAGCCTGGTGGCCCTGGGCACGCCGGAGGCGCCGATCGAGATCACCTCGGTGCCCCTGCGCAACAACGAGTTCGAGGACGTGATCTCCTTCGAAAAGGCCAAGGAGGCCCACCTGCGGCGGGTGGTGTTCGAGCGGGGCCCGTGGGCCGTGCACAGCCACTTCACCCCGGTGGAGTTCGAGGACTGCACGTTCCGCAACAACTACGGCGGGGTGCGGTTCCAGGGGGGCCGGGTGGTGATCCGGGGGTGCCGGTTCGAGGAGAACCGGATCGGGATCCGGTGCCTCAACAGCTCGCCGGTGATCGAGGAGAACTGGTTCGTGGGCAACCTCACCGGCATCTTCTTCCGGCAGGGCGTGACCGGCGCGGTGCTGCGGCGAAACAACTTCGACGATCGGGAGTACGATCTGAAGCTCGGCGAGGCCCAGACCGACGACGTGGACGCCGGAAACAACTGGTGGAAGGCCGACGAGAAGGGCCGGCTCGCCGACCGGATCTTCGACGGCGCCGACTCCGAAGGGGTGGGCCGGGTGAACGTGGAGCCCCGGCTGCCCGTCCCCTGGGGCACGCCGGAAAGGAAGAAGTAGCCGCCGTGACCGTGCTTCGCCGAAACCCTTCGCTGGCCTGGCGCGACGAGCCCGGGGCCCGGGAGCGGATCCTCGCCGCCCTGGAGCGGGGCGAGGACGTGGCCGACGAGGGCTGGGTGATCCTGGTCCACGCCGGTCGGATGCACCAGCTGAACCTCCTGGCCGGGGAGATCTGGCTCCTGGCCGACGGCACCCGGGACGCCGCCGCCATCGCGGCCGAGCTGGCGGGCCGGTACGACGCCCCGGCCGACGAGATCCGCGAGGACGTGGAGGCGTTCGTGGCCGAGTGCCTGAGCCGGGGCTGGCTCGTGGCCGAGGACGCCTGACCGTGGAGCTCACCGCACCCCTCACCGTCAACTGGACCCTGTCCTACACCTGCAACTTCTCGTGCCGGCACTGCTACTCCCGCGGCCAGGCGCGGTCGGAGCTCCCCTTGGAGCGGGTGCTGGGCCTGGTGGAGGAGCTTGCCCGGTGCCGGGTGCTGTTCGTGAACTTCGGGGGGGGCGAGCCGCTGTGCTACCCCCACCTGTGGGAGGTGGCCCGGGCCGCGGCGGACCGGGGCCTGCGGGTCAGCATGAACACCAACGGGTGGCTCCTGGACGCCGAGGCGGCCCGGCGGGCCCGGGCCGCGGGGTTCGCCTCGGTGGGGGTGAGCCTCGACGGGGCCACGGCCGAGGTGCACGACGCGTTCCGGGCCCGGCCGGGTAGCTTCGATCGGGCCCTGGCCGCCCTGGAGCACCTGCGGGCCGCCGGGGTGACGTCCACGGTGTCGGCCGTGATCCACCGGAACAACGTGGGCTCGTACCGCCGGATCGTGGAGCTCGCGGCCGAGCGGGGGGCGACCACGGTGTACCTGCACAACTTCAAGTGCGCGGGCCGGGGCGCCGAGAACCGGGCGGAGCTCGATCTCTCGCCCGGCGAGTGGCGGGCCTTCTACGAGGACGCCCTGGCCTGGCGGCCCCGGGCGCCGGCCGAGCTGTCGTTCGACGACCCGATCCTGGCCCTGCTGGGCGGGGCCGATCCCGGGGCCGTGAAGGGCAGCACCTGCGGCAAGCTCTCGCTGCACCTGGAGCCCGACGGCGAGGTGACCCCGTGCGGGTTCATCCCGGTGTCGGCCGGAAACCTGATCGATCAGCCCCTGGACGTGCTGTGGCGCACCTCACCGGTGCTGCGGAAGATGCGCGAGAAGACCCCGGAGGGCAAGTGCCGCTCCTGCGGGGTGTACGGCGAGTGTCTGGGCGGGTGCACCGCCCGGGCGTTCGCGGCCACGGGCTCGTTCAACGCCCCCGATCCCCACTGCTGGGCCGGGAACGGCCGGCCCCAAGGAGGACCGCCATGAAGAAGATCCCCTACGTAAAGCCCCGCATCGCGGGAACCTCCAGCGTCCATCCCTGCTGACGTTGGAGGCACCAGAAGGGCCGGCCCTCAATCAGGGCCGGCCCTTCTGGTGCCGGGCGGAGTTGAGGCGAAACCGTCCGGTGTGCCAGACTCCGGCCACCCCCCGAACCGGAGGAACCATGAAGAGCCAGAGGATTCTCGTCGTTCCCCGAACCGCCCTGCACCCGGCGCTGCAGGCCCCCCGGGCCTGGGTCGCGGCCGGGTCCTGGACCGAGGCGGCCGGGCTGCTGGGCCTGGATCGGGCCCGGTGGATGCCCCGGCCCGAGGCCGAGACCGACCCGGAGTGGAAGCAGGTGATCCCCTACGTCACGGTGTTCGACCCGGACGGGCGGGTGCTGGTCTACCCCCGTCAGGGCACCGAGGCGCGGCTCCACGCCTTCTGGAGCCTGGGGATCGGCGGGCACATCGACCGGGCCGACGCGGCCGGCGACGAGGCCCCCGGGCCGAAGCTCCTGGCCCGGGCCGCCCGGCGGGAGGTGGAGGAGGAGTACCCCGTGCGGTGGCTGGGCGGCCTGGAGGTGGTGGGGCTGATCAGCGAGGACGAGTCCGAGGTGGGTCGGGTGCACGTGGGGGTGTGCTGCCGGCTCACGGTGGACCCGGCCACGGCCCGGGACGGGGACGGTGAGCTGCGGGGCCACCGGTGGGCCCCCCCGGGCGACCCCGCCGGGGCCCTTCCCGAGGGGGCTGGGTTCGAGCTGTGGTCCGAGCTGGCCTGGGCCCTCCACCGGGAGGGCCGGTGACCGAGCCGCTGCGCCAGGCCCGGGAGGCGCGGCTGCGGGCCGAGGTGGAGCGGGCCGTGGCCGAGGCCCGGGAGAGGCTCCGGACCCTCGCCGCCTCCCGGCCGGATCTGGCGGACCGGGCGGCCGGATGGCTCGCGGACCTGGACGCCGCGGCCCGGCGGGCCTGCGAGGCCCGGGTGCGGGTGGCCCTGGTGGGGGCCGTGAAGTCGGGCAAGTCCACCCTGGCCAACGCCCTGGTGGGCCGGGACCTGCTGCCCCGGGGCTCGGGGGTGCTCACGGCCCAGGTGACCGAGGTGGTGCCGGCGGACCGGGCGGCGGTCCGCATCACCTGGAGGAGCCGGGCCGAGGTGAACCGGGCGTTCGGCCTGCACCTGGAGGCGTTGGGCCGGCCGGGGGACTGGGACCTGTGGAACCCCGACCACCGGCGCGCGGCCCGGGCCCTGCTGGACGGGCCGCCCTCGCCCCTTCGGGAGGCGTTGGGGGCCCTGGTCCGGGGGGCCGAGGCCGCGGCCGACCGGGTGGGGCCGGAGCCCCGGGTCGAGGACCTGGGGGCGCACGGCGATCTGTGGGCCTGGGTGGCCCGGGACGAGGTGGCCGCGTTCCTGAGCCGGGTGTGGGTGGACGTGCCCGCGCCCGACCTGCCCGAGGGGGTGGTGCTGGCCGACTGCCCCGGCGTGGACGCCTGGAACGCGGCCCACGGCGCCGTGGTGGACCGGGCCCTCCTCGACGCCCACGCCGTGGTGTACGTGATCTCGGGCCGGGTGGGGCTCCGGGAGGCGGACCTGCGGTTCCTGGAGGTCCTGCAGGGGTACGGGCTCCTGGGGGTCACCCGGTTCGTGCTGAACGCCGACCTGTCCGAGCTGGGCCGGCCCGAGCACCTGCGCCGGGTGGAGGAGTCGGTGGTTCGGCACCTGCGGGGGCTGGGCGTGGCCGGCCGGCCGGCCGTGGTCTCGGCCCTGCTCGGGCTCCTGGACCGGCTGGCCCTGACGAATCCGGCCGGTCTCTCGGCCGGCGAGGCCCGGCTGCGGGAGGCGTGGGAGTCCTCGGCCCTCACGCCGATCCTGCGGGACGCGTTCCGGTCGTTCCGGGACGAGCTGTGGGACGAGGTGGCCGCTCGGCGGGACCGGCTGATCCTGGCCCGGTGCCGGGCCGACCTGCGGCGGGTCGTGGCGGAGGCGGGGCGGGCCTTGGGCGCCGGCACGGCCCTCGGCCTGGGCCGGGGGCCCTGGCGGGCCGACACGGCCGACGCGCTCCTGGGGTGGCTCTCCGAGCGCATGGAGGCCGCGGCCCGGCAGGCCAAGGCGGGGATCTCCGCGGGGCTTCGCTCCGGGTTCGGCCGCCGCCGGGCACCCCACCGCCGGGCCTGGGCCGGACGGGTGGCGTCCCTCGACCCTGCGGCGGCGGACTACCGCGACCGGGTCGAGGCCGTGCTCGCGGCCACCGAGCCCCTGCGGGTGAACGCGGTGCGCAACCTGGCCCTGGAGGCCCGGGCCGCCCTGGCCCGGGCGGGCGAGGACCTGGCCCGGCAGGCGGCCGAGGCGTTGGCCCGGGCCGGCCTGAGGCCTCCGCCTCCGCCCGATCGCCGGGCCCTGGTCCGGGAGATCACGGCCACCCGGAAGATCCCCCTGTTCCGGGGCACGGTGGGCCCGGGCCGGCCGGGGGGGCTGTGGCAGCGGCTCCTGCCCGGCGGAGCGGTGGGCGGGGCGGCCCGGCGGGCCGGGGTGGCCGTGGCCTTGGAGCGGGCCTGGGCCGGGTACCTGGAGCGGGTCGAGGAGCAGTGCCTCGGCCCCCACGTGGACGAGGCCGCGGCCCAGGTGTACGACCGGCTCGCCGAGTGGGTCCTGGAGGCCCTGGGCCGAAGGGGGTGAGCCCCCGGGTTTGACACGCCCGCGGCCGGCGATAGATTCGGCCGGGTGGTTCCCCGCCCCTTCCGGAGGTGCCTGCCATGGGCTCGCTGCGAGTGTGCCTCGTCGGTGTCGCCGTGCTGGCTCTGTTCGGGGGCTGCCGCCGGCCTCCGGAGGCCACCGAGGTCGTGTTCTGGACGGCCGAGGTGGAGCAGGACCGCATGGAGGTGCAGCAGGCGCTGGCCCGCCGGTTCTCGGAGACCCGTGCCGGGGTGGAGGTCCGGGTCGTGCCGGTGGACGAGAACGTGCTGCCCGAGAAGCTCGCCTCGGCCCGGGCGGCCGGCCGGCTGCCCGACGTGGTGGAGCTGGGGCTGACCCAGGTGGCCCGGTACGCTGCGGAGGGCCTGCTGGACGCCGCGGCCGCCACCGCCGTGATCCGGGACCTGGGGGAGGACGGGTTCTACCGGGGGCCCCTGGGGCTCGTGCGCGCTCCCCAGGGCTCGGGGTACGCGGCCGTGCCCCTGGACGGGTGGGTCCAGGGGATCTGGTACCGCAAGGACTGGTTCGCCGAGAAGGGGCTTCCCCCGCCGGACACCTGGGACCGGATCCTGGCCGCGGCCCGCGCCCTCCACGACCCCACCGTGCCCCGGTTCGGGATCGTGCTCGGCACCCACCCCCAGCAGATCTACACCCAGCAGGTGTTCGAGCACCTGGCCCTGGCGGCCGGGGCGCGGCTCCTGGACGACGCCGGCCGGCCGGCCCTCGGGCCCCGGTTCCTCGAGGCCCTCCGGTTCTACCGGGAGCTCGCGGCGTTCGCGGCCCCCGGCCACTCCTACTGGCGGGAGGCCCGGCAGTACTACCTGACGGGCCGGGCCGCCATGATCTTCTACTCCCCCTACATCCTCGACGACATCGCCGGGCTGGTGGCCGAGCACCGGCCGGCCGTGCCCGACCTGGCCCGCCGCACCGGGTTCGTGGCCGCCATCCAGGGGCCGACGGGCCGGCCGACCGCCTACGGCGAGGTGTACGCCCTGGGCCTCCTGGCCGGGGCCCGGCCGGAGGCCCGGGAGTGGGTGGCCTTCCTCCTGGGCCCCGGCTACCCCGACTGGCTCGCCATGGCCCCCGGCGGCAAGATGCCGGTGCGGCGCCGGGCCCTGGCCCGCTGGCGCGACCAGGCCCTGTTCGCGCCCTACGACCCGGGGCTGCCCGACGCCCTGGCCGAGGGGTTCACCCGGCTGGCGCGGTGGGGCTTCGGCAGGCCCGGGGGCGCCCGGCTCGTGGGCGACCTGTACGCCTCGAAGCGGGTGCCGGAGATGATCGGCCGCCTGCTCGACGACCGGGAGCCGCCGGAGCAGGCCCTGGACTGGCTCCGGGCCAAGGTGGCGGACCTGGCGGCCCGGCGATGAGGCCGGCGGGCGCCGACACCCATCCGGCCGAGGCCCTTCGCCGGGCCGAGGAGCGGCTGGCCTGGGCCCTGCTGGCCCTGCCCCTGGTCTCGGTGGTGGGGGTGGTGGCGTTTCCCCTGGTCTACAACCTGTGGACCAGCCTCCACGAGGTCCGGCTCGGCACCCTGGGGGGGCCGGCCCCGTTTGCCGGCCTGGCCAACTACCTGCGGGCCGTCACCGACCCCGAGCTGTGGCGGGCGGTGGCCGTGACCGTGGTGTACGCCCTGGCCGGGGTCACCCTGTCGGTGGGCCTCGGGCTGGCCGCGGCCCTGGCCGTGAACCGGCCGTTCCGGGGCCGGGGGGTGTTCCGGGCCCTGTTCCTGTTTCCCTACGTGGCGCCGGCCGTGTCGGTGGCGTTCGTGTGGCGCTGGCTCCTCGACCCCGTGTACGGGGCGGTCAACTGGGCGCTCCAGCGGGCCGGGGCCGTGGACGGCCCCGTGGCCTGGCTCTCCACCGAGCCCCTGGCCCTGGGGGCGGTGGTGGCGTTCGAGGGGTGGCGGTACTTTCCGTTCGCCATGCTGTTCGTCCTGGCGCGGCTCCAGGCCGTGCCCCCGGAGCTGTACGAGGCCGCCCGGGTCGACGGGGCGGGGCCGTGGCAGCGGTTCCGGCACGTGACCTGGCCGGAGCTCCGGGGCGTGCTGGCCCTGGTGTTCGCCGTGCGGTTCCTGTGGACCGTCAACAAGTTCGACGACGTGTTCCTGCTGACCGGGGGGGCGGCCGGCACCCGGGTGGTGCCCCTGTGGATCTACGACACCGCGTTCCGGCTCCACGACTTCGGCACGGCCGCGGCCGGAAGCGCCCTGCTCCTCGCCCTGCTGCTGGCGGCCGGCATCCCCCTGTGCCGGAGGTGGCTCCCGTGAGGCGCCCGGCCCTGGGCACCGCGGTCGTGCTCGCGCTCCTGACGGCCGCGGTGGCGTTCCCGTTCTACTGGATGGCCCTGTCGTCCACCAAGACGTTTTCGGAGCTTTTCGCGCTGCCGCCCCGGTTCTGGCCCCGGCACCCCACGCTGGCGGCGTACCGGGACGTGCTGTTCACCCAGGGGTTCCTGCGGTATCTGGCCAACAGCCTCGTGGTGGCCGGGGCCACGGTGGCGCTGGACCTGGCCATCGCGGCGCCGGGGGCCTATGCCCTGGCCCGGCTCCGGTTCCGGTTCCGCCGGCTGGGTGGCCTGGCCCTGGGGCTGATCTACCTGATCCCGCCGATCCTCCTGGTGGTGCCCCTGTTCGCCCTGCTCACCGGGCTTGGGCTCCGGGACTCCCTGGCCGGGCTGGTGGTGGCCTACCTGGCCCAGACCCTGCCCGTGTCGCTCTATATGCTGGCCAACTACTTCCGGGCGCTGCCGCCCGAGCTGGAGGAGGCGGCCCGGGTGGACGGCTGCTCCCGGCCGGGGGTGCTGATGCGGGTGGTGCTGCCGCTGTCGGCTCCGGCCCTGACCGGGGTGGGCGTGTACACTTTTCTGATCGCGTGGAACGAGTTCCTGCTGGCCTACATCCTGCTGGACTCGCCGGAAAAGTTCACCCTGGCCAAGGGGCTGTACCACCTGTTCAGCTCCTACCACACGGCCTGGGACCGGGTCATGGCCGCCTCGGTGCTCATGACCGTGCCCGTGCTGGCGCTGTTCCTGGTGTTCCAGCGCCGGCTCGTGGCCGGGCTCACGGCCGGCGGGGTCAAGGGAGCCTGATACCAAGCTGCCGCAAACAGGAGACGAATGCCCGCCGCTTTAGGTCCGGCCGGTCCGGAGCCGTAGCGGCTTCGGCGAGGCCGTCTCTCTAAGCGCAGGAACGATCGGCCCGAAAGCACTCACCTCGAATGCAGGTTGGAAACTCCGGTTGGCCGCGAGGCGGCCTGTTTGTGAAAAAGGAACTTGCCTCAATCCCCGCGCTTTTCGGGAGCGAGGGGCATGGGGTCTGCTTCCGGCCGCGCGCGAAGCCGGGCATGAGATTCGCCGCGCAGGCAGGAGGCAGCAACGGTGGCTTCATGACGGTCCGACCGGGGGCGAACGGTTTCACGGTGCAAGCGTTGGAGGCGCTGCGCGGCGAGCTAAGGAGCCGCACGCGGCTCTCCAGCAGACCCCATGCCCCCGATGACGCGGTTCAAGAGCCGCCTGGCCGCCTAGCTGCCTAGCGGGCCGAAGGCCCCACACCGCCGACCAACGACTGACGACCAACGACCGAAGTTACCGGGAAGGAAACAGGACGTGGCCGAGATCTTCCTGGACCGGGTGACCAAGCGGTTCGGCCGGGTGGAGGCCCTGCGGGAGCTCACGCTGCGGGTGCGTGAAGGGGAGCTGCTGGTGCTCCTGGGGCCCTCGGGGTGCGGCAAGTCCACGGCGCTGCGGATCGTGGCCGGGCTGGAGGCGCCCACCTCCGGGGGCGTGTGGATCGGCGGCCGGCGGGTGGACGGCGTGGAGCCCGGCGACCGGGACCTGGCCTTCGTGTTCCAGACCTACGCCCTGTACCCCCACAAGACCGTGGCCGAGAACCTGGCGTTCCCCCTGCGGGTGCGCAAGGTTCCCCGGGAGGAGGTGGAGACCAGGGTCCGGGAGGTCGCCGCCCTACTGGGCATCGAGGATCTGCTCGGCCGCCGGCCCCGGGAGCTCTCGGGCGGGCAGCGCCAGCGGGTGGCCCTGGGCCGGGCCATCGTGCGCCGGCCCAGGGCGTTCCTCATGGACGAGCCCCTGTCGAACCTGGATGCACGGCTCCGGGTGGAGATGCGCTCCGAGATCCGCCGGCTCCAGCAGCGGCTCGGCACGACCACGGTGTACGTGACCCACGACCAGGTGGAGGCCATGACCCTGGGGGACCGGGTGGCCGTGCTCCGGCGGGGGCGCCTCCAGCAGGTGGGCACACCCCGCCAGGTCTACGAGCTTCCGGCTAACCGGTTCGTGGCCGGGTTCGTGGGCTCGCCCCCGATGAACCTGGTGAGGATCCAAGTGGAGCGTACCGGAGACGGGGCCGTGCTCCACGTGGGGGACCAGGCCCTGCCGTGGCCCGCGGGGTGCGGGGGCGGGCCCGCGCCCCCCGGCCCCCTGGAGCTGGGCTTCCGGCCCCACTCGGCCCGGCTCGGAAGCGGACCGGGGCTGGGTCCCCTGCGGTGTCGGGTCGAGGAGCGCGAGTACCTGGGCGGGGCCGTCCTGCTCCATCTGGACGCCGGAGGGCAACGGATCACGGTGGAGCGCCCGCCGGAGGCCCGGGAGCAGCCGGGGGAGGGCGTTCTCCTGTACCTGAACCCGCTGGAGCTCGTGGGGTTCGATGTGGCCACGGGCGAACGAGTCTGGCCGGCGGGGTGACCTTGGGCCTTCGGCCCGCTGGGAGGCTGGAAAGCCAGAAGGCTAGAAGGCGAAAGGCGAAAAGACCTTGGACAAGCATAGCCGCTGCGCGGCGAGCTAAGGGGCCGCGCCCGGCTCTCCGGCAGGTCCCTTGCCCCTCCGAGCAGGGAGCGTTAGCGCCGGGTTAATAGCTTTCTAGCCTTCCAGCTTTCTAGCTTCCCAGCTTCTTCGCGTAAGCGGACAGGCGGAGGCCGCCGTCCCCCCTCTCCAGCCGCAGCCGGCGGCCGCACAGGCGGCAGCGCAGGGTCCGCATGCCCAGGGCCCGGGTGAAGGCGAACCTTCGGCCGCAGGCGGGGCAGGTGGCGTCGTAGGTGGGGCCGGCCGTGGTCAGGGCCGAGAACACGCCCACCGCCATGGCCAGCAGCGCCAGCCCCACGAACCGGGGGGCGAGGCTGCGCACCCCGAACACGGCCACCAGGCCGATGAGCCCCATGGCCACGGCGAGCTTCACCTTGTTGAGCACGGCCGATCCGGGCCGGGGCTCGGCCGTGGCCTGCGCGGGCTTCCGGCGGGCCCGGGCCACGGGCTCAGCCCTCGTCGGGCATGGGCCACTGGCCCCGGGCCTGGAGCACCCGGCGCAGGGCCTTGAGCCCCTGGTTCATGGCCGGCACCCCGCCGTACACCGCGGTCTGGAAGATCACCTCCGCGAGCTCCCGGGGCTTACACCCCACGTTGAGGGCGGCCTGGAGGTGGAGCTCCAGCTCCTCGGTCTTCTCCAGCACCGTGAGAGCGGCCACGGTGATCATCTGGCGCACGGTGTGGGGAATCCGTTCCCGGGCGTACATCTGACCCGTGATGAACAGCGACAGGTCCCGGGCCAGGCCCTTGTCGAAGGCCTTCCACAGGTCGTAGGGCCGCTCCCCCTCCACCCCCTCGAAGTAGAGCTTCGCGGTCTCGGCCGTCTTTCGAACGATCTCATCGGACACTTCGTCTCTCTCCTTTTCTCCGACGGCGTTTCTCTTCAATCGTGAGGAGCTGGAGCTCTGGGATCCCTTCGAAATCTTTTTGGTTCCGCGTCAATAGAAAGTAGCCGTGTTGCACGGCCTGGCTGGCGAGCCACAAGTCCCGAACGCGCCGGCGATGCCCCGAGCCCCTTTTTCGAAGGGCCGCAGCGAGGCGCCCAAACACCTGGCCGGTCATGGCGTCGATCGGCAGCACGGGTTTGGTGAGGAGTCGTTCCAACGCCCGTTGCCGCCTTTGACGGACGTCTTCGCGATCCGCGATCTCTACGCCCAAGCGAAGTTCCGCAACGGTGACCGGAGAGAGGTACACGGGATGGTCGCCCGTGATCCGCTGGACCTGTTCCGGGTGCAGGACACCCCGCTCCACGTCGATCCAGACGCAGGTGTCAATCAGTACCCCCATGGGTCACGGATCTCATCGTCCAGGTGATCGGCCGCCCTGCGTGCGTCGGCAAGCCACGCCTCCCCTTCGTCAGGTGACAAGATCCCGTAAAGGTCTGCAAGGGCCTGGCTGGCCGTCAAGGGGCCGATGGCCGGCATGACGCGAGCGATCTCTACCCCGCCGTCCTCGACCACGAGAGCCTCGCCGCGCTCCCGGAGCTGCCGGAGATAGCGCCGGCATTCCCGCGCAAACGCATCGATCGAAACCGTAGGCATGGCTTGTCTCCGCCCTTCCCGTCTTCGAGAATCCTAGACGGCGTCCGTCCCCCCCCGTCCTCTGAGGTCGCTCTCAGGGTACCCCCCCAAGGAGACCGGATCAACGGGGCGCTCCCGGCAGCCACACCCGGAACGTGGTTCCCCTTCCCTCCTCGCTCTCCACCTCGAGCCGGCCGCCGGCCCGGTCCACCAGGAGCTTGACGATGTGGAGCCCCAGGCCGGAGCCGGCCGTCCCGCCGGCGTTCGAGGCCCGGAAGAACCGCTCGAACAGCCGCTCCCGGTCCTGGGCCGGGATGCCTCGGCCCGTGTCGCTCACCACCAGATCGATGCCGCCCTCCCGGGCCTCCAGCCGCGCCTCCACCCGGCCCCCGGCCGGGGTGAACTTGACTGCGTTGGACACCAGGTTCTCGACCAGATGGCGGAACCCCTCGGCATCGGCCACCCGGGCGTCCGACGGAACGAGCGACTCGATCTCCAGGCGGATGCCCCGGTCCCGCGCCGCAGGGGCCAGCGCCCGGACCACGGCCTCGAACACGGGAGCCACGGGACCTGCCTTCGCCTCCCACGCGCCTTCCTGGGCCAGCCGCTCGGCCAGGAGGAACCGCTCCACCATCGAGCCGACCCGGCGGCTGGCGTCGAGGATCTGCTCGATGCACTGGCGCTGGGGCTCGGGCAGCTCTCCGTACACGCCCGAGCGCAGTGCCCCCGCGAAGCCCTGGATCACCGTCAGGGGGGTCTTGATGTCGTGGCCGACCAGCTGCAGGAACTCCCGGCGGAGGGCCTCGAGCTTCTTGCGCTCCGTGATGTCGCGCACCGAGGCCTGGAACGCCCCGACCGATGAGGTCTCTCGGGAGATCCGCACCTCGGCCCACCGCTCCTCGCCGTTCTTGCGGACGAACCGCACCTCGTACTGGGTGGGCGCGTCCTCGCCCCGCACGCGGGCCTCGAAGTACCGTCGCAGCCGCCGGGCCTCGTCCGGGGGGACCACCTTGGAGAAGTGGAAGCTCTCCACCTCGTCCCGGCGGTACCCGGAGAGCGCCTCGGCCTCCCGGTTGATCACCCGGATCCTTCCCTCCCGGTCGACCCCGAACAGGGCGTCGGTGGCCCGCTCATAGAGCTCGGCGTAACAGCGCTCCAGCCGCACCAGGGCCGTGACGTCCCGGACCATGCCCAGCACCCCCAGCGGGCCGCCCTCGGGGTCGTCGACCCGGCACACGGCGTACTGGAACACGAAGGTCTCCGAGCCGATGGGGGTCTCCCGTTCCTCGAGAAAGGGCTCGCCCGTGGCCAGGACCCGTCCGATCACCTCCCGCTGCCGGGCCGCCTGCTCGGGGGGGAACAGCTCCCCCACCTCCCGGCCCACGATCTCCCCGGCCGGCCGGCCCAGGTAGCGCGCGGCGGCCTGGTTCACCATGAGGAACCGGGCCTCGGGGCTCAGGGCGAACACCGGCTCCGGCACGAGGTCGAACAGGTGGGTGCCCAGCAGGGCCTTCAACGGGTCCATGGTTGTCCTTGTCTCTGCGGTCGACGGGCCGTGGGTCCACGGTCAGGGGCCTCCACCCGCCCCGGCCGTGCGCATTCGTCCCAGGGGGAACGAACCCCGGTATCAGTCCTCGGGGAAGATCTTGCCGGGGTTCAGGATCCCCTGGGGATCCAGGAGCCGCTTCACCTCGGCCATCAGGTCGAGACCGGTCCCGTGCTCCCGGCGTTGGAACCGACGCTTGCCCAGGCCGACCCCGTGCTCGCCCGTGGCCGTGCCCCCTAGGGTCAGGGCGGTCTCCACGATCTCGGCGTTGGCCTCGTGGATCGAGGCCCACAGCGCCTCGTCCCCCATGCGGCCCAGGATCAGGCAGTGCAGGTTCCCGTCGCCGGCGTGGCCGAAGATGTACCCGGTGAGCCCCCGGCGGTCCAGGATCTGCCGGGCCCGGGCCGCCAGCTCGGGGTACCGGCTCCGGGGCACGGCCGCGTCCACGATCAGGATCCCTTCGCCCACGTGGGCCTCTCGGATCGTCCGGTAGGCCCGGTGCCGGGCCTCCCACAGCCGGGCGCGCTCGTCGGCGCCCACACCGGCCTCGAACGACTCGGCCCCCTCGACCCGGCAGATCTCCTCCACGAGCCGGGCGTCGGCCTCCAGCCCCGGGCGGCTCGTGCCGTGGAACTCCAGGAACAGGATCGGCCGGTCCGGCAGCCCCAGCCGGGCGGCCCGCTCCACCACCCGCACGGTGTGGCGGTCCAGGAACTCACAGGCGGCCACCCCCAGGCCCGAGCCCATGATCTGGGCCACGGCCCGGGTGGCCGGCTCGGCGTCGGCGAACGGCACCAGGGCCGTGAGCACCTCGGGGGGCAGGGGCGCGAGCTCCAGCACGATCCGGGTGAACACCCCCAGGGTCCCCTCGCTGCCCACCCACAGCCCCACCAGGTCGAGCCCCGACGAGGTCTTGGGCGCGAGCGTCCCGACCTCCACCGCCCGGCCGTCGGCCAGCACCACCTCCAGGCGCTTCACGAACCGGCGGGTGGGCCCGTAGCGCACGGTGCGGATGCCCGAGGCGTTGTTGGCCACCATGCCGCCCACGCTGGCCGCTGCCCCCGGGTCCGGGGGGAAGAACAGGCCGGTGCGCCGGCGGTTCAGCTCCACGTTCAGGTCGGTGTAGAGCACCCCCGGCTCCACCGTGACCAGGAAGTCCTCGGGCCGCACCTCCAGGATCCGGTTCATCTGGGCGAAGTCGAGCACCAGGCCGCCCCGGACCGGGATGGGGTTGCCCTCGATGCTGGTGCCGGCGCCCCAGGGGGTCACCGGCACGGCGTGCTCCCCGGCCCACGCCACGGCCCGGCGTACCTCGTCGGTGGTGGTGGGCCAGGCCACGGCCTCGGGCCGGCAGGGCTCGTGGAACGACTCGTCCCGGCTGTGCAGGTCCAGCACCGACGGGCCCCGGCTGACCCGGTCGGGGGGGAAGATCCTTTGGAGCTCGGACCAGGCGCGGTCGGTGAGGGTCATGGGCGTCCTCCCCGGCGTTTGGGCGAGAGGGCCAGGCACACGAAAAAGAGCCCCGTGGCGGTGAGCACGATGGTGGCCCCGCTGGGCACGTCGAGCCCGTACGAGAGCACCAGCCCCAGGAAGCACGAAAGGTTTCCGAACAGGACCGAGAGCACGAACAGCGCCCGGTAGTCGTAGGTGAGCTGGTAGGCGGCCGAGGCCGGGGTGACGATCAGCGCGAACACCAGCAGGATGCCCACCGCGTCCAGGCTGAGCACGATGGTCAGGCTCACGAGCACGAGCATCACGAACGAGTACCGCCCGGCCGGGAGCCCCAGGGCCTCGGCCACCTCGGGGTCGAACGACAGCAGCTGGAACTCCTTGAAGAACACGATCACGGTGGCGGCCACCGCCAGGGTCAGGGCCGCGATGATCCGCAGGTCCGTGGCCGTGACCGACAGGATGTTGCCGAACAGGTACCCGTAGAGCCGGGCGTCGTAGGTCTTCATGAGCCCCACGAACAGGATGCCCAGGGCCATGGTCAGGGCGTAGAAGATGCCGATCGAGGCGTCCATGCGGATCCGGCCCGCCTGGCTGGTGGCGTGGATGGCGCCGGCCGTGGCCACGCAGAACCCCACGGCCGTCACGAGCGGGTTCCACCCCAGCAGAAACCCCAGGGCCACCCCCCCGAACGCGGCGTGGGCGATGCCCGCGCCGATGAACGCCAGGCCCCGGAGCACCACGAACACCCCCACCAGGGAGCAGGCCGTGCCCACCAGCAGGCTCGCCAGCAGGGCCCGCTGGACGAAGGCGTAGGAGAACATCTCACCCATGGTGGTGGTCCCCGGCGAACACGAACGGCCGGCCGCCGGCCTCGTGCACCTGCACCTCGGCGCCGTACATTCGCTCCAGGGTCTCCCGCACCAGGGCCTCTTGCGGGGGGCCGTAGGCGTACACCCGCCGGTTCAGGGCGAGCACCCGGTCCAGGTGGGGGTACACTAGGTTCACGTCGTGGGTGACGAGCACGGTGGTCAGCCGGCGCTGCCGGTGGGTGCGCACCACCAGGTCCAGCACGGCGTGCTGGCTCCGGACGTCGAGGCCCGTGAACGGCTCGTCCAGCAGCAGGATGCGGGGGTCGCGAACCAGGGCCCGGGCGATGGCCACCCGCTGGAGCTGCCCGCCCGAGAGCTGGCCGGCCGGCCGGAGGGCGAACCCCTCCATGCCCACCGCCTCCAGGGCGGCCAGGGCCTTGCGCCGCCCCTCCCGGCCCGGCCGGCGCAGGGGCCCGAGCCCCGGGTAGAGGCCCATCAGCACCACGTCCAGGACCCGGAACGGCGCGTTGGGGTCCACCCGCGAGGCCTGGGGCACGTACCCGATCTCCCGGCGGATCCGCTTGAGGTGATGGCAGCACTCCTCCCCCACGAAGATCCGTCCCTGGACCGGGGGGACGAGGCCGAGGATCGCCTTGAGGAACGTGGTCTTGCCCGACCCGTTGGGCCCGATCACGCCCACCAGGGCGCCGGCGGGGATCTCCAGGGTGACCTCCTCCAGGGCGGGGGTGCCGTCGTAGGCCACGGTGGCCCGCTCGAACCGGACGGCCGGGTCCGGAGCCGAGGGCAGGTAGGTCACGGCGGCTCCTCGGCGAGCGCCTCGATCAGGGTCTGGGCGTTGCGCTCCAGGAGCTCCAGGTAGGTTTGGGCGGGCGAGGCCCCCAGCAACGGGCTCAGCGTGACCACCCGGATCCCGGTCTCCTGGTGGAGGAGTTCCGGGAGCTTGGAGGGAAGCTGCGGCTCGGTCACGAGCACCCGGATGCCTTCGGAGCGGATCCGGTCGATCAGCCGTGCCAGGGCCCGGGCCGAGGGCTGACGGCCCGGCTGCTCGACCACCGTGCCCACCAGCTCGAACCCCAGCCCCTCGGCAAAGTAGGGCCAGGCCGGGTGGTAGGCCAGGAACCGCCGGTCCGGAAGGCCCGCCACCCGGGCCCGGATCCGTTCGGCGGTCTGCCGGAGCCGGTCCCGGTAGGCCTGGAAGCGGACCTCGTAGTAGTCGCCGGCGAACGGGTCGGCCCTCTCGAGGGCCCGGGCGATGTTCCGGCACATGGTCTCGGCCCGGGCCGGGTCGAGCCAGACGTGGGGGTTGCCCGCCCCGCCGTCGTGGTCGTCCCCCTGGATCGTCGGCACCCCCCGGGCCGCCTCCACCAGGATCAGCTCGCTGTTCCTCGCGTTCTGCACCAGCCCCTTCACCCACTCCTCGAGCCCCAGGCCCACCATCACGAGCACCCGGCTCCCGGCCACGGCCTTCACGTCGGACACCCGGGGCTCGTAGGTGTGGGGGGTTTCGAGGCCCGTGAGCAGGGAGCGGACCTCCACCCGGTCGCCACCGATCTCCCGCACCCAGTCGGCCAGGTCGGGCAGGGTGGTGACCACCCGGATCCGGTCCGTCGCCCCGGCCGGAGCGGCGAGAAGGATCGAGAGAAGGAGGGCGAGCACGATGCGCATGGAGCCGTTCCCGGAAGGGGCGCGAAACCCCGCGCCCGACAGAGAAACCCTCGAAAGCCCCCTCAAGCCCCTGTGTGTAGGACCGGCCATGCGGTCGCGATCCCGGGCCGCAAGGCCCGGGCAGGGGCGCCGCGCCCGCGCAAGGCCGGGAGCCAGGGGCAGCCAAGCTGCCCGGCCGCCCAACGGGCCGAGGGCCCAAATTCTAGGAGACGCCCCGGGGTCGGTCAAGAAACCCACCCGAATGGGGCCTTTTGTCCGAGGTGCCGGACCAGGCATACTGGCGGCGAGCTTCTCGCCGAACCCGTTACGCGGAGGGACGAACCCATGACGCTCGTAGACCTGTACCGCAGGGCCGTGGAGAAGGGGATGGACCAGGACCCCCGGGGCCGGGCCGAGGCCGAGGCCGACCTCAGGGCCGCGGCCAAGGAGTGGGAGGAGCTTCCGGAGAAGGACCGGGAGTTCTTCGACCGGGAGCGCCTCGAAAACCCCTACGCCGACACCCGGATCCTCCACGGCGACCCGGCCGCCGAGCTCCGGGCCGTGATGGTGGCCGTGGACGTGGAGGGCGACGAGATCCTGCTGGCCGACCGGCTCCGGGAGAAGGGCCGGCCGGTGGACGCCGTGGTGGCCCACCATCCCCGGGGCCACGCCCTGGCCCAGCTCCCGGAGGTCATGCGGATCCAGGCCGGCATCCACGCCGGGCTGGGGGTGCCCGTGGGCCAGGCCGAGGGGATCCTGGGTCCCCGGCTGCGGGAGGTGTCGGAGCGGATCCAGCCCGTGAACCACCAGCGCGCGGTGGACGCGGCCCGGCTCCTGGACGTGCCCCTGGTGTGCGTGCACACCCCGGCCGACAACTGCGTGGCCACGTTCCTGACGGAGCTCTTCGACCGGGAGCAGCCCCGCACCCTGGGGGACGTGCTCGACCTGCTCCATGCCATCCCCGAGTACCAGGAGGCCCGACGGGACCAGGCCGGCCCGGTGATCGTGGCCGGTGACAAGAAGGCGCGGGCCGGGAAGATCTTCGTGGACATGACCGGGGGCACCGAGGGGGCCAAGGAGATGTACCAGAAGTTCGCCCAGGCCACCGAGGTGTCCACCATCGTGGGCATGCACCTCTCCAAGGAGCACGTGGAGGAGGCCAAGAAGCACCACCTCAACGTGGTGCTGGCCGGCCACATCGCCTCGGACAACCTGGGCCTGAACCTTCTGCTGGACGCCGCCCTGGAGCCGGGCGTTGCGGTGATCGAGGCCGGCGGGTTCCGGCGGGTGGAGCGGCGCTAAGCCGCCCAGTTCTCCACCCGGAGGCCCGGCACCCGGCGGAACTCCCGTTCGTTGTTCGTCACCAGCGCGCAGCCAGCCGAGAGGGCCTGAGCCGCGATCAGGGTGTCGAGCGCGCCGATGGGCGTGCCCTGCCGCTCCAAGTGCGCCCGGATGCGGCCGTAGACGCGGGCCGCGTCGGCGCCGTACGGCAGGATCTCCAGGGGGGCCAGGAACCGGAGCAAGGCGAATCGGTTTTGAACCGGCCGGGAGCTCTTCTCGACGCCGTATTCGAGTTCACTCAACGTGATCGAGGAGATCGCCACGCTCGAAACGGGCAGCCGGCGAAACCGCCGTATGACCCCCTCGGGCTTCTCCCGGATGACGTAGATGCAGATGTTCGTGTCGAGCAGATACCGGATCACAGGGGTTCCCGGTCGGGCTGATCCGGCTGGTGCCGGGTCTCCATAAAGTCCTCTGTGAACCCATCGAGGCTCCCCACCAGCTCGCCCCAGGGATCGCCCTTGGGGATGAGCAACACCACTCCCCCCACCTTCTTGATGAACACCTCCTCCCCGGCGAACCGGAACGCCTTCGGCAGCCGAACCGCCTGACTCCGCCCGTTTCGGAACAGCTTTGCCGTTTGCATGGGGATCCTCCGCGCCCGAAGCTGGTATATACCAAAATATATGCCAGCCTCTCCGCTTTCCGTCAATCCGGGCAACCCCATAGGGCGCGCCGTGCGCGCCGAACACCGGGCGTTTGGCCCACCGGTGTTGCGAAGATCCACCCCCATCGGTCGTCCCGGATGATGGAGAGTCCTGCGCCCGCGGGGCGCTCTATGGCTCTGGGACTGTAGGCCGTGACAGCGACGAAGGCCCCCGGCGTCGGGGGCCTTCGTTTGTGCGGCGGCGCGCGGGCCGGGGATCTCAGCCCTGCTCGAACCCCTCCCGGGCCAGGTCCTCGGCGGCGCGGGCGTAGGCTTCGAGCAGGACTTGGAGTTCGGGCTCGCCGTGGGCGGCCGAGAGCGCCCCCCCGCCGTGCACGGCGAACACCCCGTGGGCGAGGAGCGCTAGCCGAAGCTCCCGGTCCTTGGCGGCCGAGAAGGTCTTGGCCGCCAGGTCGGCCGGCGTGCGCAGGTCCCGGTCGCCGCCCCGCAGCAGATGGGTCATGAACAGGCTCGCCCGGCCGGTGCAGGCGGCCGGCACGCCCGCGGCCGCGAACCGCTCCTCGACCCCTCGGCGCAGGCGTTCGCCCCGGGCCTCAAGAGCCGGGTACAGCTCGGCCCGGGACGCCTCCAGGGCCTCCAGGGTGGCCAGGGCCGCGGCCAGGGTCACCGGGTGGCAGCTGAACGTGCCCCCGCCCACCAACACCGGCCGGTCCGGCGCCTTGGCCTGGAGGGGGTCGGCCGCGTCCATGACCTCGCGTCGGCCCCCGTACACGCCCAGGGGGAACCCCCCGCCCACGATCTTCCCCAGGGTAGTCAGATCGGGTCGGACCCCGTAGGCGTCGGCCAGGGTTCCGTATCGGAACCGGAACCCGGTGATGATCTCGTCGAAGATGAGCACCGCCCCTTCGCGGTCGCACACCTCCCGCAGGTATCGCAGGTAAGCCGGGTCGGCCGGCAGGAACCCGCCCGAGCCCAGCATGGGCTCCACGATGATGCCGGCGATCCCTCCCCGGTGGGCCTCCACGACCCGCTCGGTGGCCTCCACGTCGTTGAACGCGATCAGGTCCACCCCCTGCTCCCGGGGCGGCAGCAGGCCCGGGCCCTCGGCGCCCCGGAACGGTGGCTTCACCGCGAACGACAGATCGGTGCTGGCGCCGTGCCACCCCCCGGCCGCCTTGAGCACCCAGGGCTTCCGGGTGAACCCCCGGGCCAGGCGCACCGCGTACATGGTGGCCTCGGTGCCGCTGGTGCAGAACCGCATCTTCTCCATGGCCGGCACGGCGCGGCGCAGCCGCTCGGCCAGCACCACCTCGGCCTCCACCGGCATGCCGAAGTGCCATCCCCCGGCCAGCACCTGCTCCACGGCCCGGCGCACGGGGGGGAAGGCGTGGCCGAACACGAGGGCGTAGTGGCCCATCCACAGGTCCAGGTACGAGTTGCCGTCGGGGTCGAGCACCCGGGCCCCCTCGGCCCGGGCCGCGTACAGGGGGTACGGGTCGAACCGCCGCAGGTTGTGGCTGATGCCCCCGGGCAGCAGGCCCCGGGCCCGCTCGTCCAGGGCCGAGGAACGGGGGGTGAGGTCGCGGTATCGGGACTCGTAGGATCGCATGGAGAGGTCCTTCATGTAATTCGGTCGTCGGTCTACGGTCGTTGGTCTGGGGCCTTCGGCCCGCTTCGGCGCGTGCCCTCACGCGCCGAAGCCGCTCCCTTGGCGCCGGGCGGCCCGGGCTGGGGAGACCCTCTTGCCCTGCCAGGGACCGAAGACCGTCGACCGCAGGCCGGGGACGAAGTTCCCCCGAAAGGCCGCATCCTGTACCACGAGCGCCCGGGCTTCCTCAAGCGTCTTGGGCCGGACGATCCGGCTGGGGTATGATGCGCGTCTTCCCGAGCCGATCCATAGGAGCCTCGCCATGCTGAAACCCGGCGACCCGCTGCCCCCCTTCGAGCTGCCGAGCGACACCGGTGAGACCTTCTCCCCCCAGGCCCTGAAGGGAGCCGGCTGACGTGGGAGGCAGCCGGCGCACGTTCTTCCCGGTGCCCGAGGGGTTCGTGCCGTGGTGGCGGCTGGGCCGGCCCCAGGACTGGGCGGCCCTGTTCGGCCGGCCCGGCCCGGTGGAGATCGAGATCGGCCCGGGCACGGGGGAGCGCCTGGTCCGGGAGGCGGCCGCCCACCCGGACCGGAACTACCTGGGCCTGGAGCTCCAGTGGGGTCGGCTGGCCCGGGCCCTGGAGCGGGCCGCCCGGGCGGGGTGTGCGAACGTGCGGGGCGTGCTGGCCGACGCCCGGTTCGTGCTCCACCGGGTGGCTGCGCCCCGGTCGGTGGACCGGGTGGTGGCCCTGTTCCTGGACCCTTGGCCCAAGGACCGGCACGAGGGCCGGCGTCTTTTCGGAAGGGCCTTCCAGGACCTGGTCGCGTCCCGGCTCCGGGACGGGGGCGAGGTGTACCTGGTCACCGACCACGGGCCCTATGCGGACTGGATCTGCGAGCAGGCCCGAGGCGGTCCGCTGCGGGCCGAGCGGCGGGAGATCCGGCCGGGGTTCGGGACCCGGTTCGAGGAGAAGTGGGTGGATGGCGGCCAGGAGCGGTTCCACGAGATCCGGCTGGTGAAGGTGCGGCACCCCGAGGTGCCGGTGCCCGAGGAGGTGGAGGTGATCCGGTATCCGGTGAGCGGGTTCGACCCGGCGGGGTTCGCGCCCCGGACCGTGCGGGGCGAGGCCACGGTGGCGTTCAAGGACGTGGTGTACGATCCCGTGCGGCAGCGGGCCATGGTGCGGGCGGTGATCGTGGAGCCGAACCTGGACCAGCAGCTCTGGATCGAGATCGTGCGGGAACGCAAGGGCTGGCGGGTGAGCCCGGCCGAGGGGTGCGCCTTCGTGCCCACCCCGGGGCTGCGGGAGGCCCTCGCCGAGGTGGCCCGGGCCGCGGACCGCTCGGCAGGGGCCGGGGGTCGGAGGACAGAGGACGGAGGACAGGGCCGGTAGCCTGCGAGGCGGCGCATTGGCGAAGATGGGGTCCCCCGGGGCCGCTGCGCGACCCTACAACGGAGAAGGGTAACGTGCGTTGGTCCGGGCCGTTGTCGGCGGCGGGGCATGGGGCCTGGTTCCGGCCGGCCAGAGACTAGAGACTAGAAACTAGAGACTAGAAACTAGGGAACTTCCGGGTGGCCCGGCCCGTTAGGCGGGTGCTCCACCAGGCCCCCGCCGCCGGGTTGGCGAGAGCCACTTGCCCTGGGGGCCAGGAGACCGACGACCGACGACCGACGAATGACGAATGACGACCAACGACCGAAGTTACCGGGAAGCCTAGGCTTGGCGGATGCACGAAAAAGCGGGGGGCGCGCTTGCGGCGCATCCCCCGCTTGGTGCTTCGTGCGTTCGTCCGGGGATCAGTTGACCTCGTTGATCTCCACGTAGGCGAACTCCCCCTCGTCGTAGCCGCCCGAGACCACCATCCGGAACCCCTCGCCCTCGGGTAGGTGGAAGTAGAGCTTTCCGCTCAGGGTCTCGCCCGCGTTCAGCGCCATCTTCGGCCACACGATCTTGGAGAAGTTCACCTCGTGGGGCCGACCGTTGGCGTCGATGAGCTGGAACGGCGGAAGCTGGACCCGAGTGGACCCCTTGTTGGTGACGGTCACGGCCACGCCCAGGTACTGGTCCGAGCCGTCCGGGGTCTTCTCCCACCAGGCCTTGTTCACCTGGTAGACCAGCTTGCCCACGGTCACCGACTCGCCCATGGAGAACACCTCGATGTTCTGGGCGAACGCCAGCCCCGCCAGCAGGAGCGACACGATCGCAACGGTTCCCAGCAACGTCTTGCGCATGGCACACACCTCCTCGTGGGATCAGGAAACTCTCTACGACTCCTCCCCGAAGCCGTGCTCCGGCCCCGGGAACGCGCCTTCGCGCACCTCGGTACAGTAGGTCTCGACCGCCCGGCGCATCTCGGCCCCCAGATCGGCGTAGCGTTTGACGAACTTCGGCACGAACCGGTCGAACAGGCCGACCAGGTCGTGGAGAACCAGCACCTGGCCGTCGCACCGCGGGCCCGCGCCGATGCCGATGGTGGGAATCGAGAGGCCCTGGGAGATGCGGGTCGCCAGCTTGGTGGGCACGCACTCCAGCACCACCGCGAACGCCCCTGCCGCCTCCACCGCCTTGGCGTCCTCCATGAGGGCCCGGGCCGCCTCGGCGTCCCGGCCCTGGACCTTGAAGCCGCCGAGCTGGGTGGCGGTCTGGGGGGTGAGCCCGATGTGGGCCATGACCGGGATGCCGGCCGTGACGATCGCCTCGATCTTGTCGGCCTGGGTCCGGCCCCCCTCCAGCTTCACGCAGTCGGCCCGGGCCTCCTTGACCAGCCGGCCGGCGCTCTCCACGGCCTGCTGGGGGCTCACCTGGTAGGTCAGGAACGGCAGGTCGCCCACCACCAGGGCCCGCTCGGCCCCTCGGGCCACGGCCGCGGTGTGGTGGATCATCTCGTCCAGGGTCACCGGCACGGTGTCGGGGTAGCCCAGGCACACCATGCCCAGGCTGTCGCCCACCAGGATCAGATCCACGCCGGCCTGGTCCACGATGCGAGCCGTGGGGTAGTCGTAGGCCGTGATCATCACCAGGGGCGGTCCCCGGCGCTTGCGGTCCCGGATCTCAGGAATCGTGAACTTGGCCATGGGCGTCCTCCGGAATCGGGGCGGCCGTACGGTATCCGAGTTCCAGGGTTCGGATCAACCGCCAAAGCGTCCGGTTCACCGGGGTGGGCACCCCCCGGGCCTCACCCCGGCGGACCACGGCCCCGCAGATGAACTCGATCTCGGTGGGGGCCCGGCGGTCCACGTCCTGGCCCATGCTGGATCGGTTCTCGGCCGTGGCCCGGGCCACGGCGGTCACGAACCCCACCAGGTCCTCCGGGTCGCCCAGGTCCACCCCCTCGGCCCGGGCCACGGCCGCGGCCTCCCGGGCGGCGTCGGCGGCGAGCTCCCGGGCCGGGTCCCACGCGGCCACCGGCCCGTTGCGGATGCCGGTGAGCGCCGTGACCGGGTTGATGGCGCAGTTCACGGCCAGCTTCTTCCACACCGGGGGCCACGGGTCGGCCACGGCCCGTGCCGGAAGCCCGGCGCCCGTGAGCATGGCGGCCGCCCGCTGGGCGAACCGGTCCGGGCCCGGGCGGTAGGGCCCGAGCAGCGTCTCCCCCCGGCCGCCGTGGCGGACCTCGCCGCGGCCCAGCTGGGTGGCGCCCTGGGCCGTGACCCCCACCAAGAGCCGGTCCGGGGGCACGGCCTCGGCGAGCACGTCGGCCGCTCCCAGGCCGTTCTGCAGGGTCAGCACCCGGGTCTCCGGGCCCAGCAGGGGGGGCAGCCCCGGCAGCACCGACCGGGTCTGGTGGGCCTTCACGAATACGATCACCAGGTCGGCCGGGCCGGCCTCGGCAGGGTCGGTGAGGGCGGCCACGGCCACGTCGGAGACCCGGCCGTCCTGGTGCAGCCGCACCCCCCGGGCGCGCAGGGTGGCCACCTCGTCCGCGTCGATGTCGATCAGGGTCACGTCCACGCCGGCCCGGGCCAGGTGCGCCCCGAACAGGCAGCCCATGGCCCCGGCGCCGATGATGGCGGTCTTCATGGTTCCCTCACCCGCACGACGACCTCCCGGGAGGGGAGGCTCCGGTTGCCTGCCGCATCCTCCACCACGATCCAATAGGTGTAAAGGGTTCCCGGCACGGCCGAGACGTCCCGAAACCGCAGCCGGCTTCCCGGGAGCTCGGCGATCTGGCGGGGCTCCTCCCCCGGGGCCCGGCGGAACACCCACACCCGGGCGTAGGGCTCTGGGCCCTCCGGAACCCACGCCAGGAGCACCCCCCGGTCCTCGGCGAACGCGGTCACCGTGGCCGGGACCACCGGCGGGGTCGTGTCCACCGGGGCCAGGGTCACCGGCGTGCCCGGGCTCTCCACCTCCCACCCCTCGCCCGTGCGGCCGGCCACCCGGGCCTCGGCCGGGTACGCGGTTCCGTTCTCGAGCCCCTCCACCGTCACCCCGGCCCCGGAGGCCGGCGCCCGGGCCAGGAGGCGGCCGGCTCGGTCGTACACCCTGAGCTCCAGGGGTTCGATCCCCTCGGGCCAGGGAGCGGGCGTGAGCCGCACGAGCACCCTGCCGTCACCGGGCCGGGTCTCCGCGGCGGGGGGGGCCAGCGGAACCCAGGTGATGTCGGCCGGGCCGGACACCGCGCCGGGCCGGCCCTCGGGGTCCAGGGCCCGCACCCGGTACCGGTAGGTCCACCCGGCCCGGGTGTCTGGGTCCTCCCAGGCCTCGGTCGGGAGCCCCCGGGCCCGGCGGGCCAACGGGTCGACCCGGGCCACGACCCTGGCGTCCTCGGGGCAGCCGGCGCAGGCGTCCTGGCCCGGCGGCCAGGCAGCCCGGAGCACCAGGTACCCGCCCACGCCCGACAGGGGCCGTCCCACCGCGTCGCGGCGGGGCCGGTCCCAGGAGACCCGGAGCACCCCGGCGGGCGCCGACAGGCGCACGCCGGGGGGGGCGGCTGGCAGCCTGCGGCTCGACGGCACCGGATCGCCCCGGCGGCCGCAGCCCAAGGCAGCGGCGACGATGATCAGTCCCGCAATCATCAATCCGGCGGCAAAATAGGCACGGTGCCTCGGCGGGCGGGACAAGGGACCTACCTCCGGCCGGGCGCGAAGCCGGGCGTCGAGATTCGCCGCGCAGGCACGAGACAGGAGAGCGGTTTCATGGCAACTCGATGAAATCCGAGGCCTTTCAAGATCCGATCGCCAAAGGTGCTGCGCGGCGCTGTTACCCCGGCGACAAAATAGGTGCACTCATCGGCGACGAGGGCGAGGGGCTTGGTTCCGGCCATGCGTGAGTGCAGCATCCGACTCACGCTGCCCCCGGCACTCAGCCCGAGTGCCCCACGAACGCCAGGAACGCGAACGTTGGCAATGCCTTTCGGGTCACCGGCGGAGCGGGTATCGGCTGAGTGCCGGGGGCAGCGACTGTCGGAGCCACGCCCGGCGCTCCACCAAGCCCCTCGCCCCCCGGTCAGGGGGCGATAACGCCTGTTTACCCGCCGGAATAATAGGGAGGCGCGCGTCGGCGGACCCATTCGCCCGCCAGGCTGATGGCAGGGTCCAAGGGGCGGGTTGTGCAAGGTCAGTCCCGCCGGGGCCAGATCGCATCGAGCCGCTCCCACCCCAGCCGGGCCTCGCGGCGCACGTTGTCGGGCGCCGGGCCGCCCAGCACCGTGCGTCGGGCCACGCTCGCCTCGGGGTCGAGCACCTGGAACACGTCCTCCTCGAACAGCGGCGACACCGACCGCAGGGTCTCCAGGTCCAGGTCCTCGAGCCCGCAGCCCCGGGCCTCGGCCAGGGCCACCAGCCGGCCGGCCGCCTCGTGGGCCTGGCGGAACGGCACGCCCTTGGCCGCCAGGTAGTCCGCCAGCTCGGTAGCCAGCAGGAACCCGGCCTTCAGCGCGGCCCGGGCCCGGTCGGGCCGCACCTTGAGGTTCCGGAGCATCTCCACGGTGATCGCGAGGCTCCCCTTCACCGTGTCGAGGGTGTCGAACACCGGCTCCTTGTCCTCCTGCATGTCCTTGTTGTAGGCGAGCGGAAGGGCCTTGAGCGTCGTCAGGAGCGAGATCAGGTTGCCGTAGGCCCGCCCGGTCTTGCCCCGCAGGAGCTCGGGCACGTCCGGGTTCTTCTTCTGGGGCATGATGGAGGAGCCGGTGCAGAACCCGTCGGAGAGCTCGATGAACCCGAACTCCTGGCTCGACCACAGCACCAGCTCCTCCGACAGCCGGGACAGGTGCATCATCACCACCGAGCCGGCGAACAGGAACTCCAGGGCGAAGTCCCGGTCGGACACGGCGTCGAGGCTGTTCCGGCACACCCCCTCGAGCCCCAGGTCCCGGGCCACCCGCTCCCGGTCCAGGGGGTAGGGCGACCCGGCGAGCGCGCCCGCCCCCAGGGGCGAGCGCCGGATCCGCCCGAGGGCGTCCCGGTACCGCTCCATGTCCCGGAGGAACATCTCGAAGTAGGCGAGCCAGTGGTGGCCGAAGGTCACGGGCTGGGCCCGCTGGAGGTGGGTGTAGCCGGGCACGAGCAGGTCGGCCTCGGCCTCGGCCCGCTCCAGCAGCACCTCGCCCAGGCCCCGGAGCAGGTCCAGGATCTCGGGCACCTCGTCCGCCAGGTACAGCCGCAGGTCCAGGGCCACCTGGTCGTTGCGGCTGCGGGCCGTGTGGAGCTTGCCGCCCACCGGCCCCACGATCTGGGTGAGCCGGTGCTCCACGTTCATGTGGATGTCCTCGAGGCTCTCGGTGAGCTCCAGCTCGCCCCGCTCGATCTCGGCGAGCACCTGCTCCAGGCCCCGGACCAGGGTGTCGGCCTCCTCCTCGGTCAGGATGCCCACCGAGGCCAGCATGCGGGCGTGGGCGATGGACCCCCGGATGTCCTGGCGGTACATCCGCCGGTCGAACCCGATCGACGCGGTGAACCGCTCGACGATCCTCAGGGTCTCTTCGCGAAACCGTCCGCCCCAGGGTTTTTCGGCCATGAGGAATCTTCCTTGTCGGTTCGGTCGTCGGTCTCCGGCCTACGGTCGAACAGGGCCCCTAGGGCGCGCCGGACATTAGGCGGTCGTACCGTCGGTTTCGCCCGCGAGACCCGAGCGACTCGTTTCCTTATGCCTCGAAAGAAAAGTACGGATCACTTAGGTGAAGCCGGGGTCTCCGACGGAGCGCGACGCCCAAGCAGCAAGGGCCGCCCGGTGCAAGGGAGCGGCCGCGGCGCGTGCTATCACGCGTCGCAGCGGACCGAACCGTGGCGGCCCCTGCGAGGGTGTTCAGCGGAGGAGGAGGCCCCGGCTTCACCCCTCTGGGGCAATCCCACAGCGCCCTTTGAGGGCACCGCCGGAGGGCCTTTGCTCACCCCATGAGCCGTTTCAATGTCCTCAGCCGCAGGGCGTTGAGCTTGATGAAGCCGGTGGCGTCGGCCTGGTCGTACACCGTGTCCTCCTCGAACGTGGCCGTCTCGGGGTCGTAGAGGCTGTGGGGGCTTTGGCGCCCCACCACGGTGCAGTTGCCCTTGTAGAGCTTCAGCCGGGCGGTGCCGGTGACGTTCCTCTGGGCCTCGTCCATGAACGCCTGCAGGGTCTCCCGCTCGGGCGCGTACCAGAACCCGTTGTACACGAGCTCGGCGTACTTGGGCACCAGCGAGTCCCGCAGGTGCATGACCTCCCGGTCCAGGGTCAGGCTCTCCACGGCCCGATGGGCCGCCCGCCAGATGGTGCCGCCGGGGGTCTCGTACACCCCCCGGCTCTTCATGCCCACGAACCGGTTCTCCACGATGTCGATCCGGCCCACGCCGTGCCGGCCTCCGATCTCGTTTAGGCGCTGGAGGAGCGCCGCCGGCGACAGCCGCTCGCCGTTCACGGCCACGGGATCCCCGGCCTCGAACTCCACCTCCACGTACTCGGGCTCGTCCGGGGCCTTCTCCGGGCTCACCGACAGGACGAACATGTCCTCGTCCGGCTCCCGCCAGGGGTCCTCGAGGATGCCGCCCTCGAACGAGATGTGCAGCAGGTTCCGGTCGCTGGAGTAGGGCTTGGCCTTGGTGACCGGCACCGGGATGCCGTGGCGCTCGGCGTAGTCGATGAGCTTCTCCCGGGAGTTCAGGTCCCACTCGCGCCACGGGGCGATCACCCGGATGTCGGGCTTGAGGGCGTAGGCCGTGAGCTCGAACCGGACCTGGTCGTTGCCCTTGCCCGTGGCGCCGTGGGCCACGGCGTCGGCGCCCTCGGCCTCGGCGATCTCCACCATGCGCTTGGCGATCAGGGGCCGGGCGATCGAGGTGCCCAGGAGGTACGAGCCCTCGTACACGGCCGCGGCCCGGAACATGGGGAACACGAAGTCCCGGACGAACTCCTCCCGTAGGTCTTCGATGTACACCTTGGACGCGCCGGTGCGCCGGGCCTTCTCGTCGAGCCCCTCGAGCTCCTCGGCCTGGCCCAGGTCGGCCGAGAACGCGATCACCTCGCACCCGTAGGTCTCCACGAGCCACCTCAGGATCACCGAGGTGTCGAGGCCTCCGGAGTACGCCAGAACCACCTTCTTCACGCTGCCCTTTGCCATGGTTGTTCACTCCCTTGAAGGCGCTAGAATGCTGGAAAGCCGAGAGGTCGGAGGTCGTTCGTCGATTTCTTCCCCCGCGGTACCCGCACCTCCCTTTCGGGGTCAGTTTTCCTCCCGCACCAGGTGCACCAGAATCGCCTTTTGCACGTGCAGGCGGTTCTCGGCCTCGTCCCACACCGCGGACCGGGGCCCCTCCAGGACCTCGTCGGTCACCTCCTCGCCCCGGTGGGCGGGCAGGCAGTGGAGGAACACGGCCGAGGGGTCGGCCGCGGCCATGATCCGGGCGTCCACGGTGTACCCCGCGAACGCGCGGCGCCGGGCCTCCTGCTCCTCCTCCTGGCCCATCGAGGCCCACACGTCCGTGGTGACCACGTGGGCGCCCCTCGCGGCCCACTCGGGGTCGCGGCCCACCTCCACGTCGGCTCCGGCGTCCCGGGCCGCGGCCAGAATCGCCCCGTCGGGCTCGTACCCCTCGGGGCAGGCCAGCCGCAGGCCGAACCCCAGCACCCGGGCCGCGTGGATCCACGAGTGGGCCATGTTGTTCCCGTCGCCGATCCAGGCGACCCGAAGCCCTTCCAGGCTTTCCCTCCGCTCCAGCACGGTCAGGAGGTCGGCCATGACCTGGCAGGGGTGCACGAGGTCCGTGAGCCCGTTGATCACCGGCACCGACGACCAGCGCGCCAGCTCCTCGAGCACGTCCTGGCCGTAGGTGCGCACCATGATCGCGTCCACGTACCGCGACAGCACCCGGGCCGTGTCGCGCACGGGCTCGCCCCGGCCGATCTGGGTGTCGCGGGGCGAGAGAAAGAGGGCGTGGCCGCCCAGTTGGAACATGCCCACCTCGAACGAGACCCGGGTCCGGGTGCTCGATTTCTCGAACAGCATGGCCAGGGTCTTGCCCTCCAGCAGGCGGTGGGGCTCACCCCGGGCCTGGCGGGCCTTGAGATCCTGGGCCAGCTCGAGGATGCCGAGGAGCTCGTCCCGGCCGAAGTCCGTGAGCTTCAAGAAGTGCTTGGGCATGGCGGATACCTTGCGGCTGGAAGGCTAGAAAGCCGGAAAGCTGGAAAGCCTAAAACCTTGCACCCCCTCACACCACCTCTTCCAGAGCCGAGAGCAGGGCGTCGATCTCCTCCGGCTCCACGATGAGCGGTGGGGCGAGCCGGACCACCTGCTCACCGGCCGACCCCACCAGGAACCCCCGATCCATCATGGCGGTCACCACGTCCTTGGCCTTGCGATCGCCGGCCAGCTCGATACCGATCAGGAGCCCGCGGCCCCTCACGGCCGAGATGCATGGGCGGCCCCGAGCCAGCTCGGTCAGGCGCTCCAACAGGTATGTCCCCATCCGCTGGGTATGCTCCAGGATGCCTTCCTGGAGGATCGTGCGCACCGTGGCGAGCGCGGCCGCGCACACCAGGGGGTTGCCGCCGAAGGTGGAGGCGTGGGTGCCCGGGCCGAAGCTCCGGGCCACGGCCTCGGTGGCGAGCACCGCGCCGATGGGCACTCCCCCGCCCAGGCCCTTGGCCAGGGTGCAGATGTCCGGTTTCACGCCGTCGTGCTCGCAGGCCAGGAACGTGCCGGTGCGTCCCACCCCGGTCTGGACCTCGTCGAGGATGAGAAGCGCCCCGCGCACGTCGCACAGCTCCCGGGCCCGCCGCAGGTACCCCTCCGACGGCACCCGCACCCCGCCCTCGCCCTGGATCGGCTCCAGGAGCACGGCCGCGGTCCGGGGCCCCACCGCTTCTTCCAGGGCCTCGACGTCGTCGTAGGGCACGTAGGTGAAGCCCGGGGGCAGGGGGTCGAACCCCACCTTCACCTTGTCCTGGCCCGTGGCCGTCAGGGTGGCCAGGGTCCGGCCATGGAAGCTCATGGTGGCCGACACGATCTCGGTGCGCTCGGGCTCGCCCCGGTCCTTCTGGACCTTGCGGGCCAGCTTGATCGCGCCCTCGTTGGCTTCGGCCCCGCTGTTGCAAAAGAACACCCGGTCGGCAAAGGTGACCTCGGTCAGCAGCCTGGCCAGCCGCACCTGGGGCTCGATATGGTACAGGTTCGACACGTGCAGCAGGGTGCCGGCCTGCTCCCGGATCGCCTCCACCACATGGGGGTGGCAGTGGCCCAGGTTGCACACCGCGATCCCGGCCAGGAAGTCCAGGTACTGGCGGCCGTCCGCATCCCACACCCGCATGCCCTGGCCCCGCACCAGGGCCACGGGGAACCGCGCGTAGGTGGGCATGAGGCAGGTTGCGGCCAGATCCATGATCTCTTGGTTTCCCATCCGTCACCTCACGATCTCTGTGCCCACCCCGCCCCGGGTGAAGATCTCCAGCAGCACGGCGTGACGGGCCCGGCCGTCCACGATGTGCACCTTGCCCACGCCGTCCTCCAGGGCGTCCAGGGCGCAGCGGACCTTGGGGATCATGCCGCCCCGGATCACGCCCGACTCGATCAGCTCGGGGGCATCGGCCGCCCGCAGGGTGGAGATGAGCCGGCCGTCTGGGTCCAGGATGCCTTCCACGTCGGTCAGCAGCACCAGCTTCTCGGCCTTGAGCGCGCCCGCGATCCGGCCGGCCACCAGGTCGGCGTTGATGTTGAAGGTCTCGCCCTGGGCGCCGGTGCCCACCGGGGCGATCACCGGGATGAACCCCCCCCGGTCGAGGGCCTCGATCACCTGGGGGTTGATGGCCTCCACCTCGCCCACCGCGCCGATGTCCACGATCTCCGGCGGCAGGTCGTCGCCCCGGCGGCGCTCCATGTAGAGCTTCTTCGCCCGGATCAGCCCCCCGTCCTTGCCGGTGAGGCCCACGGCCCGGCCGCCGTGGAGCTGGATCAGGTTCACGATCTCCTTGTTGACCTTGCCCCCCAGGACCATCTCCACCACGTCCATGGTGGCTCCGTCGGTCACCCGCATGCCGTCCACGAAGGTGCTCTGGATCTGCATGCGCTCCAGCATCCGGTTGATCTGGGGCCCGCCGCCGTGGACCACCACCGGGTTGAGCCCGATGTACTTGAGGAGCACCACGTCCCGGGCGAAGCTCTCCTTGAGCGCCTCGTCCACCATGGCGTGGCCGCCGTACTTGATGACCACCACCTTGCCGTAGAAGGCCCGGATGTACGGCAGGGCCTCGTGGAGCACCTGGGCCTTTTGGATCAGCTCTTCTCGATAACTTCGGTCTCCGGTCATCGGTCTCCGGTCTGGGGCCTTCGGCCCGCTGGAAAGTCAAAAGGCTGGGAAGCTATTGCTCCGGCGGCCAAACAGACGCGCTCGAGGGGTGTGGGGCCTGCTGGAGCGCCCGTCCGCCTAACGGGCCGAGATCCCCAAGATTCTAATCTCTGGACGCACGGGACACCCAACGATCGGGCCCTCGGCTCCGTCCCCATGGCACCCCCACGGGCCGAAACGACGCGTGTCTATGCCTTCTGTCTTCTGTCCTCTGAATTCCGACCTCCGACTCACAGGATGTACCGCGACACGTCCGTGTCGGCCACGATGTCCCGGAGCCGGTCGCGCACGTACTCCCGGTCCACCACCACCTCCCGGTCCGGCAGGTCCGGGGCGGTGAAGCTCAGCTCCTCCAGCACCTTCTCCATGATGGTGTGGAGCCGTCGGGCCCCGATGTTCTCGGTCTTCTCGTTGACCCGGGCGGCCATCTCGGCCACCTCCTCGATCCCGTCCGGGGCGAAGCTGAGCTCGATCCCCTCGGTGGCCAGCAGGGCCTGGTACTGCCGGGTCAGGGCGTTCTGGGGCTCGGTCAGGATCCGGACGAAGTCGTCCCGGCCCAGCGCGTCCAGCTCCACCCGGATCGGGAACCGGCCCTGGAGCTCCGGGATGAGGTCCGAGGGCTTCGACATGTGGAACGCCCCGGCCGCGATGAACAGGATGTGGTCGGTCTTGACCACCCCGTACTTGGTGTGGACGGTGCAGCCCTCCACGATGGGCAGGATGTCGCGCTGCACCCCCTCGCGCGACACGTCCGGTCCCCGCCCCCCCTCCCGGGACGCGACCTTGTCGATCTCGTCGATGAAGATGATGCCGTCGTTCTGGGCCCGCTCCAGGGCCAGCTCGGTCACCCGCTCCTGGTCCACCAGGCGGGCCGCCTCCTGCTCCTTCAGGACCTCGCGGGCCTCGGGCACCTTCATGCTCTTTCGCTTGTGGCGCTTGGGGAACAGGTTGCCCAGCATGTCCTGGAGCTGGATGCCCATCTCCTCCATGCCCTGGCCGGTGAAGATCTCCATGGCCGGCGCCGGCCCTTGGGCCGCCACCTCCACCTCCACCACCCGGTCGTCCAGGGCCCCGGCCCGGAGCATCTGCCGCAGCCGCTCCCGGGTCGCCGTGTCGCCGGTGTGGCCCGGCAGCAGCAGGTCGAGGATCTTCTCCTCGGCCAGCTCCTCGGCCCGGGCGGCCACCCGGGCCTGCTCCTCCTCCTGGACCATGGCCACGGACACCCGCACGAGGTCGCGCACCATGCTCTCCACGTCGCGGCCCACGTACCCCACCTCGGTGAACTTGCTGGCCTCCACCTTCACGAACGGGGCCCCGGCCAGCCGGGCCAGGCGCCGGGCGATCTCGGTCTTGCCCACGCCCGTGGGCCCGATCATCAGAATGTTCTTGGGGGTGATCTCGTCCCGGAGCGGGTCCGGCACCTGGCGCCGCCGCCAGCGGTTGCGCAGGGCGATGGCCACCGCCTTCTTGGCGCGGTCCTGCCCCACGATGTACCGGTCGAGCTCCGACACCACCTCCCTGGGGGTGAACACGGCCATGACGGGCTAACCTCCCAGCTCTTCGAGCTCCACGGAGTCGTTGGTGTAGATGCAGATCCGGGCCGCCGCCCGCAGCGCCTCGCGGGCGATCTCGGCCGCGCCCAGGGTCGTGTGCTCGTACAGCGCCAGGCCCGCGGCCAGGGCGAACGGCCCGCCCGACCCGATGGCCACCACCCCCTCCTCCGGCTCCACCACGTCGCCGGTGCCCGAGAGGAGCAGGGTCGCCTCCCGGTCGGCCACCAGCAGCATGGCCTCCAGGCGGCGCAGGTACTTGTCGGTGCGCCAGTCCTTGGCCAGCTCCACGGCGGCCCGGTGCAGGCTGCCGCCGTGGGCGTCGAGCTTGCCCTCGAACCGCTCCAGCAGGGTGAACGCGTCGGCCGTGGCGCCGGCGAACCCCGCCAGGATCTTCCCCTCCCGGAGCTTTCGCACCTTGCGGGCGGTGCGCTTGAGCACCGTGGAGCCGAAGGTGACCTGGCCGTCGCCGGCCATGGCCACCCGGCCGTCGCGGCGCACGCACACGATGGTGGTGCCTCGGATCGTCTCGGTCATCTGGGTCTTCCGTTCGGACGTGCGGACGTGGGGACGTCCGGACGTCAGGTTTGGTTGTCCGTTGTCGTCTTTCGCCTGGTTCCCGCCCCGCGCGCCCGGGGATGGGCATCGTCGTAGATCCGCATCAGCCGCTCGATGCCCACGTGGGTGTACTTCTGGGTCGTGGACAGGCTGCGGTGGCCCAGCAGCTCCTGGATGGCCCGCAGGTCCGCCCCACCCGCCAGCAGGTGGGTGGCGAAGCTGTGACGCAGCAGGTGCGGGTGCACCCGCCGGGCCAGGGCCGCCCGCTCGATCCACTTATCGATGATCCGCCGGACGCTCCGGTCGGTCAGGCGGCCTCCCCGGGCGTTCAGGAACACGGGCCCGGCCGGCTCCAGGGGCCGACCGGCCCGGGCCCGCGCCTCCAGGTACGCCTCCAGCGCCCGGACGCACGGCTCGGTCAGGGGCACCTCCCGCTCCACCCGGCCCTTGCCCCGGATCCGGGCGAGCCCCGCGGCGAGGCGCAGGTCCCGGCCGTCCAGCCCCACCAGCTCCGACACCCGCACGCCCGTGCCGTAGAGCGTCTCCAGGATCGCCCGGTCGCGCAGGGCCAGGACTCCCTCGCCGGAGACCGCGTCCACCAGGGCGAACGCCTCGTCCACCGACAGCACCCCCGGCAGCCGCCGGGGCTGCTTGGGCGCGGCCACCGAGGCGGCCGGGTTCGCGTCCAGGTGCCCCTCGCGCACCAGGAATCGGTAGAACGCCCGGAGCGACGACAGGGCCCGGCCGATGGTGGTGCGGGCCCTGCGGCCGTGGAGCGACGCCAGGTAGGCTCGGATGTCCCCCGGCTCCACGGCCTGCCACAGGTGCGGCCCCCGACCTTCGATCCGAGCCCGGGCCCACTCGGCGAACCGCCGGAGATCCCCGGCGTAGCTGCGCACCGTGTGGTCCGAGGCGTTTCGTTCGTACCGGAGGTGGGTCAGGAACGCTTCCACCCAAGGGTCCTGGGATTTTGCGGCCATCGATCACCCCGGCAAAAGGAAAGCCGCTAACATACCACAGGGCCGCAGCGAATGCCGAGGACTGGAATCAGGATCCCGAACGGACGCGAGGCGGTTAGAGCAACCCTCCCACACGCTCGGCAAACGCTTCCAGGTCCTCCAAGCCCGCCGGAAGGAACTCGAAGACCTGTCCGAAGTCCACCTCCCAGTACAAGTGGACCAGGCGGTTCCGGAACCGGGCCATGGCGGCCAGGCGTGCTGCCAGGTCGGGGGGCAGGAACCCCTCGGCCGCGAGGATGCGAAAGCACTGACCGTATTCTTCGGGCACGCGGCCGAGGTGCTTCGCGCTCACATGGAAGCAAAGCCCGATGGCTGCCTCCAGCGCCACGAGAAGGCGAGCCCGCGCGATGTCTTGCACATCGGGGTCGGTCTCGAAGGCCGAGCGCCCTCGTTCCAACAGCTCGCGGAGCCTGCGCACGGATGCGTGAATGTCGTCCAGGCGCGCCCGGACCTTCTGGGGATCAATCGTCATGGCCGTAGGCCTCTTTCGCGTAGTGGGCGAGAAACGGGGCCAGGTCGTTGTACCGGCAAGCGGCGTCGGCCGTCACCGCGGCGCGGAGATCCGGATCCCGGTCCAGGAGGAGCCGCCCTTGCAGGCAACGGAACCGAAAGATGGTCGGCGCGCGGTTGAGGATCCGGACGTCCACGGGAAGCGCTCGTCCGATGGCCTCCTCCAGATCCACCTCTAGGGCACCCTCCCAGAGGGCAGGCAGTCCCTCGGGCTCCGGGTTTACGAAAACGGCAAGATCCAGGTCCCGTGGCCGGGGGGAATCGAGGAACGACCCGTGGGCGTAGGCGAATACGATCTCCGGCCGGTCCTCGAGCACCCGTCGGATGGTTTCCAGGATCTCTTCCGCCCGTTCCCGAGTGATCGGCTCCCTCATCCGTCCGTCTCCGTCGCCCGTCCGAGCACGCCGTGGGCGAGCCGAAGGTACCCCACCCGACTCCAGTGGAGCCCCAGGAGCCGGCAGCCGGCCGCGTCCACGGCCACGGGATCGAAGCCGGCCACGATCTTTCCCACCGGCGGATCGCACGGGGGGCCGCCCAGGTGGAACTCGGCCAGGCCCACGCTCGCGTCCACCAGGGCCAGGTCGGGCGTGAGGTGACTCGCCCACTCGAACACGGCCCGGTGCATCCGGGCGTGGAACCGCCCCTTCTTCCAGCCGCCGGGGTTCCCGTACCTCCTGGGCGGGGCCGCGCCCATCATGTTCTTGAGCGACAGGGTCGCCTCGGCCAGGCTGTGGCGCTTGAGCACGGCGGCCGAGATCACGAACGCCCGCGTGAGGAGCTCGGGCACCCAGGCCTCGGGGAACACCCGGAACGAGGGGTTCTCCAGCCGAACCGTGGGCGCGGTGTTGAGGTCCACGAGGTCCACGCCGAGCTCCCGGGCGAGGCCCCGGTACCCCAGGGCCTCGAACACCTCCGGGGTCGAGAGCCCGGCGTCTCCGCATCCCTCGGCGATGACCACCCGGGCCCGGCAGTTCCTCCGCACGAACCCCACCAGGGCCGCGGCCGCCTCGACCGGCAGGGTCACGGGGGGCGGGCTCGCGGTGACCAGGTTGGGCTTGATCACCACGAGCTCCTGCCGGGCCAGCGCCGCAGCCGCCCCCACCGCCTCCAGGGCGGCCGGCACGCTCGCCTCGAAGCTCCGGAACGGTTCCACACGGACCGAGACCACGGTGCGGCTCCTATTGCTATTGTTCCGGCGGCAAAATGGGCGCGTTTTTCCGGAGAGGGGGCAAGGGGCCTACCTCCGGCCGGGCGCGAAGCCGGGCGTTGCGATTCGCCGCGCAGGCACAGGACACGGAAGATTCCAACTCGTGGAACGCATACCATTTCGTGGTTCGCACGTCAGAGGCGCTGCGCGGCGAGCTAAGGGGCCGCGCCCGGCTCTCCGGCAGACCCCTTGCCCCCCATCGGGGAGCAGAGAGTGCCTGTTTCACTGCCGAGCTACTCCTGCTTTTCCGGCACGAGCTCGATCAGAGTCACCTCGGGGGGCGCGAGCACCCGCATGGGCGGCCCCCAGGTGCCGGTGCCCCGGCTCGCGTACAGGCGGCCTCCCTCCGGCAGGGCGTACAGGCCGCGCTGCATAGGGTACGCCATTTTCGTGAGCAGGCGGAACGGAAAGATCTGGCCCAGGTGGGTGTGGCCCGAGAGCTGAAGGTCGAGCCGCCCCCCGGCACCGGGAACCACCGTGGGCCGGTGCTTCAAGAGGAGCACGAACCTTCCCGCGGGGGTCCGGGCGAACAGCCGCTCCGGGTCGGGCCGGGGACCCGGGGCGTGCTCGTCGTCCACGCCCACCACGACGAGGTCGGACCCCACCGCCACGGCCTCGTTGCGAAGCACCCGGAAGCCGCCCTTCTCCAGGAACGCGAGGCTCTGGCCCAGCCCCGCGTACACCTCGTGGTTGCCCACCACGGCGAGCTTGCCCAGGGGCGGGGTGAACGAGGCCCACGAGCGGCTCAGATCGTCCAGGTGGTCGATCTGGGCGTCCACCAGGTCGCCCGTGGCCACCAGAAGGTCGGGCCCGAGGGCCTCCACCGTCCGGAGCACCCGGGCCAGGGTCCGGCTCCGCAGCAGGAGCCCCAGGTGGAGGTCCGACACCTGAACGATGCGTACGGGGCGGGAGAGCTTGGCCGATGCGATCCGGACCCGCTCCACCCGGAGGCGGGTGGCCTCCCACGCGCCGTACCCCCCCAGGGCGACCACCCCGGCCAGGACGGCCCAGGCCACGGCCGGGGTCCGAAGCCGCAGGGGCTCGGTGGGCAGGAGGGCGCCGAGGCCGGAGGCCAGCATCTGCCCCACCCCCAGCGCCGCCGCCGGCCAGAAGGCGAGGAACACCAGCCCGAGCCAGGTGTAGGCGGCCCAGGCCAGGGGCCGGGCCACGGCCTCCAGGCCCGCCCGGTCCAGGAGCCGCACGGCCACCGGCGCCGCGACCATGGCGGCCATCCAGGCGATCACCGCGGCGCCGGCCCGGGGCGCCCCCGCCCAGATCGGCCGCACGGCCCAGTACACGACCGCGTGCATCGCCGTGTACACGGACAGGGCGATGGTCAGGAACACGAACAGACGCATGACGCCTTCCATGTAACTTCGGTCGTTGGTCGTTGGTCGTTGGTCGTCGGTCGGGGGCCTTCGGCCCGGTGGGCGGCTAGGCAGCCCGGCGGCTCTCGAACCGCGCCAAAGCTCGGGGGCATGGGGCCTGCTGGAGAGCCGGGCGCGGCTCCTTGTCTCGCCGCGCCCCCCGAACATCTGTAGCTTTGTCGAATTCCAGGGCCCTCCGCTGTCGCCGCCCGAACAGGCTACTTCGGCAACGGCATGCGAAGGCGCGGCGATCGGATGCTGCACTCGCGCACGGCCGGAAGCAGGCCCCATGACCCGCCGCCGGCAATGGGCTCCGGACCAACAAAAGTTACCTTCCCGTTGTACGGCTTCAAAAGGGGCCTGATAGAGCCCCGCCCAATGGTCCGAACTCCCGGGTTTTTAAGTCTCTAGTTTCTAGTCTCTGGACGGCCCCGCACAGGGCCTGATGGGGCTTCCCCCGGCATCGAGGCCCCAGCATACCACGAGCCCGCCGGGCGGCGGCCGGAAGGGGTCGACGAGGCCCGACACGCAAACGGGCCGCCCCAGAGGGCGGCCCGCGTCGTGTGGTAAGTCAGGAGGGCCTCTACGGGCTCTTCGGTTGCTTCTCCTTGAACCCGATGCGGGGGAACGGATTGACCACGCTGGAAGCCACGTTCTTCAGGTGGGCGGTGATCCGCTTGAGGTACCGGGCGTACAGGGCCAGGGTGGCCGCGTCGGCCGCGGAGAACTCGGGGTTCTCGCCGCCCACCACGCCGTGCACGATCCGGTCGCACACCGACCCCACCTCGGTGCGGTAGGTGGCCATCAGCTCCCGGGCGCCCTCCACGTCGTGGTGGCGCAGCACCTCGATGGTGCGGGCGAACCGCTCCTTGAGCTCCTTCTCCACCTCGCCCAGGTCGGTCTCGTAGGGTCCGGCGGAGAGGGTCTGGGGGTGGTGTCGGGCCAGGTCCACGATGTTTTTGCAGTAGTCGCCGATGCGCTCGATGTCGATGATGATCGACACCAGCACCATGGCGCTGGGCAGGTCGGCCGTGCCGGTGCCCGTGACCGCGCAGTGGGTCATCACCTTGCGCCGGACGTCGCGCTCGTACTTGTTGACCTGCCGGTCCATCTCCCGGATCTCGGACGCCAGCTCCTGGTCGTCGCTCTCCCGGAGGATGCGCACGGCCTCCAGGAACATCTTCCGGTCGATCTCCAGGGCGTCGAACGACTCCTTCCAGGCCTGGTCCAGCAGGCTCTGGGACGTCCAGATCTTGATCAGTTCCTTCCACATGGGCTCACCGGGTCGCGAAAATGAGGGAAAGGGGGATGAGAAAGAATACCACGAGAATGTACAAAACGGGCACCCATTTCCTCCGGGCGGCCTGGCTGGCCAGGGTTCGGGCCAGGCGCAGGGGGAGCCGGCGCACGGGCGGGAGGATGTTGATCGCGATGATGCCGCACACATTGAACAGCAGGTGGGAGAACGCGGTGGTCACGGCCGCCGTGAAGTGCTCGGGCACGGCCAGCGAGGCCAGGATCGCCGTCACCGTGGTCCCCACGTTGGCGCCCAGGGTGTAGGGGTAGATCTGCTCCAGGGTCAGCAGCCCGGCGCCGGCCAGGGGCACGATCACCGAGGTGGTGATGGAGCTGCTCTGGACGCCGATGGTCAGCAAGATGCCCACCACGAAGGCGGTGAGGGTGTTGCGGAAGATCGTGCGCTCGAAGAACCCGGAGGCGCGCTCCATGACCAGGCCGCGCAGGATCGCGGTCATGTATTTCAAGGAGATGAACAGCAGGACCCCCGCCAGCAGCACCACCAGGCCCGCGTGGAGGAGTTTGACCCCGGTCAGCCCCCCCACCAGGTTCACCAGCAGGTGGACCGCGGGCTTCACCACGGCCTTGAGGGGGCTGTGGAACTGGAGGTCGGAGCCGCCGGTCACCACCCCGGCCAGGCCATGGGCCAGGTGGCCCAGAAACCCGGTGAAGTACTGGAGGGGAAACAGCACGATCACGGACAGCAGGTTGAAGAAGTCGTGCACCGTGGAGGCGGCGAACGCCCGCTCGAACTCGTTGGTTCGGGAGATGTGGCCCAGGCTCACCAGGGTGTTCGTGACGCTGGTGCCGATGTTGGCCCCCATGATGATGGGGATGGCCGTGTTCACGGGCATGCCGCCGGCCACCAGCCCCACCACGATCGAGGTGGTGGTGGAGGAGCTCTGCACCAGCGAGGTGGCGAAGATCCCGATGAACAGGCCGGTCAGGGGGTTCGAGGCGAACCCGAAGATCTCCTTGGCCAGCCCCTTGCCCGCCAGCTTGAAGGCGGCCCCCACCATGCCGATGCTGACCAGGAACAGGTAGAGAAGGCCCAGTACCGCCAGGACGCCGAGCAGGCGTTTCGCGCGTTCGCTCACGGCTCCTCCCTAGGGGTGTGAGGGTCGGGGCGGGGTCCGCGCGGAGGATAGGGGATCGGACTCGAAAATTCCAGGGGAGATTTGGGCCGGCCAAACAAGGAGAGCGCCCCCGGAGGGAGGGGCAAGGGACCTGCCTCCGGCCGGGCGCGAAGCCGGGCGTTGAGATTCGCCGCGCAGGCACGGGACCGAAAAGCTGGTTTCATGACAACTTCGGTGGAATCCGAACCGTTTCGTGGTCTGAGCGTCAAAGGCGCTGCGCGGCGAGCTAAGGGGCCGTACCCGGCGCTCCTCCCAGACCGTGAGGTGGAGGCGAAAAGGCATGGTGATTCCTAGAAGGCGTGGGAATCCGGGAGGTTTTCAAGCTTCCTAACCTCCTAGCCTCCCAGCTTCCCAGCCTCCTAGCGTTCTCAGTCGGACAGGAGTTTCCCGGCCTTTCCGATGTCGTGGCGGGGGTGGTCCGTGAAGATCACGGTCACCGCCTCGGGGGGGCATCCGGTCACCTCCACGATCACGTCGGTGACCCGCCGGACGATCTCCCGCTTCTGATCCTGGGTGCGGCCTTCGAGCCAGTCGATGTTGACGATGGGCATGGCAAACCTCCTTTCGGCACGCGGGTTCCGGATAGAATGGAGAAGTGGCCCTTTTCGAGGCGGAGCCCACCCGCCGACTCGCGGCGGGCCAGCCGGCATTCTCGCCGGAGCGGTCGGCAATGCGTACCGGCCGGAGCTTGCCACGGGCCCCAGGGAGACGCAACCGTGAACGGCCTTCTGTACCACAACGGCGGACTCGGGGACTTCGTGCTGTCGATGCCGGCCGTGCTCCGCTTGGCGGCGGCGTACCCGGGGGTGGCGTGGTCGTTCTGGGGACCATCGGATCGTCGGGAGCTACTGCCCGGGTTCGGGCCGCCGCCCGCGGACCTGGTGCGCCGCGGGCACGAATTGTGGGGAGAAGCCCCGGGCCCGGAGGCCGTAGGCGCCCTGGCCGCTTTCTCGGTGGTGGCTGCGTTCGGCGGGAGCCGGCCCCCGGCTTGGGTGGGGCACGCGCCCGGCCAGGTGGTGTCGGTTCGGTCGTTCCCGCCGGCCGGAGGGCCGTGGGTTCCGGCGTTCCAGACGGACCAGCTGGACCGGGCCGGCGTGCCCCGGCCCCCGGGGCCGCTCCTGCCCGAATGGCGGGCCCGGGTCCTGCCCCGGCGCTCGGCCCGGTGGATCCTTCTGCACCCCGGGAGCGGGGATCCCAAGAAGAACTTCCCGCCGGAGTTCTGGGGCGAGGTGGCGGGTCGGGTGTCCCAAAGCCTGGGGCTCGGGGTGCGCGTGGCCCTGGGGCCGGCCGAGGTGGAGCGGGGGAGCGGGGGGTGGGAGGCCCTGGGCCCGGCGACGGCCTGCTCCGGCCTCCGGGATCTGATCGGGCTCCTGGCGGGCGCGGCCCTGTTTCTGGGGAACGACGGGGGTCCGGCCCACCTGGCCGGGGCCTTGGGGGTGCCCACGGTGGTGGTGTTCGGGCCCACGGACCCGGCCCTGTGGCGGCCGCTGGGGCCTCGGGTGCGGTGGATCCGCACCCGGGAGCCGTGCGCCCCCTGCACGGCCGGCGGGCCGATCCGGTGCGCAGACCCCCGGTGCCTGGGAGGAGTGGACGTGGCCGAGGTGGTGGCGGTCGCCACGTCCCTGGTGGCCGAGGCCCCGGGCCAGGGTCAAGGTCAGACCGGCCCGGGCCGATGATGGAATAAGTGAGCGGGCTATCAACGCCCTTTCCTGCGTCCCGATCGATGACCGTGGACCGTTGACCGAAGTTGAGTCCCCCGGAGGGTTCCCATGGTCTCTGCCCTGTACTCCGCCCTCTCCGGCGTCCGGGCCCGCCAGGCCCAGGTGGACGCGGCCGCCCGAAACACGGCCAACGTCTCCACCCGCGGGTACAAGCGGGTGGAGGTCACGTTCTCCGAGACCCCGTCCGGGGTGCGGGCCGAGGCCGTCCGGTCGGACGCCCCCGGCGTGCCCGTTCCCCCGGAGCCGCCGGAGACCGAGCCGGCCGAGGGGTCCAACGTGGACCTGGTCCAGGAGACGGTCCGGATGATCGAGGGGGAGCGGGGGTTCGAGGCCAACCTCCAGGTGCTCCGCACCCAGGACGAGATGCTCGGGACGCTCCTGGACCGGAAGGGGTGAAGGGCGCGGCAAGGAGGTTTCGTTGCACGGAGGCATCCGGGCGGCCGCAGGGGCCGCCTTTCTGTTGGCCGCGGTCGGTCTGGCCGGGCCCTGCGCGGCCGCCCAGGGCGAAGACGAGGTGCTGGCGGCGGTTGCCACCCACCGGGTGGTGGTGATGGGCGAGCGCCACGGGTTCGCGCCGGGCCACGCCCTGTTCGGCCGGATCGCGGCCGAGGCGGGCCGCCGCTTTCCTGGCACGGTGGTGGGCCTCGAGATCCCGGCCGACCGCCAACCGCTCCTCGACCGGCTGGGCGTCGGGCCGGCCCCTCCGGCGCTCCTGCCCCGGGTCATCGGCACGCCGTCGTACCGCGACCTCCTGCTAGCCCTGGGCCGGCAGGCCCGGGGCGGCGGGCTTCGGCTGGTGGCCCTGGACCTACCCTGGGGCCGGCGGGGGGATCGGGACGCCTTCATGGCCTCGCGGGTGCTCGGGGCGTTGGCCGAGGGGGCCCCGCGGGCGGTGGTGCTGGTGGGCAATCTGCACGCCCTGGCCGCGGCGGACCGGCTCGGGGGCCGGCTCCGGGCCGCTGGGGTGGCGTGCCTCCTGGTGGGAACGTTGCCGGGGGAGGGTTCGGCTCGCTGGGGTGGCCCCGGAGGCGGGGGCTACGAGGCCCTCACGGCACGGCTGCGGGCGCTCCTACCGCCGGGGCTCCCGCCGGGCCGGGAGCTCGATGCCGTGGTGTCCTGGTCAGCGCCGGCACGCAAGACGGCCCGGCGCTGACCGCCGGGCCGCCGCATTCGTGTCCGAGTTCAGCCTTCCAGCTTTCCGGCCTCTCATACCAAGTCGCGTTCAAAGCTATTGCCCCCCCTGCCCAGAGGCAGGTCCCTTGCCCCGCCCCCGGCCGGGTATCCTATGGATGGCAACTTGGTATCACAGCCTCAGTAGATCCTCGTTGATCTCGATCTCCGCCTCGGCCCGGAGCCGCTTGAGGTACTCGTCGAAGTACTCGCCCTGCTTCTTGGACAGCAGCTCCTTGCGGATCCGCTCCCGGGCCTCCTCCAGCCCCGACATGTCGGGCTCGATCCGCTCCACGAGCCGCACCGCGTACACCACTCCGTTCACCTCGAACGGCTCACCGGCCACCTGGCCGGGCTCCAGGCCGAACACCGCCTCCTTGAGCTCTGGGGACCATCCGATCTTGGGCACCGCGCCGCCCTTCTTGGCGAACGGCTGGGTGGTCTCGGCGGTGAGGCTGCGCTCCTTTACGGCCTCGTCCCAGCCCTTCTCCCGGGCCTCGGCGAGGAACTGCGCGGCCTTCTCCCGGGCCAGCCGGGAGGCCTGGGCCTTGCGGTACGCGGCCTCCACCCGGTCCCGGATCGCCTCCAGCGGGGGGATCTCGGCCGGCTTGGCCTCGGCCACGGCGATCAGGTAAGTGCCCTGGGGGGTCTCCAGGATCTCGCCCGGGCCGTCGGGATCGGTGGAGAACAGCAGGTCCCGGAACTCGTCGGGCTTGGCCACCCCTGGGATCCGGTCGGTCTTGGTCACCAGGCCGGTGGTCTTGACCTCGTGCTCCTTGGCCAGGTCGTCCCAGGTGACCTTGCCGTCCTCCAGGTCCATCAGGGTGTTGTCCGCGGCCGTGAACGCGAGCTCCAGGGCCTTGCGCCGGCGGATGTCCTGTTCGATCCGGTCTCGCACCTCCTCCAGGGGCTGCTGCCGGGCCTGGCGGTGGTCCTCCACCAGGATCAGGTGGTACCCGAAGGCGGTCTTCACCGGCTCGCTCACCTGCCCGGGCTCCAGCTCGAAGGCCACCTTCTCGAACTCGGGCACCATCTTGCCCCGCTCGAAGTAGCCCAGGTCCCCGCCCCGGTCCTTGGAGCCCGGATCCTCCGAGTACTTCTTGGCCAGCTCCGCAAAGTCCGCGCCGTCCTGGATCTGCTTGCGCAGCTTCTCGATCCTCTCGCGGATCTCTTTCTCCTTGGCCGCGTCCGCGTTGGGCGGCACCTTCAGCAGGATGTGCCGGGCCCGCACCGCCTCGGCCACGGTGAACTCGCCGGCCCGCCAGTTGTACTCCTGCTCGATCTCCGCGTCGGTCACCTCCACGTCCTTCTCGAACGCCTCGGGTCCGAACAGGATGTATCGGGCCGACCGCCGCTCAGGGGTTCGGTACTGCTCCTTCTGGGCCTCGTAGAAGTCGGCCAGGGCCTCGTCGGTCACCTGCACGTCGGCCTCGAACGCCTCGGGCCGGAACGCCACGAACGCGATGCGGGCCTTGGTGTTGCGGTCCCGGTACTCGGCCTCCACCTCCGCGTCGGTGACCTGGGCCTGGGAGCGGATCGCCTGCTCCACCTTGCGCAGCAGCAGCTCGCGCCGGGTGGACTCCTCGTACTCCAGGGGGGTGATCCGGTTCGCGTCGAGGATCTGCAGGTACCTCTGTTTGCTGAACCGGCCCCCTTCCTGGAAGGCGCCCACCGCCTGGATGGCGGCCGCCAGCTCCTCGTCCGTGACCTCGATGTCGCGCCGGTCGGCCTCCTGCAGCAGCAGGGTCTGGTCGATCAACTGGTCCAGGGCCCGCCGGGCCAGCCCCAGCTCCTTGGCCATGCGGGCGTTCCACCGGTCGCCGTAGGCCTTCCGGTACAGGTCGGTCAGGTTGCCGTAGGCCCGCTGGTAGGTGGCCAGGTCGATCTCAGTGTCGTTCACCTTGGCCACATACGTGGCCTTCTGGGACCGCACCCCCCATCCGAAGAAGAAGATGAACACCAGGATGATGAGGCCGAGAACCGCCTGCACGTAGGGGTTCCGAACGTTCTTCCGGATCTGGTTGAGCATCGGTGAGATCTCCCGGTTCGGCTCGAAAAGCGATGCCTCGCACGAAGCCGGTAACGCTACCGCACGGACCCGTGGAAAATCAAGAAGCGCCGCACGGTTATGCCAGCGGCTGCGCCCCCTGGACTTCCCGGGCTCCGTGTCATATGAAGAGAGGTGGTGCCACCCTGGACGGAGGAGAGGCCGGATGCCGCGCAGCCCCTACGGTCGCATCGAGGACGAGCTGGCCAAGGCGTTCGTGGTCTTCGAGAAGGAGTACATGGGCCGGGGGCCCAAGGAGGCCACCTGCCACGTGATCGGAGACCTCGTGCTGGTGCGCCTCAACGGGGTGCTGACCCCGGCGGAGCAGCACCTGGCGAAGAACCCCGAGGGGATCGACCTCGTCAAAAAGATGCGGACCAACCTGATCGAGGGGGCCAAGGAGCTCGTGTACACCGTGGTGGAGGACGTCACCCGCAGGCGGGTGGTGGCCATGCACACGGACCTGAGCACCCAGACCGGGGAGAGGATCTTCGTTTTCACCCTGGACGGCCCGCCCCAGGGGTGTGCCCCGTAATTCTCCATCGGGGATCGGGCCCGGGGGGGGCTCCGGTGGCTTCGCCTCGGCCGCCTTGACGGCCCGGAGGCGATCCGGTAGAAGTAAGGGCAGAGCAGATTCCTGGAAGGGCTCCTCCCACGGGGGAGTCGGTCGAGGAATAGGCCGGATGGAGGGCAGGAGGCCCGCGTCCGGCTTTTTTTGTTGCCACGGCGTCCAGCCCAACGGCGCAAGGGGTCCACGCCCCGGGCGCCCGACGGCCGGTCCTGCCTCCCCACCCGGCGGGGGGCGGGCCCGGCCGTTTCGCGTTTTGGCCGGGCGCCCCGGCCGGCGGGAGCCCCGTTCCCAAGGAGAAGCCCATGATCCGCCGCATACTGGTCGTGCTCGCGGGGACCCGTTTCACCCCCTCGGCGATCCGGATCGCCGTGGAGCTGGCCGAGCGCCACGGGGCGGAGCTGACCGGGCTGGCAGTTCTGGACCGCCGGAAGCTGGACTCGGTGGGGCCGGTGCCGGCCGGAGCCTCGGCCCATGCCGAGCGGTTACGGACTCACCGCTTCGGGGTGCGCCAGGAGCAGGTGGCAGCCGCCGTTCGGACCTTCCGGCGGGCGTGCGAGGCGGCAGGGGTGGCCCACGACGTGGAGGAGGGGGACGTGACCGACCTCATCACCTCCTGCTCCCGCTACCACGATCTGACGGTGTTCGGTCTGCGGAGCCTGCTGGAGGGCCCGCTCGCCGCGGAGCACTCCGAGGCGGCCCTGGCCCGGCTCATCGGGGGTGGGGTGCACCCGATCCTGGCCGTGGCCGAGGAGCTCCGACCGATCCGCCGGGCCCTGATCGCCTACAGCGGCTCCGTGGGGTCGGCAAGGGCCATGCGGTGCTTCCTCCAGCTCGACCCCTGGCCTGAGGTCCAGATCCGCGTCGTCACGTGTCACTCCTCCGAGGAGGAGGGCTCGCGCCTCCTGGCCGACGCGGCCGAGTACTGCCGCGCCCACGGGCGGGAGCCCGAGACCCGGCGCCTGTCGGGGGCTCCCGGCAGGGCGCTCCTCCTGGAGGCCGGCCGCTGGGACGCGGACCTGGTGGTGGCCGGAAACGGCGCAAGGAGCCTCCTGCGGCGCCGGCACATCGGGGAGACCGCGCTGCACCTCATGCGCCACTGCGGTCGTCCGCTGTTCCTGGGTCCGTGACGAACCCCCAGGCCCCCCCGCGGGGGCGCCCCTCCATCCGCCCGCCGGGGGATGTGCTTCCCCCGGGCGGGCGTTCCCATTCAAGGGGAGGTCACCACGTGAGATACCGTACTCCGAACGGAAGCATTTGCCGAGTCGAGGACCACGGCTATCCTCTGGATCGCGGGTGTGGGCCGCCCCGCCGCTCGGCGGGGGGCCGGGCCGGGCCCGGGCCCGCGGCAGAGCCCCGGGGGCTGATCGCGGCCGCCGTGACCCGGTACCGGCGGGAGCACGACCGCTACGCCAAGCTGGCGGAGATGGTGGCCGAGAAGTGCCGGCGGCTCCTGGAGGCCAACGCCATCCTGGGGACGGTGGACGCCCGGGCCAAGAGCCCCGAGAGCCTGGAGCGCAAGCTCGAGGAGCTCCTGGCCGGGGAGCCCCCGGCCGCCCGGGCCCCGGAGGATCTGCTGGACATGGTCAGCGACCTGGCCGGGGTGCGGGTCAAGACCTACGTGGAGGCCGACCGGGACAAGGTGGTGGAGGACATCCGGCTGGCGTTCGACGGCCCCGGCGAGGGGGGCGAGGTGGACGTGGAGGTCAAGGCCGACCCCTCACGCCACTACCGCGCGATCCACTGCCAGGTGATCCTGCCCCCCCGGGACCTCGCCGGCCGGGGGGCCAACCTCCAGGGCACCAGCTGCGAGATCCAGGTGTGCAGCCTGCTGGCCCACGTGTGGAACGAGATCGAGCACAACCTGGTGTACAAGGCCGCCAACGGCGAGCCCTCGGACGAGGAGATGGAGCTCCTGTCGGCCCTCGGGGCGCTGACCAAGAAGGGGGACGAGGTCCTGAACGCCCTGATCGCGGCCACCCGGCGCCGGCTGGCCCGGCGGACCGGCGAGTTCGCGGACACCTTCGACTTCGTGGCCCGGATGCGGGAGCGTTTCCCCATGGCCCACAACTTCGAGATGCACGCCCTGGCCCTGCTCGAGGAGCTCCGGGCCTTCGGGCTGACCACGCCGGAGACGGTGGAGGAGCAGCTGATGCACGGGGACTACCAGCGGGAGTCGTGGAACCTGTTCGAGGCCTTCCGGGCCCATCAGCTCCGCACCCACGACTGGGGGGTGGTGCTCGACCCCGGCAGCTCGGACCATCTGCTGGTGCTCCTGCTGGCCCGCAGGGCCCCCGAGGTGCTTCGCCGCCACCAGTCGGACAAGCCCAGGGGCCGGCTTCCCCGCATCGCCCGGCTCGCCCGGCGGTTCGCCGAGATGGCGGCCGCCCCGGCCGGGGGCCGGTGAGGGGACCCGTCCGTGGCCGGTCCTCGCCAGCCCGCGCGGCGGGTGCCCCTGGGTCTGGTCGGCCAGGCGGGGCTCCTCATGGCCCTGTGGCTCGTGCTGAGCGGTCTCTACGACCCCTTCCACCTGGGGCTCGGGGTGGTGTCGGTGGCGGTCGTGCTGTGGCTCAACCGGAGGCTCCCCCGGCCCGCCGGGCGGGGGCGGACCGAGGTCCACGTGCTCCGGTTCGCGGCCTACTGCGGCTGGCTCCTGGGCCAGATCCTGCTGTCCGCGCTCCACGTGGCCGCGGTGGTGCTCCACCCCCGCCTGCCCGTGAGCCCCAGGATGGTGCGGTTCCGGTCGGATCAGCCCAACGACGTGGCCCGGATGCTCCTGGCCAACTCCATCACCCTGACCCCCGGCACCCTCACCGTGGAGGTGGACGGAGACGAGTTCACGGTCCACGCCCTGACCGAGGCCACGGCCCGGGGGCTGCTGGACGGCACCATGCAGGCCAAGGTGGCGCGGCTGTTCTGCGACGAGCCCGGCCGGGCCGTGTACGACGTGCGGTGGGAGGAGTGACGCCGTGGAAACCCTCTACACGCCCTTGGCCGCGTTTCTGGCGGTGATCCTGCTACCCCCCCTGTACCGGGTGCTGCGGGGGCCCACGGTGTTCGACCGGTTGCTGGGGGCCTCGGTCATCGGCAGCAAGACCATCGTGATCTCGTGCCTGTTCGGGTTCGCCTTCGGCCGCATCGAGATGTTCCTCGACATCGCCCTGGGCTACGCCATCCTGAACTTCGTGGGCGCCGTGGCCATCGAGAAGTACTTCTCCTCCGAGGAGGTGAGCCGGTGAACGCCCTGCGTGAGACCGCCGCGATCATCCTGTTCGGCTCGGGGGTCCTGTTCATGCTCGTCGGGAGCCTGGGGCTCGTGCGCCTGCCCGACTTCTTCACCCGCACCCACGCCTCGGGCAAGGTGGACAGCGTGGGGATGATGCTGTGCCTGGGGGGCCTGGCGCTTCACGAGGGCCCCACCGTCAGCGGGCTCAAGCTGGTGTTGGTGATCGCCTTCGTGGCCGTGTCGAGCCCGGTGGCCGTCCACGCCCTGGCCCGGGCCGCGGTGCGCTCGGGTCTGGGGCCCTGGCGGCCCCCCGGGGCAGGGGGGGCGCGCCGATGACCTGGCCGATCGAGCTGATCCTGTACGTGGTGCTCGTGGTGACCGCCCTGGCCGCCCTGGAGGTCCACAGCCTCCTGGCCGCCTCGGTCATCCTGACCGCGTTCAGCTTCGTGTGCGCCCTGCTCATGCTCTCGGTGGGGGCCGTGGACGTGGCGTTCACCGAGGCGGTGGTGGGGGCGGGCCTGGTGGGGGTGCTCTACATCGTGGCCATCTTCCGCACGGCCCGAAGGAGCACGGATTGAGACTCCGAGACCTCTTCGTGCTGGCCGGACTGGCCGCGGTGCTCCTGTACGCCGTGGGGCACCTGCCCAGCCGGGGGGACCCGGCCGCGCCGGCCCACCGGCGCACCAGCCCGGTCGGCACCCCCGGCGCCGGAACCTACTACCTGGAGCACGCCCTGGAGGACGCGGCCACCCCCAACGTGGTCACCGCGGTGCTGGCCGACTACCGGAGCATGGACACCCTGGGGGAGACGCTGGTGGTGTTCACCGGGGGCGTCGCCTGCGTGCTGATCCTGCGGAGGCGGCCGTGAGGACGCCGTCGCGCAGCCTGGTGGTGGTGCTGGCCGCCCGGGGCCTGGCGCCGGTGATCCAGCTGTTCGCCCTGTACGTGGTGTTCCACGGCCACTACAGCCCCGGCGGAGGGTTCCAGGGCGGCGTGCTCCTGGCCGCGAGCTTCGTCCTGGTGCGCCTCGCCGCGGGCAGCGACGCCGGCCAGCGACAGGTCCCCCGCCGGGCCGGGCTTCTGCTGGGGGCGGTCGGGGTGCTGCTGTTCGCGGCCGTGGGCGCCGCGGCGTTCCTCACCGGCGGCAGCTTCCTGGACCACGGCCGCGTGCCCCTGCCGGGGTTCACCCCGGTTGAGCTGCGCTCCCTGATGATCCTGGTGATCGAGGTGGGGGTCGCGATCGCGGTGGCGGCGGTGCTGACCGCCATCTACGACGAGCTCCTCGGGGACGAAGACGATGCTTGAGAACCTTGAGGGACACTTCGCCTACTACTTCCTGGCGACCCTGACCGTGATCGGGTTCTACGGGATGCTCGCGAAGCGAAACCTCGTGAAGAAACTGATCGGGATGACGATCCTCCAGACCTCGATCATCCTGTTCTGGCTCGTGGGCGCCTACCGGGCCGGGGGGAGCGTGCCGATCTACGACGAGCGTCTGGGCATGGCCGACCCGAGCCGGTACGTGAACCCCCTGCCCCACACCCTGATGCTCACGGCCATCGTGGTGGCCGTGGTCACCCTGGGGGTGGCCTTCGCCCTGATCATCGCGATCCACCGCTCCTACGGCACCCTGGACGAGGAGGAGCTGCTGGAGCGGATGCGATGATCGCCGCGAACCTGCCCGCCCTGATTCCCCTCACCTACCTGGTCACGGCCCTGCTCATCCCCCTGGCCGGGGCCTGGCGGCCCTCCCTGGCCCCGGGCATGGTCCTGGCCGGCGCGTCCGCCGGGACGGCGCTCGCCCTGGCGGGGCTGGTGCGGGTGGCCGTGGCCGGCCCGCTCTCGTACGAGATGGGGGGGTGGCCGCCGCCGGTGGGGATCGAGTTCGTGCTCGACGGGCTTTCGGCGTTCATGGTCGCGGTGGTGGCGGTGGTGGGCCTGGCCGCCCTGGTCCACGGCGGGCGCACCACCGCGGCCGAGATCCCCGGCCGGGTCGTGCCCTTCATGAGCGCGTCCATGATCTTTCTCACGGGTCTCACCGGCATGGTGCTCACCGGCGACCTGTTCAACCTGTACGTGTTCCTGGAGATCAGCTCGCTCGCCGCCTACGCGCTCCTGGCCGTGGGGAGCCGGCAGGCCCCCCTGTCCACCTTCCGCTACCTCGTCATGGGCACGGCAGGGGCCTCGTTCTACCTGTTCGGACTGGCCTTCCTGTACCTGGAGACCGGCACCCTGAACATGGCCGACATGGGCCGACTGCTGCCCCTGGCGGAGGACTTCTCACCGGTGATGGTGGGTCTCGCGTTCACGGGCGTGGGCATGGCGCTGAAGATGGCCCTGTTCCCCCTCCACGGGTGGCTGCCCGACGCCTACACCGACGCCTCGTCCGCCGCCACGTCCCTGGTGGCGCCCCTGGGCACCAAAGTGGCCGCCTACGTGCTGCTGCGGCTGTTCTTCTACGTGCTCGAGCCCGAGTACGCCCGGGGCCTGCCGCTGCTCGCCGCGGTGGGCTACCTGGGCGCCGCAGGGGTCGTGTGGGGCTCGGTCATGGCGATCCTCCAGCCCGAGCTCAAGCGCATGCTCGCCTACAGCAGCGTGTCCCAGGTGGGCTACATCGCCGCCGGCATCGGCCTGGCCTCGCCCCTGGGGTTCATCGGCGCCGTCCTCCACATCCTGAACCACGCCTTCATGAAGGCCTGCCTGTTCCTGGTGGCCGGGAACCTCCGGGCCCAGCGGGGGCACAGCGACATCCCGTGGTTCGACCGGTCCCTCGGGCGGGCCATGCCCTGGTCCATGGCGGCGTTCGCCCTGGCGGCCCTCTCGATGATCGGCATCCCCCCCACCGCGGGCTTCTTCAGCAAGTGGTACCTGGCCCTGGGGGCCCTGGAGCAGGCCAACTGGCTCCTGCTGGCCGCCCTGGTGGCGAGCAGCCTGCTCAACGCGGTGTACTTTTTCCGGGTGCTGGAGCGGATGTACCTGGTCCCGGCCTCCGAGGGGGCTGCGGCCGCGCCCGCGCCGATCGAGGAGGGGGAGGTGCCGGTCTCGATGCTCGTGCCCACCGTGGCGCTGGCCGGGGGCCTGCTCGTCCTGGGGCTCGGCAACGCCTGGCTCGTCACCCACCTGATCCGGCCCATGCTGCCGGCCGGGCTGTGAAGGGGAGGGCCCCGGCGTGATCCCTTACGAGACCTACCCCTCGGCGGTCCCCCTTCTCGCGGTGCTGGTCTCCCTGGCGGCGGCCGGGCTGATCGTGGCGAGCGGCCGGAGGCCGGCCCTGCGGGAGACCTGGACCCTGGCCGCGGCCGTCCTCAAGTTCGCCCTGGTGCTGGGCCTCCTGCCCGGGGCCCTGGCCGGCCGGGCCGCCGAGGTCACGCTGTTCGAGATCTCCCCGGGCGTCGCCCTGGCCCTCAGGGCCGACCCCCTGGGGGTGTTCTTCGCCCTGGTGGCGTCGGGGCTGTGGGTGGTGACCTCGGTGTACTCCATCGGGTACGTGCGCGCCGGCGGCGAGGCCAACCAGACCCGCTACTTCGCGAGCTTCGCCGTGTGCCTGTCGGCCACGATCGGGGTCGCCTTCTCGGCCAACCTCCTGACCTTCCTCGTCTTCTACGAGATCCTGTCCCTGGCCACCTACCCCCTGGTGATCCACAAGGAGACCCCCGAGGCCCTGGCCGCGGGCCGCAAGTACCTGGCCTACGCCCTCACGGCCGGGGGGCTGCTGCTGGTGGCCACGGCGTGGACGTGGCAGGTGGCCGGCACCCTGGAGTTCCGGCCCGGGGGCATCCTGGCCGGGGCCGGGGCCGGGGCCGGCACGATCCGGGCGATCTTCGTCCTGGCCCTGGCCGGGGTGGGGGTGAAGGCCGGCATCATGCCGCTCCACGGGTGGCTCCCGTCGGCCATGGTGGCCCCCACCCCGGTGAGCGCCCTGCTCCACGCGGTGGCGGTGGTCAAGTCGGGGGTGTTCGGGGTGCTGCGCCTGGTGGGGTTCGTGTTCGGCCCCGAGCTGATGCGGGGCCTGGGCCTGGCCACCGTGCTGGCCGTGTTCGCCGGGGCCACCGTGGTGCTGGCGTCGGTGCTGGCGCTGCGGCAGGACGAGCTGAAGAAGCGTCTGGCCTACTCCACAGTGGGCCACCTGTCCTACATCGTGCTCGGGGCGGCCCTGCTCACGCCCTCGGGCCTGAGCGGTGCGCTCCTGCACCTGCTCAACCACGCCACCATGAAGATCACCCTGTTCTTCTGCGCCGGCGCCATCTACGTGAGCCTGCACAAGAAGAACGTCTCCGAGCTCGACGGCGTGGGCCGGGACATGCCCTGGACCATGGGCGCCTTCACCGTGGCGGCCCTGGGGCTGGCCGGCGTGCCCCCGGTGAACGGGTTCGCGAGCAAGTACCTCCTGTGCGTGGGCACCCTGGAGGCCGGCCAGATCGCCGCCCTCGTGGTGCTCCTCCTGAGCGGGCTCCTGAACGCGGCCTACTTCTTCCCCATCGTCCACCGGGCCTTCTTCCGGCCGTCCAGGGACCCGCACCGGGGCCGGGAGGCCCCGGCCTCGATGGTGATCCCCATCGCCGTGGTGGCCGTGCTCTCGGTGGCCCTGGGGCTGTTTCCCAACCAGTTCTTCGACCTCGCCACGGCCGTGACCGCCAGCGTGCTGGCCGGTCCGGGCGGGGGCGTGACCGCGGGGATCGGGCCATGACGCGAACGCGCTGGATCGCCCTGGGGCTCGTGGCCGCCGGGTCCGTGCTGGCCCAGGCGTTCGGGCCCCACCCGCCCTATGCCCGGTGGTGGGACCTGGTGCCGGGCTCCTACGCCCTGTTCGGCTTCCTGGGGTGCGTGGCCATCGTGGTCGTCTCCAAGAGGCTCGGCAAGGCGCTGCTCCAGCGGCCGGAGGACTACTACGATGCTTCCTGAGCTGCCCCCGGCCCTGGTGCTGTGGCTCGGCGCGGCCGCCCTTCCCCTGGTGCCCCGCAGGCTGCGGCCGGCGGTGTTCCCCCTGTTCCCCCTGGCCGCCCTGGCGCTGGTGTGGGCCCTGCCCGAGGGGGTGCTGTGGAGCGTGGACTACCTGGGTTTTCGGCTGGTCCCCCTGGAGGTGGACCGGATGAGCCGGCTGTTCGGCACCATCTTCACCCTGATCGGGGTGCTGGGGGGCGTGTACGCCCTGCACGTGCGGGACACCGGCCAGCAGGCGGCGGCTCTCCTGTACGGCGGGGGCGCCCTGGCCGTGACCTTTGCCGGGGACTACCTCAGCCTGTTCTTGGGCTGGGAGGTCATGGCCGTGGCCTCGGCCGCCCTGGTGTGGGCCGCCCGCACCCCCGAGGCGTCGGCCGCGGGCCGCCGGTACATCCTGGTGCACCTGTTCGGGGGGAGCCTGCTCCTGGCCGGGATCGCGCTCCAGGTGGCCGCCACCGGGTCCCTGGCGCTCACGCCGTTCAGCCCGGGCGCGTCGGCGGCCGCCTGGCTGGTGCTGGCCGGGGTGGCCCTCAACGCGGCCCTGCCGCCGCTCCACGCGTGGCTCCCCGACGCGTACCCCCGGGCCACGGTCACCGGGGCGGTGTTCCTGAGCGCCTACACCACCAAGACCTCGGTGTACGTGCTGGCCACCCTGTTCGCCGGGTGGGACGTGCTGATCCCCCTGGGGGTGATCATGGCCCTGTACGGGGTGGTCTACGCCGTGCTGGCCAACGACATCCGCGAGATCCTCGCGTACCACATCATCAGCCAGGTGGGGTACATGGTCGCCGCCGTGGGCATCGGCACCGAGCTCGCCCTGAACGGCGCCGCGGCCCACGCGTTCAGCCACATCCTGTACAAGGCGCTGCTGTTCATGGGGGCCGGGGTGGTGATCCGGACCACCGGCCGGAGCAGGCTCACCCAGTTGGGCGGGTTCGCCAAGCGCCAGCGCCTGGCCGTGGCCCTGTACATGATTGGGGCGTTCTCGATCTCGGGGTTCCCCCTGTTCAACGGGTTCATCAGCAAGGCCGTGATCGTGAGCGCCGCCGGCAAGAGCGGCCACACCGCCGCCATGGTGCTCCTGATCCTGGCCTCGGTGGGGACGTTCCTCCACACGGGGCTGAAGCTCCCCTACTTCACCTGGTTCGGCCGGGACCGGGGCATCGTGCCGGCCCCCGCGCCCCGGAACATGCTGGCGGCCATGGCCGCCGTGGCGGCCCTGTGCATCCTGTACGGGGTGGCCCCCGGGCTCCTGTACGGGATCCTCCCGTTCCCCATGGCGTACCGGCCCTACACCGTGCCCCACCTGGCCGAGACCGCCCAGATCCTGGTGTTCACCTTCGTGGCGTTCTGGCTCCTCCGGGAGAAGCTCGCCGGCGAGGACAAGATCGCCCTGGACACCGACTGGCTCTACCGGAAGGGGGCCCCCGTGGCCGACCGGCTCGTGGTGGGGGGCGTCAACCGGGTGTTCTCGGCCTGCGACGCCCTGGCCAACCGCTCGGCCCGGGCCCTGGCGGACCGGGTGCGGGACCTCACGGCCCGGGGCATCCGCCGGGCCCCGGTGGGCGCGAGCCTCGCCCTGACCCTCCTCGTCCTGATCCTCGTGGCGGTGCTCGCCATGGCGACCGTGTAACCGACCGCCCCTCCCGTTCCGCCATCGCCGGTCCCGATCCTCCCTCCACCCCCCATGCGGATTATCGATTGGATATCAGGATGGTAAGGCTATGAAAATCCGATGGTGCGGGTCTCCGGGGGAGGGAGGAGGACGAGGGGATGCGGATGGATCGAAGGGAGTTCGTCCGGCTCTCGCTGCAGGCGGTCCTGGCTGCGGGGGCCTACCCGGTTCTCTCCCATGCCGAGGCGAGGGCCCTGTCCCCTGGGGAGGACGGCGCGGAGCGACACATCACCGGCTGCATGTGGTGCCAGAACGGGTGCAGCCTGATCGTGTATGTCAAGGACGGCAAGGCCGTGCACGTGACCGGCAACCCGGCGGATCCGGTGACCCGGGGCCGGATGTGCGTGAAGCCCCTGGGCAGCCTGGAGCTCCTTCAGAGCCCCCTTCGCCTCACCCATCCCCTGAAGCGGGTCGGCCCCCGCGGGGACGGCGCCCGGTTTCAACGGATCTCATGGGATCAGGCGCTGGACGAGATCGCGGCCAAGCTCCGGTCCCTGCGCGAGCGGCACGGGGGCCGGGCCCTGGGGATCTGGGCCTCGGGCCGAAGCGCCTCGGACGGCCGCAAGCTCAACGCGGCCTTCGCCCGGCTCTACGGCACCCCCAACTACGAGAAGACCGGCCCCTTCTGCAATTACTCCGCAAAGCCGGCCGGTGTCTCCGTGGTGGGAACCCGGCACACCCCGTGGACCTACACCGACGACGATTTCTTCGCCGCTGACCTCTACGTCTTCGTGGGCAGCAACATGGCCGCCACCCGCCCCGTGATCCACTCCCGGCTCCGGGAGCGCAGGGCCCAGGGGAAGTGCCGACTGGTGGTCGTCGATCCCCGCCGCTCCGAGATCGCCGGGCACGCCGACACGTGGCTCCCGATCCGGCCCGGCACCGACCTGGCCCTGGCCCTGACGCTGATCCACTACCTGATCAGCCGTGAGTTGGTGGATCACGCGTTCATCCGGAACCACACGGTGGGCTACGAGCGCCTCCGGGCCGAGATCCTGGCACGGGGATACACCCTCGCCTGGGGGGCCGGGGTCACGGGCCTGGGCGAGGGGCAGATCCAGGACCTGGCCGAGGTCTACGCCCAAACCCGCAAGGCGATCGTGATCGGCAACGCGGGCCTGAGCCACCACACCAACGCCGTCCAGACCCACCGGGCGTTCTACCTGCTGGCGGCCATCACCGGCCACTTCGGTGAGAAGGCCATGGGCTATGGCTGCCTGAACAACGGCGGGCGGTCCACGGGGCGGATCCCCCTGCCCGAAGAGAAGCTGCCCCCGCCGGAGATGGAGCTCAGCAAGAACCCGGTGGGCTGGCTCGAGTCCATCGAAGACCCTGCGTACCCCTACGCGCTCCGCGGCCTTATCGCCACGGGAAGCCCCCTGACCCAGTGGCCCGACCAGTCCCGGCTCCGCCGGCTCATGGACCGCCTCGAGATCAGCGTCTACAACGGCCTGACGAAGAACGTGAACGCGTACTACTTCGACTACATCCTGCCCGCGGCCACGTGGATCGAGGCCGGGGGCCTGGCCCCGGTGAGCGACGACAGCCGGTTCGTCTGGGTGCCGCAGATCGTCCGGGCCCCCGGTGAGTGCCGGCCGGACCGGTGGTGGTGGGTCGAGCTGGGTCAGCGCATGGGATGGGGCGAGGTGTTCACCGACGATCTGAAGGACCCGGTGAAGCTCCAGAACCTGGCCGGCGCCGCCGGAGGCTACACCGTGGAGCGGTTCACGGCCCGGCCGGACCACGCCCTGCGGGCGCCAATCCGGGTCGACGGCAACGCCGTGGAGGAGCGGGGCACGCTGTTCCTGGACAAGAGGTTTCCCACGAAGAGCGGCAAGATCGAGCTCTGGACGGAGGAGCTCGAGGAGAGGTTCGCGGCCTACGGCCTGAGCGCGGTTCCCCACTACTACACGGATCCCGATGCGGCGCCGGCGGGCGAGCCCACCATCGCCTACGACCACCCGGCGCTCGTACCCTCCCCCTTCCAGAAGGGCCGGACGTACACCCGAAGGGTGCGGCTCACCCGGAAACGAGAGGAGCCGGACGGCTATTCCCTCTACCTGGCAACCGGCCGCCCCTGCCGGGCCATCATGGGCCACACGTCGCACTGGATCCGACGGCTCAACGACCTGGCACCGGACCAGGTGTGCGTGATCCACGAGGACACGGCCGCTCGGCTGGGCATTCGGGACGGGGACCGCGTCAGGGTGCGGTCCCCGTTCGGCGAGGCCGACGCCCGGGCCGTGGTCTCGCCGGGCATCCGCAGGGACACCGTGTTCGTGCCCTACTCCTACGGCGAGAAGAGCCCCTTCACGGCTTGGCGGTCCATCAACCACGTCACCAACCTAGAAGCGCGCTGCCCGGTCTCCGGCCAGGTGGCCTTCCGGGGGGTGAGGGTAGAGGTCACGAAGGCGTGAGCGGGAAGTTCTTCCACGCGACGGTGGCCCACCGTGGGTGACTCGCCGCTCGTTGAGTTTTGTGTCACCGAAAACGATGGCTTAGCGGAGCAGTACCCCGTGGGACAACTCGGGGCGGTTCTCCTCCGGCAGGTGCAGGCAATGGGCGTGGTGGAAGATATTGTTCTCGCCCATCCCCTCCAGGCTCTCATCGCACAGGTGCTCGGCGAGCGGATCGACCCGCTCGACGCTGAAGAGCCCGAGCATCCACCGGTCCAGCACCTGTTTGCGGTTGAAGGGGACCTGTGGGGCGTAGTCGCGGATGATCGGCCGACTGAGCTGAAACGGCCCCCCAGGCCGGCCACGCCTCCCACCCGGTCGGCCTTGGCCCCGGCGCGGGAGACGTCGTCGTCCAGGTTGACGTAGGCGAAGCCGAGCCTCTCGCCGATTCGGCGCGCCAGTGTGGTCCTGCCGCTCTGGCGAGGGCCGTGGAGCAATCCCACCGGACTGCCGCCGACGGCTTCCTCCAGCCGTCGCTCGATCCATCTGGGAACGACGTGATTCGGTTTCATGGCGGCCGGGTGTAGTCTTGGCAATCGGCCGATTGCCACGTTGGGTGCCGGCAGCATGAAACTTCCCGTGTCTGTCCTTCAGAAGGCGTGCGATCGGTGGCTGCGGCAAGAGGCCTCGTGAACGGTGCGGGTAGCCGGGTAGGCCTTAGCCTGCGGACGAAGCCGTACGCCCTCACCCGTGGAAGCGGCCTTCCAAACCGCGACAAGGCCCCGCCGGGCCTCACGGCCCAGGATCGCGACCAGGAGTCGCACCTACACGTAATGGGGCGTGACAAGTTGCCCTTTCCCTGTTGCCGGGCCCCCGGCACTCATACCGAGTTGCGTTTGGACCGAGAGCCCTCGGGGGGCGGGACCGCCCCCGGCCGCGCGCGAAGCCGGGCATTGAGATCCGCCGCGCAGCGACTCTCCAGCAGACCCCATGTCCCCCGAGCTTTGGCGTGGTTCGAGAGCCGCCCAGCGGGCCGAAGGCCCCAGACCGACGACCGTTGACCGTAGACCGTCGACCGAAGTTACGGGAAGGGGGCTTGGAGTGGGGGTGGGGTTGTGGTAGGTATCGCGGTCCCGACCGAGGTGGGAAACGGGACCGGCGGGGGTGCCCCGGGCAGGCAGGCTCTCCCGGGAGACGTCCGGACGAGCGGAGGGACTCGGATCATGCGCAGACGGATCGGTTTTCTCGTGGCGGCGCTCCTCGTGGCGGCACCGGCCGGGGCGGCCAACGTGGCCGGGCTGGCCGCGCCCGTGGGGCCCGGCAAGTTCACGGTTTCGGGGTTCGTGGCCTACGGCGAGCAGGACGTGGAGGACGGGCGGGCCGACGAGGTCTCCACCCGTCGCATGCTGGGCCGGGTCCAGGTGGGGGTGGTGGACGGGCTCGATCTGTACGGGTTCCTCGGGTTCTCCGACATCCAGTTCCAGGAGGCGGACTTCGAGGGCACCCTGGGCGGGCTCGGGGGGGTGGGCGCCAAGATCGGGGTTCTTCGTTCCGGCGACGTGCGGGTGGTGGTGGACCTGCAGGCCGAGTTCGACCGGTCCGAGGACGGGTCCCGGAGGGTCCGGCACCAGGCCTACCACCTGGCCGGCTACGTGGTCCGGGAGATCGGGGCCGCGGGCACGGTGGGGTACATGTATCCCTACGCGGGCCTGCGGTTCACGGCCAGCCGCTACGACGGCGGCGGCCTGGACGACTACCGCCAGGACGGGTTCCTGGGGGTGTTCGGCGGGGCCGACTATTTCGTGAACCCCAACGTGTACTTCACGGGTGAGGTGCACCTGTTCGACGAGACCAGCATCTACATCGGGGTCGGGCACCGGTTCTGACACCAATTTGCGATCAAGGTGAGCTCATAGAGGGGCGATTTGGGGGCCGTCGGTCCTCCGCCGGAAAAGACGGCCTCGCCGAAGCCGCTACGGCTCGGTCTGCTGCGGCGCGTGAGAGCACGCGCCGCGGGCGCTCCCCTGCGCCGAGCCGCTGGAACGGCTCGGCCGTAGCGCTCCGGGCCAACGGCCCCCCCAAATCGCTGGCTTCGAATGCGACTTGGTATGACCCCCCAACGGAGGCGAAGATGAAACTGTTCCTGGACACCGCGAACATCGAGGACATCCGCAGCGCCGTGGCGCTGGGGGTGGTGGACGGGGTCACCACGAACCCCACCCTGATCGCCAAGGAGGGGCAGCCCTACCGGGAGGTGCTGGCCGAGATCTGCCGGATCGTGGACGGCCCGGTCAGCGCCGAGGTGGTGGCCCTGGAGGCCGACAAGATGGTGGCCGAGGCCCGGGAGTTGGCGGCGATCCACGATCAGATCGTGGTGAAGGTGCCGATCACGGCCGACGGGCTTCGGGCCGTCAAGCGGCTGGCGGCCGAGGGAATCCGCACCAACGTGACCCTGGTGTTCAGCCCCACCCAGGCCCTGCTGGCGGCCAAGGCCGGCGCGAGCTTCGTCAGCCCGTTCGTGGGCCGGCTGGACGATCGGGGCCACGAGGGCATGGCCCTGATCGAGCAGATCGTGACCATGTTTCGGAACTACGACGTGGACACCGAGGTGATCGTGGCGAGCGTGCGCCACCCCATGCACGTGGTCGAGGCGGCCCTTCTCGGCGCGGACATCGCCACGATTCCCCACAAGGTGCTGACCCAGATGCTGGGCCACCCGCTGACGGACCTGGGGATCCAGCAGTTCCTGGCGGACTGGGACCGGTACACCGGCAAAAAGTAGAAAATTTGTTCACCAGGCTCAAACACTTCCGGGGTCGCGGCCCGGTTTCGAGCGGTGTCTCCGGCGAGAATGTGCCGATTTTCTCAATATCTTTGAGGCAAAAACCGCTTGACACCCCGAAAAGGGGGCCGTTATCCTTGCGCCGGTTTTGGGACCGGGAAACGGTGGTTCGTCCGCGCGCCGGGCGACCGGGAGGATGCTCCGCCCCCGGCTCCGCCGTTTCCGGGCCGGTTTTTGTTCGCTCGGGCCGCTGTTTCGGCCCGGCAGTTCCCAAGTGTTTGGGGTTCGGCGAGGGGTTACCGCCAGGCCGTGTCATCGCGCCCCGCGGATGCTGCGTCACAGCATCCCGCTCGTTTCCTCTCCCCGAACGGACCGGTTGGTTCAGGTCTCTTCCACGCGGGATCGTTCCGCGCCGGAGCCCCGGGTTCCGGCGGCGGTTTGCCGAGACGGCAGCCCACTAACCCCATCCAGGCCCGTTCGGGCCGCCACAGAGGGAGGAGAACCATGGCAAAACTCGAGCCCCGGCACGTCCCCTCCGACCTGGAAATCGCGCAGAATCACAAGATGAAGCACATTCGGGAGATCGCCGAGAAGGCGGGGCTCCTGGAGGACGAGCTGGAGTACTACGGCAACTACAAGGCCAAGGTGGACTACGCCAAGGTCCTCGCGCGGCTCAAGGACAAGCCCGACGCCAAGCTGATCGACGTCACGGCCTGCACCCCCACCCCCCTGGGCGAGGGCAAGACCGTGACCTCCATCGGCCTCAACGAGGGCCTGAACTACATCGGCAAGCGCTCCATGCTGTGCCTGCGGGAGCCCAGCCTCGGCCCGGTGTTCGGCATCAAGGGCGGAGCGGCCGGCGGCGGGTACTCCCAGGTGGTGCCCATGGAGGACCTGAACCTCCACTTCACCGGCGACATCCACGCCGTGTCCATCGCCCACAACCTGTGCGCGGCGGCCCTGGACTCGTCGCTGATGCACGGCAACCCCCTGAACATCGACCCCCTCACCATCCAGTGGCGCCGAGTGGTGGACGTGAACGACCGGGCCCTGCGGCAGATCGTGATCGGCCTGGGCGGCAAGCTCAACGGCATCCCGCGCGAGAGCGGGTACGACATCGCCGTGGCCTCCGAGGTGATGGCGATCCTGGCCCTGGCCACCGATCTGAAGGACCTGCGTGAGCGGCTGGGCCGCATCGTGCTGGGCTACACCTACGACGGCAAGCCCGTGACCACCGAGGACCTCCGGGTGGCCGGCGCCATGGCCGCCCTCATGAAGGACGCCCTGAAGCCCAACCTGATCCAGAGCCTCGAGGGCAACCCGGCGTTCATCCACGCCGGCCCGTTCGCCAACATCGCCCACGGCAACAACTCGATCATCGCCGACAAGGTGGCCCTGAAGCTGGGCGACTACGTGGTGACCGAGTCCGGGTTCGCCTCGGACATGGGCGCCGAGAAGTTCATGGACATCCCCTGCCGTTACGGCGGGTTCCGGCCCAACTGCGTGGTCATCACCTGCACCGTGCGGGCCCTGAAGATGCACGGCATGCCCTACGAGAAGATCGCCAGCATGACCCCGAAGCAGCTGGCCGAGTTCCTGAAGGGCGAGCACTACGACTACCTGGAGAAGGGTATCGAGAACCTCGAGGCCCACATCGAAAACATGCGCAAGTTCGGCGTGCCGGTGGTGAACACGATCAACAAGTTCGTGTTCGACCGGGACGACGAGGTCAAGATGATCCAGAAGCGGGCCGAGGGGGCCGGCGCCCGGGCCTCGGTGCCGATCGAGGTGTGGATGCACGGCGGTGCCGGCGCCGAGGACGCGGCCCACGAGGTCGTGAAGGCCTGCGAAGAGCCCAGCGAGTTCAAGTTCCTGTACCCGGACGACTGGTCCATCAAGCAGAAGATCGAGGTCATCGCCAAGGAGATGTACGGCGCCGACGGGGTGGACTACATGCCGGCCGCCGAGGCGAAGATCAAGCAGTACACCGAGTTGGGCTACGACAAGCTGCCCATCTGCATGGCCAAGACCCACCTGAGCCTGAGCCACGACCCGACCCTGAAGGGCCGGCCGAAGGGCTTCCGGGTGCCCATCCGGGACATCCGGGCCAGCTTGGGTGCCGGGTTCCTGTACCCCCTGCTCGGCGAGATGCGCACCATGCCGGGCCTGTCCGCGGATCCGGCCTACCGGTACGTGGACGTGGACGAGAACGGCAAGATCAAGGGTCTGTTCTAAACTTCTCCTTCGTTTTTCGCGGGACGCGGGGGAGGGGGCCTCCCCCCCTCCCCCGTTCGTCCGTTTCGAGGGACGGCTTTGCCCGAGCGCCGCTACACGGTCCGGTTCGAACCCGATGGGGTGTCCATCGACGTCTATCGCGAGGCGGAGAATCTTCTGCGGGTCGCGATGGTCGCCGGTGTGCACATCAACGCCTCGTGCGGCGGGGCCGGCACCTGCGGCAAGTGCAAGGTCCGGATCCTCGAGGGCGAGCACCGCTCCCAACACTCCTCGAAGCTGACCCAGGACGAGTGGGACAAGGGCTACCGACTGGCCTGCCAGACCGAGATCGTGGGCGATCTGGTCGTGGAGGTGCCGGTGGAGTCCCGGTACGAGAAGGGCGTCCTGAGTCGCCGCCCCGACCACGTGCTCCGGGCCGCCCGGTTCGAGAAGGAGTACGAGGGCATCGCCCCCGAGCCGGCGGTGGCCAAGTATTACGTGGAGCTGCCCGAACCCACGGCCGACAACAACATGTCGGACATGGGCCGGCTGGGCCAGGCCCTGAAGCGCGAGCACGAGCTCGACAAGGTCTCCACCGACTACACGGTGCTGCGCGACCTGCCCACGGTGCTGCGTGACGGCGGGTGGAAGGTCACGGCCACGGTGATGCGGACCCACCGCAGCCACCGGATCGTGCGGGTGGAGCCCGGCGACACCCGGGGCCGAACCTTTGCCCTAGCCATCGACGTGGGCACCACCACGATCCACGGCGCCCTGCTCGACGTGAACACCGGCGCCGAGGTGGCCCGGGCCGCCGACTACAACGCCCAGGTCTCCCTGGGCGAGGACGTGATCACCCGGATCATCGCCGCCCTGAAGCCCGGCGGGCTCGAGACCCTGCAGAAGCGGGCGGTCAAGACGATCAACGGGGTGCTCAAGGAGCTGCTGGCCAAGGCCGAGGCCGAGGCGGCCGATATCTCCCACGCGGTGTTCGCCGGCAACACCACCATGACCCAGCTCCTCCTGGGCGTGAACCCCAAGTACATCCGCGAGGCCCCCTACGTGCCGGCGGCCAACTTCTTCCCCCCGTTCCGGCTGGCCGAGCTGGGCATCCGGGTGCCGCCCCACGTCATGGGCTACGTGATGCCTTGCGTGGCCTCCTATGTGGGGGGCGACATCACGGCCGGCGTGCTGGCCACCGGCATGCACACCGATCCCCGGCTCACCCTGTTCATGGACGTGGGCACCAACGGCGAGATCGTGATCGGCAACCAGGACTGGATGGTCTCGGCCTCGGCGTCGGCCGGCCCGGCGTTCGAGGGCGGCGGGGTGAAGTTCGGGATGCGGGCCACCTACGGGGCCATCGAGCAGGTCCGGATCAACCCGGAGAACCTGGAGCCGATGATCCTCACCATCGGCCAGGTGCCGCCCAAGGGGATCTGCGGGTCGGCCATGATCGACTGCCTGGCCGAGTTCGTGGAGACCGGCATCATCACCCAGAACGGCAAGTTCAACCGGGAGCTGGCGGGACGGACCGACCGGATCCGAGAGGGCGAGAACGGCTGGGAGTACGTGCTGTGCTGGAAGGACCAGACCCAGCTCGACCAGGACATCACGATCATCGAGCCCGACATCGACAACCTGATCCGCACCAAGGGCTCGATCTACTCGGCCTGCTCGGTATTGCTGAAGAGCGTGGGCCTTCATTTCTCGGACATCGAGCGGATCATCATCGCCGGCGGGTTCGGCCAGTTCATCGACGTGGAGAAGGCCATGGCCATCGGGCTGCTGCCCGAGACCGACCCGGAGCGGGTGGCCTACGGCGGCAACACCAGCCTGGCCGGGTGCCAGATGGCGGCGCTGCACCGGGACCGGATCGACGAGGCCGAGCAGATCGCCACCATGATCACCAACATCGAACTGTCCGCCTCCAACATGTACATGGAGGAGTACGTGGCGGCCCTGTTCCTGCCCCACACCCGCATGGAGGAGTTCCCGCGCGAGGCGGAACGCATCCGGCTGGCCCAGCGGCTTCGGGCCCAGTGAGCCGGGAGGAGAAGAGAGCGACATGGGCTTCAACATCGCAGTGGCCGGGAAGGGCGGCACCGGCAAGACCACGGTGGCCGGCCTGATCCTGCGCCACCTGGTGGAGCGGCAGGCCGGCCGGGTGCTGGCCATCGACGCCGACGCCAACATGAACCTGAACGAGGTGCTGGGCCTCGAGGTGCACCAGACCATCGGCCAGATCCGCGAGGGGCTGTCCAACGTGCCCGCCGGCATGACCAAGGACGCCTACATCAACTACAAGACCCAGGAGTGCCTGATCGAGGCCGACGGATTCGACCTGATCGTGATGGGCCGGCCCGAGGGGCCCGGGTGCTACTGCTACGCCAACACCCTGTGCAAGAAGTACATGGACGAGATCGCGGACAACTACCGGTACGTGGTGCTGGACAACGAGGCCGGCATGGAGCACCTGTCGCGGCGCACCACCCACAACATGGACCTGATGTTCGCGGTGACCGACTCGTCGGTGCGCGGGGTGCAGGCGGCCGGCCGGATCCGCGACCTGGTGGACGAGCTCAAGCTCAACATCGGGAAGATCGCGGTGATCGTGAACCGGGTGGACGGCGGCCTGCCCGAGGCCACGGCCCGGGAGCTGGACCGGCTGGGCCTCGAGCTGGCCGGGGTGGTGCCCAACGACCCCAACGTGTACGCCTACGACCTGGAGGGCAAACCCACCTTCCAGCTCCCGGCGGACTCGGCCGCGGTGCGCGCCGTGGCGGAGATCGTGGAGAAGTACCTGCCCAAGGGGGCGGGATGAACCTGGGGACCTTCGTTTTGGACCACGGCCTTCGGGCCACTGGGCGAAAGGAGCGGTAGTCATGGCATTCGAGTTCCCCAAAGACAAGTACAACGGCAAGATCGTAGAGGTCACGATCGGCGCGGGCGACAAGGCCCGGACCGTGGGTGGCGAGACCGCGATGCCCCTGTGCAACTTCGAGGGTGAGTTCCCCAACCGCCCACTGGTTGCCATGGAGGTGTACGACAAGGCCGAGGTGTGCGAGACCTGGGCGCCGGCCTGCAAGGAGCCGTTCGCCGACGTGATGGGCGACGCGGTGGCCTGGGCCAAGAAGTGCGTGGAGGAGTTCGGCGCCGAGGCCATCTGCCTGCAGCTGGCGAGCACCGACCCCAACGGCATGAACACCAGCGCCGACGAGGCGGCCGAGCTGGCCAAGAAGGTGGCCGAGGCGATCCCGGTGCCCCTGATCGTGTGGGGCTGCGAGAACGACGAGAAGGACGCCGAGACCCTGTCCAAGGTGGCCGAGGTGTGCGCCGGCATGAACCTGGTGATCGGGCCGGCCAAGGAGGGCAACTACAAGAAGATCGGCGGCGCGGCCATCGGGTACGACCACGTGGTGGTGCAGCAGACCCCCATCGACGTGAACATGGCCAAACAGCTCAACATCCTGCTGAACAACCTCGGCGTGCCCATGACCAAGATTCTCATGGACCCCCAGATGGGCGCCCTGGGGTACGGCATCGAGTACTGCTACACCGTGATGGAGCGGGACCGGCTCACGGGCCTGAAGCAGGGTGACGAGAAGATGCAGTCCCCCCTGATCCTGGACGTGGGCAAGTACACCTGGAAGACCAAGGAGGCCTCGGTGTCGGTGGACGAGGAGCCGGCCTGGGGCGAGGCCAAGGTCCGCGGGGTGCTGTGGGAGACCGTTTCGGCCGTGGACGTGCTGGCCGCCGGCGCCGACGTCTTGATCCTGCGCCACCCCGACTCCGTGCGGATCCTGAAGAAGATCATCGACGAACTCATGGCCTAAGGGCCCTGGGGAAACCACCGAGGGAGGAAACCGGTTATGGCGAAACTTCGAGAGATCCAGGACGTGACGATCTGTGAGACCACGGCCGAGATGCTGAAGAAGGCCCGCGACGCCGGGCTTTCGACGGCGTTCGACCGGGCCGACGAGATGTCTGCCTGCCCCATCGGCGCCAAGAGCGCCTGCTGCAAGCACTGCGTGATGGGGCCGTGCCGGCTGAGCTCCAAGGCTCCCTACGACAAGGTGGGCGTGTGCGGCGCCACCATCGACACCATCCAGGCCCGGAACTTCGCCCGGATGGTGGCCGCGGGCACGGCAGCCCACTCGGACCACGGCCGGGAGATGAGCGAGCTGTTTCTGAGCATCGCCAAGGGCGAGAACCCCGACTACCAGATCCGGGACGAGGCCAAGCTGCTGGCCGTGGCCAAGGACCTGGGCGTGGAGACCGAGGGCCGCGAGGTCAAGGACGTGGCCGTGGAGGTGGCGGAGATCTGCCTGAGCCAGTTTGGTCAGCAGCACGGCCCGCTGAAGTTCCTGGAGCGGGCCCCCGAGGCCCGGTTCAAGAAGTGGCAGGAGCTGGGCCTTCTGCCCCGGGGCGTGGACCGGGAAGTGGTGGAGATGATGCACCGCACCGCCATGGGCGTGGACCAGGACTACAAGAACCTGACCCTGGGCGCCGCCCGGTGCGCCCTGGCCGACGGCTGGGGCGGGTCCATGGTGTCCACCGAGCTGTCCGACATCATGTTCGGCACCCCCAAGCCGATCCGGGGCGAGGTGGACCTGGGCGTGCTCGACGCCAACAAGGTCAACGTGGTGGTGCACGGCCACGAGCCGCACATGCTCGACATGCTCTGTGAGCTGGCCGAGGACCCGGAGATGCTGGCCAAGGCCAAGGAGGCTGGGGCCGAGGGCATCAACCTGGTGGGCATGTGCTGCTCGGGCAACGAGCAGCTGATCCGCCGGGGCCTCAAGCACGCCGGAAACTTCATGCAGTGTGACGCGGTGATCATCACCGGCGCCGTGGACGGCATGATGGTGGACGTGCAGTGCATCCAGCAGGGCCTGGTGAGCCTGTCCCAGTGCTTCCACACCAAGTTCTTCACCACCAACTACCGGTGCAAGATCGAAGGCGCGGAGCACATCGAGTTCCACGGCACCGAGAACGCCCGGCAGTCCGGTGTGGAGCTGCTGACCAAGGCGATCGAGAACTTCAAGAACCGCGACGCCTCCAAGGTGACCATCCCCGACACCCGCGAGCAGATGATCGGCGGGTTCAGCCACGAGACCATCAACTACATGCTGGGCGGCACGTTCCGCGCCAGCTACACCCCGCTCAACGACAACATCATCAACGGCCGCATCCGCGGCGTGGCCGGGGTGGTGGGCTGCACCAACCCCCGGGTGAAGCACGACTGGGTGCACTACGAGCTGGTGAAGGAGCTGCTGGCCAACGACGTGCTGGTGGTCCAGACCGGGTGCTCGGCCATCACCATGGCCAAGATGGGCTTCATGCAGCCCGAGGCGGCGGCCAAGTACTGCGGCCCGGGCCTCAGGGAGGTGTGCGAGGCCGTGGGCATGCCGCCGGTGCTCCACTCCGGCGCCTGCGTGGACAACAGCCGGATCCTGGTGGCCCTGTCCGAGATGGTGAAGACGGGCGGCCTCGGGGACGACATCTCCGACCTGCCGGTGGCCGGCGCCGCACCCGAGTACATGAGCGAGAAGGCCATCGCCATCGGCCACTACTTCGTGGCCAGCGGCGTGTTCACGGTGTTCGGCGTGACCTTCCCGGCCATCGAGGGCACCAAGTGGGCCGAGTACCTCTTCGGCGGGATCGAGGAGGACCTGGGCGGCAAGTGGGCGTTCGAGAGCGACCCCAACAAGATGGCGGCGCTCATGATCGACCACATCAACAAGAAGCGCGAGGCCCTGGGGATCCACAAGAAGAAGGAGCGGGTGCTCTTCGATATGGAAGCCCGCCGCCAGCTCGAAGTCTAACCGAGGGAGGTCAACGATATGTCGAAGATTATCTGCGCTGCCGCGATCCGCGGGGCCCACGCCATCGTGGACCGCGTGGAGAAGAAGGTCAACGACGCCATCGCCAAGTTCGGCGAGGACAAAGAGGTCAAGTTGCCGAACACCGGGTACTACCTGCCGGTGATCTACGGCATCCTGGGCCACAAGGTCGAGACGCTCGGCGACATGAAGCCGGTGCTCGAGCGGTGCCGGGAGCTGCTGCCCCCCCACGTGGAGGACCAGCTCTGGGTGCCGTATCTGGGCCACGCCCTGGACGCGGGCATGGCCACCCTGTTCGCCTACGACATGGAAGAGGCGCTGAAGTACCTGGAGGACCCGATCCCGTACGTGACGGGTGAGGACCCCACCGAGGACAACATCTGGCTCGGCGCGGCCGACGACGTGATCATGCGCAAACGGGGCGTGGAGTTCGTGGACGGCTCGGCCCCCGGGTTCGCCGCGGTCGTGGGCGCGGCCCCCGACAACGAGACCGCGGTCAAGATCGCCAAGGAGCTCCAGGAGAAGGGCATCTACGTGTTCATGGCCTCGGAGCACAACGGCAAGACCTTTGCCGAGCAGCTCGTGGAGGCCGGGGTGCAGGTGGGCTGGCCCACCCGGCTCGTGCCGTTCGGTCGGGACACCTCGGCGGCCATCCACGCCGTCGGGTTCGCCACCCGGGCCGCCATGGCCTTCGGCGGGGTGAAGCCAGGCGACTACGCCGGCATCCTGCGGTACAACAAGAACCGGATCTTCGCGTTCGTGCTGGCCCTGGGCGAGGTCACCGACGAGTGGTACGCGGCGGCCGCGGGCGCCATCAACTACGGCTTCCCCACCATCGCCGACTCGGACATCCCCGAGATCCTGGTCACCGGCGTCTGCACCTACGAGCACGTGGTGTCAAACGTGCCCCACGACCAGATCGTTTCGAAGGCCATCGAGGTCCGGGGCCTCAAGATCCAGATCTCCAAGATCGACATCCCGGTCTCGTACTCCCCGGCGTTCGAGGGCGAGCGGATCGGTCGCGACGCCATGCACGTGGAGCTGGGCGGGCCCAAGGCCGACGGGTTCGAGTTCTGCCGCATGCTGGAGCTCGACCAGGTGGAGGACGGCAAGTTCGAGGTGATCGGTCCCGACCTGGACGAGATGGAGGTGGGCAAGACCTATCCGATCGGCATCTGGGTCGAGGTGGCCGGCCGGAACATGCAGCCGGACTTCGAGCCGATCCTGGAGCGCCAGATCCACCACCTCTTGAACGGCGCCGAGGGCATCCTGCACATCGGCCAACGTGACATCCTGTGGATGCGGGTGTCCAAGAAGGCCTACGAGGCGGGGCTGCGCCTGAGCCACTTCGGCACCATCCTCCACGCCAAGTTCCACAACGAGTTCGGTAAGATCCTCGACAAGGTCCAGGTGCGGATCTACACCGAGCCCGAGAAGGTGAAGGAGCTGATCGAGGAGGCCCGCAAGACCTACCGTGAGCGGGAGTCGCGCCTCGGGGCCATGACCGACGAGACCGTGGAGACGTTCTACTCCTGCCTGCTGTGCCAGTCGTTTGCGCCCGACCACGTGTGCGTGATCAGCCCCGAGCGGCCGGGCCTGTGCGGCGCCTACAACTGGCTGGACGGCAAGGCCGCCTACGAGATCAACCCCACCGGCCCGAACCAGCCGGTGAAAAAGGGCGACGTGATCGACGAGAAACTGGGCCAGTGGAGCGGCGTGAACGAGTACGTGTACCAGAACTCCCACGAGTCGGTGACCTCGTTCAGCGCCTACTCCCTCATGGTCGACCCGATGACCTCCTGCGGGTGCTTCGAGGCGATCGTGGTCCTGCTGCCCATGGCCAACGCGGTCATGGTGGTGGACCGGGACTTCCCGGGCATGACCCCCTGCGGCATGCCGTTCTCCACTCTGGCCGGGTCGGTGGGCGGCGGCGCCCAGACCCCGGGCTTCGTGGGGATCTCGAAGTTCTACATCGGCTCGAAGAAGTTCATCTCGGCCGAGGGGGGGATCAAGCGGGTGGCCTGGATGCCCAAGCACCTCAAGGAGTCCCTCAAGGAGGTGATCCAGAAGCGGGGCGAGGAGGAGGGCGTGCCCGATCTCTACGACAAGATCGCCACCGAGGAGGACGCCACCACCGAGGAAGAGGTGATGGAGTTCATGCAGAAGGTGGGCCATCCCGCCCTCGAGATGGATCCCATGATGTAATGCCCACGGCGGCGGGGAGCCCCGGGCCCCCCGCCGCCGGTTGGATGTTTCGAGATTCGCGCTACGCGCTTTGACGAAAGGAGTTAGGGATCATGGGACTCACGGGAATTCAGATCTACAAGCTGCTCCCCCAGACCAACTGTAAGGAGTGCGGGGACCCCACCTGCCTGGCGTTCGCCATGAAGCTGGCGGCCGGCAAGGCCGAGCTGGACAAGTGCCCCTACGTGAGCGAGGAGTCCAAGGCCAAGCTGTCCGAGGCCAGCGCGCCCCCGATCCGGGACGTGACCCTGGGCCAGGGCGACGCGGCCTGGAAGGTGGGCGGCGAGACCGTCAAGTACCGCCACGAGAAGACCTTCGTGAACCCCACGGCCATCGTGGTGGCCCTGTCGAACGAGCAGTCGGCCGACGACGTGGACACCCAGCTCAAATACCTCAACGAGCAGAGCTTCGAGCGGGTGGGCAAGATCCTGGCCCCCAACTGGGCGTTCCTTTGGGACCAGAAGAAGGACCAGGCCTCGTTCCTGGACCTGGTGAAGAAGGTGGGCGGCGCCACCGAGAAGGGCATCATCGTGTCGTCCGAGGACGTGGCGACGCTCAAGGCCGCGGCCGAGGCCCTGAAGGGCAAGAAGTTCGCGATCCACCCGGTCACTAAGGACAACGCCGACGACCTGATCGCCTTCGCCAAGGAGGTCGGCGCGGTGCCGGTGGCCCAGGGCGACACCCTCGAGGACCTGGCGGCCGTGGGCGAGAAGATCGTGGCCGCCGGCCTGAAGGAGGCCCTGCTCGACACCGGCTGGAAGGGCATCCGCGAGACCGTGACCGCCAACATCGCGATCCGGCGGGCGGCCCTGGACAAGAAGTTCCGGCCCCTGGGCTTCCCCACCATCGCGTTCCCCTGCGCCATGACCCAGGAGGTCGAACTGCAGGCCACCTACGCGGCCCTGCTGATCGACAAGTACGCCGGTGCGGTCGTGCTGAGCACCCTGGACCCGGCCGTGACCTACCCGCTGCTGGTGAACCGGCTGAACATCTACACCGACCCGCAGCGGCCCATGACCATGGACCAGGGCATCTACGAGATCAACAACCCCGGTCCGGACAGCCCGGTGATCGTGACCACCAACTTCGCGCTGACCTACTTCGTGGTGAGCGCCGAGGTGGAGGCGAGCCGGGTGCCCACCTGGCTGCTGATCATGGACACCGAGGGCATGAGCGTGCTGACCGCCTGGTCCGCCGGCAAGTTCGTGGCCGACGCCATCGCCCCGTTCGTGAAGAAGAGCGGCATCACCGAGAAGGTGAACCACCGCAAGCTGATCATCCCCGGGTACGTGGCCCAGATCTCCGGCGAACTCCAGGAGGAGCTCGGTGAGGGCTGGGAGGTGGTGATCGGCACCCGCGAGGCGGCCGACATTCCGAAGTTCCTGAAGGACTACGTCGGCCAGTAGAGCCGGTCCGTTTCGGGGGGCGCCGCCGGCGCCCCCCCGATTTCGCATCTGGAGGAACGAGATGAAGATCTTCACGATTGCCGAGAGCATCAACATCATGAGCAAGACCATCGGGCCCGCGATCCGCGAGAAGGACAAGGGTCCGATCCAGAAGATGGCCGAAGAGGAGCTGGCGGCCGGCGCCGACATGCTCGACCTGAACCTCGGCCCGGCCCGGAAGGCCGGCGACGAGATGATGCGGTGGCTGGTGGAGACCGTGCAGGAGGTCAAGAAGGACGTGCGCCTGGCCCTGGACACCACCAACACCGCCGCGGTGGAGGCGGGCCTGCAGGTGTGCAACGAGCGGGCGCTGATCAACTCGATCTCGGCCCAGCCCCAGAGCATGCAGGAGCGGCTGCCGCTGGTGAAGAAGTACGACGCCGACTTCGTGGCCCTGACCATGAGCGAAGAGGGCATCCCGCGGGACTCGAGCGAGCGGGCCGTGGCCCTGACCACCATCATGGCCATGGGTGACGAGCTCGGCATCGACCACGCCCGGTACTGGGTGGACCCGATCGTGCTGCCGGTGTCCGTGGACATCAACCAGGTCAAGGCCTACATGGAGTTCCTGCCCATGGTGAAGGACATCCTTCCGGGCGCTACGAACACCTGCGGCCTGTCCAACGTGTCGAACGGCGCGCCCAACGAGCTGCGGCCGATCCTGAACCGGGTGTACCTGATGATGCTGTACCACCTGGGCCAGGAGTCCGCGATCGTGGACTCGTACGACGCCGAGATGATGGCCATCTGCCGTGGCGAGCGGATGGACCAGGTGGAGTACGTGGGCAAGCTGATGAACGGCGAGGACGTGCAGCCCACCAACGACACCGAGAAGATGCTCTACAAGACCTTCAAGGTGCTCAACGGCGACGTGCTGTACTCCCACTCCTGGCTGGAGGACTAGCTCCCCCCGCCGGAACCGCACCAGACACGAAACGCCCCGGGCCGCCTGCGCAGCCCGGGGCGTTTTGTTTCGGATGGAAGGCCGAAAAGCTGGAAAGCTAGAAGGCTGGAAAGCTGGGAGGCCGGGAAGCTCGAAAGCCTGGAGTTCCCTCGCCCCAGGCCGAAGGCCCGAATCATACCAAGTTGCGTTCAGAGCTATTGGACCCCTTGCCCCGGCCCCCGATGGATCTCTGTTTGAACGCAACTTGGTATCAGAATCCCCGCTCGGCCGGGGAGGGGAACTCCTTGTGGAACTCGCCCACGTAGATGGCCCGGGGCCGGAAGATCCGGTTGTTGTGGAGGTACTCCAGGACCCGCGCGGTCCACCCGGCCACCCGGCTCACGGCGAAGAGCGGGGTGAACATCTCCGGCTCGATCCCCAGGCTCCGGTACACCAGGCCCGAGTAGAAGTCCACGTTGGGAAAGATCTTCTTCTCGTTGCCGAACCGGTTGAGGACCTCGGCCTCCAGCTGCTGGGCCACCCGGAACAGGGGCTCCACGTCCGGCTTGCCCCGGGCCAGGGCCTCGGCCAGCGGGCCCAGCACCCGGGCCCGGGGGTCATAGGCCTTGTACACCCGGTGGCCGAACCCCATGATCCGGTCCTTGGCGGCCAGCTTCTTTCCGATCCAGCCGGTCACGTCCCCGGTCTCGGCCAGCTCCTCGAGCATGTAGATCACCTGCTCGTTGGCCCCGCCGTGCAGGGGGCCCTGGAGCGCGGCCACTCCCGAGCCCACGGCCAGGTAGATGTCGGCCAGGGTCGAGGCCACCACCAGCGACGCGAAGGTGCTCGCGTTCATGCCGTGGTCGGCGTGGAGGATCAGGCACACGTCCATGACCCGCTCCTCGAGTGGGGTGGGCCGGCGGCCGGTCATCATGTACAGCAGGTTGGCGGCGTGACTCAGCTCCGGATCGGGATCCAGGGGCATCAGTCCCTGGTGCACCCGGGAGATCGCCGCGGCCAGGGTGGCCATGCCCGCGATCAGGTGGTAGGCGGACTGGATGCTGCCCGCGTCGTCCATCTGCTGGCTGGCCCGCAGCCGGCGGGCCCGGCTGCGGCGCTTGAACTCGTAGATCGCGTGGGTCTCGCCGCGGGGCTTGGTCTCCATGGGGATGGAGTCCTCGTCGGACCCGATGATGTTGCCCTTGACCGGGCGGCGCTCCCGGGAGTCTGCGTAGGTGAACTCCTGGCGCATGAGGTTCACGCCGAGCCGCAGGGCCGCCATGGGATGCATCTCTTCGATCGGAAACCCCATGAGCATCCGGAGGGTCTTGTTCACCCACCGGTACTCGGCCAGTCGGTCCCGGAAGGCCCGGAACTCGTCGGCCGTGGGCAGGCTGCCGTGCAGCAGCAGATAGCACACCTCCTCGAAGTTGGAGTGGGCGGCCAGGTCGAAGATGTCGTACCCCCGGTAGATCAGCCATCCCTTCGCGCCGTTCACGTACCCCACCCGACTCTCGCAGGCGATGGCGCCCTCCAGCCCCGGCCCCACGGTGCAGGTGACCGGCCACTTCACCCGTTTGGTGAGGCCCGGCTCCGGCTCGTTGGAGGTCTCGACCCGGGCCCGCTCGGCCGCCTTCAGGATGATGTCGGTGATGGTTTGGGTTTGGTGGTCCATGCGCGAGTCTCCTTGAGCAGGCTCCTCCCGCATGTGCCGACGCGCGGTTTCGAGGCGCACCCAGACGTCGGCAGGTAAGCCATGCCCCGGAGCGGGGCACCCCCCACGGTCTCTTGCGGAAGAAGCGGGAAATCGCCCCGGGGCACCGGCGAGCACGGGGCGCAAAATACGGCAGGGTGACGGACTCTACCAGGTTATGCCAAAAAACGCAAACATATCGAATGTTTGACCCCGCCAAACCCTTTGGCGTTCCTGTTTTCACGAAATCTTCACACTCCGTTCAGAGTTCCTTCACGCGCCCCCTTTAGGCTTGGCAAGCAGAAAAGCAGGAGGCCTAGCGTCAGGGCCCCTGCCGCCGGGACGCCGGGGGTTGCCTCCTGGCCTCCGGGCCCGGCGCCCTGTTCGGTGCTCCCCCATCGGGAAAGGAGGTGCGGCATGAAGAGGCGGATCGGAATCGGAGTCGGCTTTGCGGTGCTTTTGGGGCTTGCGCTGGGAGGCTGCGGGAGCAGCTCGTCCGGCGGGGGCCCGACAGACCCGCCGGAACCCGCGTTCAGCGCGGCTCGGTTCGGAACGGACGCGGCGAACATCACGAACGAGTTCTTCCCGTTGGACCCCGGAACCACCTGGACCTACACGAACGAAACCGAAGACGGGGTGGAAACGGACGTGGTCGAGGTGCTGGATGAAACCCGCACGGTGGCCGGGGTGGAGTGCCGGGTGGTCCACGACCGGGTGTTCCTGGACGGCCTCCTGATGGAGGACACCCACGACTGGTACGCCCAGGACGCGGACGGAAACGTCTGGTACCTCGGCGAGGCGGTGACGAACTACGAGTACGACGACGAGGGGAACGTGGTCGCCACGAACGACGACGGGGCCTGGGAGGCCGGCGTGGACGGTGCCGAGCCGGGCATCCTGTTCAAGGCGCAGCCCGCGGTGGGCGACTCTTACCGCCAGGAGTACCTGAAAGGGGTCGCTGAGGACATGGGCAAGGTCGAGGCCGTGGACGTGACGGTGAAGCTTGAGGACGGCACCGTGTACGAGGGCTGCGTGCAGACGGTGGAGTGGAACCCCCTCGAGGAAAACTCCGACGCCTACAAGTATTACTGCCCCGACGTGGGCGTGGTAAAGGAGGAAGAGGCCGAGGAACTCGTGGAGCTCCGGGCCGTGTTCCGGCAGGGAGCGGGCCGGGTGCCGGACTTTGGCGCGGCGGACTTCACGGACCCGACGACCGTGGACAACCCGTACTTTCCTCTCCAGCCGGGCACCACCTGGACCTACACGGCCGAGACCGAGGACGGGGTGGAGACCACGGTGGTGGAGGTGCTCGACGAGACGCGGGTGGTCAACGGGGTGGAGTGCCGGGTGGTGCGAGACCGGGTGTACCTGGGCGACGGGCTCCCCCTGGACACGGAGGACCTCCTCATCGAGGACACCCACGACTGGTACGCCCAGGACGACGCGGGGAACGTGTGGTACATGGGCGAGGACGTGGTGAACTACGAGTACGACGACGCGGGGAACGTGGTGGGCGCGGACAGCGAGGGATCGTGGGAGGCCGGCGTGGACGGTGCCGAGCCCGGGTACCTGATGCTGGCGTCGCCTGCCGCGGGCACCTCGTATTACCAGGAGTACTATGAAGATGAGGCCGAGGACATGGCCTATGTGGTGGCCACAGGGGTGACGGTGGAGCTCGAGGACGGCACCGTGTACGAGGACTGCGTGCAGACCCTGGACTGGAACCCCCTGGAGCCGGATGTGATGGAGTACAAATGGTACGCCCCCGGCGTGGGGGTGGTGAAGGAAGAGGCCCTGACGGCCGACGAGGTCGTGGAGCTTACCGAGGTCACACCGGCACCGTGACCATTGCCCGACGTGGGAAACCTGTGGGAGCCTTCCCCCAGCGTACGGGGGAAGGCTCCCGTTCGGTAAGGGATGGCGCAGATCCGGGAGGATGGCCGTGCGACTCCTGATCGTCGAAGACGACGTGGACCTTTCCAACGCCCTGACCCGTGGATTCCGCGAGGAGGGGTTTGCCGTGGATCAGGCTTTCGACGGAGAGGACGGACTCTACCTGGCCCGCACGGGCGAGCACGACCTCGTGGTGCTCGACCTCATGCTTCCCGGCATGGACGGCTTCCGATTGCTCGAGACCCTACGAGCCGAGGGAAATGGGGTTCCGGTGGTGTTCCTCACCGCCCGGGGCGACGTGGAAGACAGGATCCGGGGGCTCCGCCTGGGCGGGGACGACTACCTGCCCAAGCCGTTTCGGTTCGAAGAGCTGCTCGCGAGGGTCCGCGCCGTGTTGCGGAGGACCCACGGCGTGGGACAAGCTGTGCTGGTCTGGGGGGCGCTTCGCCTGGACGCGGAGGCCCACCGGGTGTTCTGGGGCGAGGAGGAACTGCCGCTTACCCCGAAGGAGTTCCAGATCCTCCAAGCTCTCCTACTGCACAAGGGAAAGACCCTCTCCCGCACCCGTCTGAGCCTCCAGGTGTACGATCACGCCTTCGACGCCGAATCCAACGTGATCGACGCCCACGTGGCCAACCTGCGACGAAAGCTCAAAACAGCGGGCGGTGAACGGGTGATCGAGACCGTCAGAGGAGTGGGGTTTCGCATCCCGGAGACGCCGGGATGACCTCGATCCGGTCGCGCGTCCTCGTTCCGCTCCTCCCGCTGACCGCCCTGGCGTTGTTCCTGACCGCGGCCGGCATCCACGAATCCTTTCGCCGGGACCTTATGGCCTCGTTCGACCACGGGCTCTTGGTCACGGCCCAGGCCCTGGCCGCGGGGGTCGAGGTCGAGGTCGATGGAACACCGGCCTTTGACCCCGAGGACCTGACCGTGCCGGAACTCTCGGAGCGTAGGGGTGACTTCTTCTACGTGATCTTGGGGCCAGGGGGGCAGGTGGTGGCGCGGCACCCGGGAGCCCCGGAGATTCCGCCTCCCGGCGGGAGCGCCGGGGCGCGCGTGCTCGCCGGGCCGCCCGGCTTTCGCACGGCGTTCTTGCCGGTGGTGCGGGAGCCGGAGCGGGATCCGGAGGATGTGGACGAATGGAAGGCTGCGCATCCCGGGGAGGCGCTTCCGGAAGCGGTTCCCCAAACCTTGTGGGTGGTGACTGGCCGGGCCCTAAAGCCGGTGGACAAGGCCCTTGTCCGACTTCGTCGACGCCTCATGTGGGGATTCGGCGGTCTTTTCGTGGCGTTGGCGCTCCTGCCCACCTGGATCATCTCCCGGGCGTTGAGCCCGCTCGAGGATTTGTCCCGCCAGGCGGACGGGATCAGGCCCAACGATCCATCGGTGAGATTGCCCGAGACCGGCGTAGCCGATGAGATCCGTGGCCTGGTTCAGGCGCTAAATCGCGCCCTCGAACGCCTCGGAGCGGCGTACGAGCGCCAAAAACGGTTTTCCGCGGACGTCGCCCACGAGCTGCGGTCTCCCCTTGCCGCGGTGCAGACCGAGTGCGAGGTGGCGCTGCGCCGGCCCCGTCCGGCGGAGGACCTGCGGGGGGCGCTCGAGCGGGTGCTGTGCCGGGTCCGAAAGCTCGCCGCCATGGTGGAGGATCTGCTGCGCTTGTCCCGTCTCCAGAACGGGGTGCTCCCGGGGGATCGCGGGGAGATTGATCTGGCGTTCGTGGCTGCCGAGGCCGCGGCTCTCCACCAGGCTACGGCGCAGGCCAAGGGCGTGGCTTTGGAGGTGCGACGGCAGGATCCGGTTCGGGTCAGGGGGGACCCTGGACTTCTAGAGGAGGCCGTATCGAATCTGGTGGAAAACGCGGTGCGCTACACGCCCCCGGGGGGCCGGGTGGAGGTGAGGGTGCGGCCCGGACCTCCCCCGGCTGTGGAGGTCACCGACACCGGCCCAGGGATTCCCGCCGAGCATCTCCCCAGAATCTTCGAGCGGTTCTACCGGGTGGATCCCTCCCGATCGCGGGAGGACGGAGGCTCCGGGCTGGGCCTCGCCATCGTGCGGGAGATCGCCCGGTTCCACGGGGCCGAGGTCCGGGTGGAGAGCGAGACGGGCGGGGGATCCACCTTTTGCCTCGAATTCCCGAAGAGTTGAAGGGGCCCGGATTGCAGGCCACCGCGTCCGGCGCAGGCGCCGGCAGCTTGCCGTGTTACCCGGATGCTCCAGCGTCCTCCGCAACGCGGGGGAGAAGATCGGTAGCCGGGCAGGCCGCCTGGGTTGCGCCGCGGGCTGCCCGGGTTCCGCGAAGGGCTCGTAGCTCCCTGTGGGCCGACACCGCTCCAGCCGCTGCGCACGCCAACGCCAGGCCAACCGTCTCGAAACCGATCTCGGCGGGGAAGGAAGAAACGGTTGCTCCGGAGGCCCAGACGGCGACCCACTGGAACCCGCGATAGCCCAGTCCGGCGGACAAAATCCACAGGCTCGGCGCGAGCAGGAAGCGCCCGGGCCGTGGGACCCCTCTTCGCCTCAGGCCAGCCCATAGGAAGGATAGAGCGCCTGTCCAGACCCACCAAACGAGGACCCGCAGAGGGGAGAGCTCCGAAAGGTAGCGCACCGTTTCGAAAAAGGGCGCGGTCACGATCCGGAACCATCCCGGCTGGACGAAAGTCCCGGCGATCACGGGGACGAAGGCCTTTCTGCGGCGATGCCGTAGGAGCCAGAGAACATCCCCGGCTTGGCTCGTTCCGAATGGGGGGCGTCGGACTAGGGTCCAGGTCCGAAAGATGCCTCCCCACCCATGCCAGTCGGAAGAGGCGATCAGGGGGATACCCTGTTCCCGGGAGGCGGCCAGGAGGGCGCGCCGAACGGCGGGTTCCAGGGCTGGGTGGCCCGAGTTGGAGATCTCGAAAGCGTCGACCCCCAGGTCGATCAGCCGATCAATGTCGGACGGGGAGAGCCGGTACGAGAGGGCGATCACAGCCCCTTCGTGATCCCGGTGTACCGCCCGGACGAATCTGGCCTCAAACGAGGGGTCTCCGCGGCCGTTGCGTCTTGGAAGCTCGATGCCGGGACGAAGTCCTATCCCCAGAAGGTACGGCCCCAGGGGGCTCCGGACCTCCACCCCCGGGATTACGGCCGGTTTGGCCGGGGCGTGCGAGCGCGCCGCCCTGACGGCCGCGAAAGCCCCCGCGGGACGCTTGTGTTCGGTAACGGCCACCAGGTCGTACCCGGAGGCGGCGAGGGCTCCCAGGTTGGCATCCGCCGATACGAGGCCGTCGTGGGATCCGTAGGTGTGCGTGTGAAGGTCCGCGACGACCCATGCGGGGTCGTCGCACACCAGGCGCCATCCGGGCAGGCGCACGGCCACGCCGAACCCGAGCCAAGCCGCCAGAAGCCCTGCGGCGGCGACCCCCGCGCCGGCCGCCCCCAGGATTCTGCGCCTCCCCTTTGTGCCCCGGTGCCGCACCAGCCACCATCCGGCCGCGCCCAGTGCCACCCACACGAGGGTCGCAACGCCGGCCCTTCGGAAATCCGGGGCCCCGGCTAGCACGTAGACCGGAGCGGCCAGGGGCTCCAGCAGCACGGCGGTCAGCGGCATCTCCAGGTGAACCCCTGGAATCCTGGCGCCGTCGCGGGCGTCGAAGGGGCCCTGGGGGGGGGAGGCCGGGAGAAACGAAACGATCGTCAGGACGCCCAGGCCGATCCACATCCATCGCTGGCGTGCCGGGCGGGTGGGCACGGTGATCGAGGCCATGGCACTGTCCCTGGTCTGGGCCCACGCAGAAGAAAGAGGCGGGCTGGGGTGCTCCGGGGATGGCTCGGCTGGAAGGGTAAGGAACGGAATCTGAAGGAGGCGTGAACGAACTTTGAAGAAGGCGTGAAGATAGGGGGCCCACGAGGGCCTTGGCACTGTGGCGGCCTATCGGAGAACCCTGCCGGGACGGATCCCCCGGAACGCGGGAGGGGCAAAGGAAGGATGGAAAGCGCGATTCCCGCCGGCAAGGGTTGAGACGAGTAGTCCGGCAGGGTATGCTCCAGCGCCGTTGTGTCGGTGTGTTCCCCATCCGAAGGAGAAATCGTCGTGACCAAGAAAGAGATCCTGGAGATCGTCGAGCGCGAGAACATCCACTTCTTCCGGTTGCAGTTCGTGGACATCTTCGGGTTCATGAAGAACGTGGCCATCCCCCGGAGCCAGATCGAGAAGGCCCTCGACGGCAAGATGATGTTCGACGGCTCGTCCATCGACGGGTTCGTGCGGATCAACGAGTCCGACATGTACCTGAAGCCCGACTTCTCCACGTTCCGGGTGCTGCCGTGGCGGAAGAAGGACGGCCGGGGCGCGGCCCGGATCATCTGCGACGTGTACAAGGCCGACGGCGAGACCCCGTTCGAGGGCTGCCCCCGGGGCAACCTGCGGCGGGTGCTCGACGAGGCCAAGAAGGACGGGTTCACCATGAACGTGGGCCCGGAGTGCGAGTTCTTCCTGTTCAGCCTGGAGGACGACGAGCCCACCACCATCACCCACGACAAGGCCGGCTACTTCAGCGTGGACCCGGAGGACTACGGCATCGCGTGCCGCCGGGAGATCATCGAGACCCTGGAGCAGATGGGGTTCGAGATTGAGGCGAGCCACCACGAGGTGGCCGAGGGCCAGCACGAGATCAACTTCAAGTACGCCGACGCCCTGTCGTGCGCCGACAACGTGGTCACCTTCAAGTGGGTGGTGAAGACCATCGCCCGTAAGTACGGGCTCCACGCCACCTTCATGCCCAAGCCGGTGTTCGGGATCAACGGCTCGGGCATGCACACCAACCAGTCGCTGTTCCGGCTCGACGGCTCCAACGCGTTTTTCGACCCGGAGGCGCCCTTGCAGCTGTCGGACACGGCCCGGCAGTACATCGCCGGCGTCCTCAAGAACGCCCGGAGCTTCGTGGCGGTCACGAACCCCCTGGTCAACTCCTACAAGCGGCTGGTGCCGGGGTACGAGGCGCCGGTGTACGTGGCGTGGTCGGCCTCGAACCGGAGCGCCCTGGTGCGGATCCCGGCCGCCCGGGGCATGTCCACCCGGGTGGAGGTGCGCTGCCCGGACCCGACCTGCAACCCCTACCTGGCGTTCGCCATGATGCTCAACGCCGGGCTCGACGGCGTGCGCAGCCAGCTGGAGTGCCCGGCGTCCACCGACGCCAACATCTTCGCCATGACCGGCCAGGAGAAGGTGGAGGCCGGCATCGCGAGCCTGCCGGGGTCGTTGGCCGAGGCTCTGGACGAGTTCGAGAAGAACCCCTTGAGCCGGGCCACCCTGGGCGACCACATCTTCGAGAAGTACCTGGAGGCCAAACGCAAGGAGTGGGACGAGTTCCGCATGGCCGTGACGAACTGGGAGCTCGACACCTACCTGGGCATCTACTGATCGGGCCGGTGGCGGCCCGGGGCGCCCGGACCCGACTCCGGGCGCCCCGGTTCGTTTCGGCGCCGGACAACGGAGGAAGGGTGCTTGGGTTCGGGCTCGTTGCCGACGGTGGGGCTGGGGGCCCCTCCTTCGCTGGACGGCCTCGCAGGGGCGGCTGCCTAGCGGGCCGAAGGCCAATCGGATGACGCGAGCGGTTGTGTTCGATCTGGACGGCACCCTGGTGGACAGCCTGGCCGACATCGCCCGGGCCGGCAACGCGGTGCTGCGGCGCCGGGGGCTCCCCGAGCACCCGGAGGACGCCTACCGCCGGTTCGTGGGCGACGGCATGGAGATGCTGGTGCGCCGGATCGTGCCCGCCGGATCGTCGGAGGACGAGGTGGGCCGGGTGCTGGCAGACCTGCGGGCCGAGTACGCCCGGAGGTCTCTGGAGACCACCCGGCCGTACCCGGGGGTTCCGGAGCTTCTGGACCGGCTCGTGGCGCGGGGCATTCCGTTCTCGGTGGTCACGAACAAGCCCCACGAGCCGGCGGTGGAGATGGTCGGGGCCCTGCTGGGGCGGTGGCGGTTCTCCGCGGTGATCGGGGCGATGCCCGACCTGCCCCGGAAGCCCCACCCGGCCGGCGCCCTGCGCGCCGCGGCCGTGATGGGCGTGGAGCCGGAGGCCTGCCTGTACGTGGGCGACACCGCCACCGACGTGGCCACGGCCCGGGCCGCGGGCATGGTGCCGGTGGGCGTGCTGTGGGGGTTCCGGGGCGAGGCAGAGCTCCGGGAGGCGGGGGCACGGCATCTGCTCCGGCGGCCCGAGGAGCTGCTGGCCCTTTTGGCCCCCGCCGGTTGAACCGCAGGTTGGCTTTGTCGCGGGCCGAGAGCCGCCCGGCCGCCTAGCTGCCGAGCGGGCCGAAGGCCCCCGACCGACGACCGACGTTACTACTGTCGTGTACCGGATCGTGCTGTTCCCAAGGGGTGGGGCTGGGGGCCCCTCCTTCGCTGAACGGCCTCGCAGGGGCCGCCTCGGCGCAGTCCGCTGCGGCGCGTGAGAGCACGCGCCGCGGCCGCTCCCCTGGCGCCGGGCGGCCCGGGCTGCTCGGCCGTCGCGCTTCGTCGGAGCCCCCAGCTCCACCGCCGGAATGGATATACTTTTTGCGTAACAGAACACTAGCTGCCGAGCGGGCCGAAGGCCCCCGACCGACGACCAGCGACCAGCGACCAGCGACCAGCGACCGACGACCGACGTTACTACTGGAAGGGGGCCCCTTGGCATCCCACACCGTCACCCTGTCCCCGCCGTCGTCCCGATGGATCCACTGGGTGTCGGCGACCTTCGTGATCCTGCTGTGGGGAGGCTCCTATGCGGCGACCCGGGCCGCGGTGCAGGAGTTTCCGCCCCTGCTCCTGGCCTTCCTGCGCTTCGTGCTGGCGGCGGCCCTGTTCGTCCCCCTGGTGCGGGCCCGGTGCCGGGGCGTGCGGCTTGCCCCGGAGGACCGGTGGGCCGCGGCCGGGCTTGGGTTCACGGGGGTGACCCTCTACTTCGCGTTCGAGAACCTGGGGCTGGCCCGCACCACCGCGAGCCACGGGGCCCTGATCATCGCGACGATCCCCCTGGCCACCCAGCTCGCCGAGGCGGCCCGGTCCCGGCGCCGGCCCCGGCTGCGGGTTCTGCTGGGGTTGGGCACGGCCCTGGCCGGGGTGGGGTTGATCGTGGGCGCCGACGAGGGGGCGGGGGCGAGCCTCCTGGGGGACGGGCTCATGTTCGGCGCGGTGTTCGCCTGGGTGGCGTACACCTTCCTGGCCGACCGGCTCGGTCGGCGGTACCCGAACCTGTGGGTGACCCAGGCGGCCATGGTGAGCGGGGCCGCGTTCCTGGCCCCCCTGGCCGCGGTGGAATGGCTCGTGGCCCCTGCGGTCGGGCTTCCGTCGCCGGGTGCCTGGGCCGCGTTTCTGTACCTCGCGGTGCTGTGCTCGGCCCTGGGGTACCTGCTGTGGAACGCGGCCATCCCGGCGCTGGGGGTCACGGCGGTCAACAACCTGATCTACGGCATCCCCCTGGCGGGGGTGGCCTCGGGCGTGGTGTTCCTGGGCGAGCCGTTCACCTCGCGCACTCTGTGGGGGGCGGCCTTGGTCCTCGCCGGGGTGTACGCCGCCACCGTGACCCGGGGGTTCAAGAAAGGCGCGACCGGTGCCGTTCCTTAATCTGCGCCCCCGAACCGCGCCGCGGAAGGAAGAGGCACGTCCTTTCGGCAGAGCCGGAGGTTCGGGGAGGGGATGAAAGGGGGGAATCCAGGCCTCCGGAGGTGAGAACACGGTGCGGCGCCCCGATCGGACACGAATGCCCTGGTGGATTCTGCTGGGAGCCGTCCTGTCCCTGGCCGCCTGCGGCCTGTGGCGGGGGGAGTTCGAGGGCAGGGTGGTGCGGGTGCTCCGGGGCGACACGCTCAAGGTCCAGAAGGAGAACGGCCGGATCGTGCGGGTGGTGCTGGCCGGGGTGGACAGCCCCGAAAAGGGCCAGCCGTACGAGAAGCAGGCCCGGAAGTTCACGATGTCCAAGGCCGAGGGCCAGCGGGTGGTCGTGAAGATGCAGGGCCGGAACCGGTACGGCCACATCCTGGGGGTGGTGATCCTGCCCGGGGGCCGGAACCTGAACCGGATGCTGGTGGAGGAGGGCCTGGCCTGGGCCGTTCCCGACTACGACGAGGACCCCAAGCTCCGGGAGCTGGAGGCCCGGGCCCGGCGGTTCCGGAAGGGCCTGTGGCGGAGCGACGCCCCGGTTCCCCCCTGGCAGTACCTCCGCAAGAAGACCTGGCGGGATCACGACTGATTCCAAGTTGCGTTCAAACAGAGATCCATCCGGGGTCGGGACAAGGGGCCTGGTTCCGGCCGTGCGTGAGTGCAGCATCCGACTTACGCTGCATCCGGCACTCAGCCCTGGTGCTCCTTGGACGTTGGGACAGCGAACGTTGACAAGGTATTTTCGGGATCGTCGCGAGGCAGGCATCGGCTGAGTGCCGGATGCAGCGACTGTAGGAGCCACGCCCGGCGATCCACCAGGCCCCTTGCCCCGCCGGATCAGGGGCCGATCACCTTGAACGCAATTTGGTATGATTCCGAAACCTGCCTACCCGCGGGCCGAAGCCCCACCCATGACCAACGACCAACGACCAACGACCAACGACCGAAGTTACGGAACCTACCGGCTCCTGGACACCGGTGAAGAGCTGCGCCTCGAACAGGTGGGCCCGCTGCGACTGGTGCGCCAGGGGCTGGCAGCGGTATGGCCTCGCCGGCTGGCGCCGGCCGAGTGGGAGCGGGCCGACGCCGTTCACCACCGCAGCGACAAGGGCGGAGGGCGGTGGGAGTGGCGCCGGAACGCGCCCCGGGAGTTCCCCATCGCCTATGGGGGCTTGCGGTTCCACGTGCGGCTCACCGACTTCGGCCACCTGGGGCTGTTTCCGGAGCAGGCGGAGAACTGGGCCTGGCTGCGGCAGACCCTGAGGCGGCTCGCCCGCCACGGGCGGCCCCGCGTGCTGAACCTGTTCGCCTACACCGGCGGCTCCACCCTGGCCGCGAGCCAGGCCGGTGCGGCCGTGGTCCACCTGGACGCGGCCCGGGGGGTGGTGGAGTGGGCCCGGGAGAACGCGCGCCTGAACGGCCTGGGCGACCACCCCATCCGCTGGATCGTGGACGACGCCCTCAAGTTCGTGCGGCGGGAGGGTCGGCGGGGCAACCGCTACCAGGGGATCGTGCTCGACCCCCCCACGTTCGGCCGGGGGCCCAAGGGCCAGGTGTTCAAGATCGAAAACGACCTGGTGCCTCTCCTCGAAGCCTGCGCCCAGATCCTGGACGACGGCCCGGCCTTCGTGCTCCTGAGCTGCCACACCCCGGGGTTCACGCCGACGACCCTGGGAAACCTTCTCGAGGCCGCGGTTCCCCGCCGGCCGGACCGGATCGAGACGGGCGAGATGCTCGTGCGCGACGAAACGGGCCGACCCCTGCCCAGCGGCGCGTACGCCCGCTGGGTAGGGGTCGGGGGACAGACGTCAGAGGACAGGTCGTGATCCGCATCGCGTGTCGCCCGGCTTCAGGGGGCGAAGCCGGGGGGAAGGGGGATGTGCGGCATCGGACGTTCCCCCGTGCATCGCCCCCAGGGCCGGCCTGCCAGCCCTTTCCTACCGCCCAGGCGCCACGCCGCCCGGCCGCCTAGCCGATGTTCATCCAAAGCCCCCGGAACCCCCGGATCAAGGCCGTGGCCCGGCTCCTTTCGAGCCGGCGCCACCGGGACCGGGAGCGGCTCACCGTGGTGGAGGGGCTGCGGGAGGTCCGCCGGTGCCTGGACGCCGGATGGCGGCCCGCAGAGGCGTTCGTGTGCGAGCCCCTGCTGGGCCCGGAGGGGCTCGCCCTGGCGGAGCGGCTCCGGCGGACAGGGTGCGAGCCCGCATCGGTGTCGGTCGAGGCGTTCGCCCGCATCGCCTACCGGGAGGAGAGCGGCGGCATCGTGCTGGTGGTTCCCTACGACGACACGGCCCTGGACCGGCTCGACCCGCCCGATCCGGCGTTCCTCGTCGTCGTCGAGGGCGCGGAAAAGCCCGGGAACGTGGGGGCCATCCTCCGAACGGCCGACGCGGCCGGGGTCCACGGCCTGGTGTTGTGCGGCCTCGGAACGGACCTGCACAACCCCAACGTGATCCGGGCGAGCCTGGGCACCCGGTTCTCCGTGCCCTGCGCCGAGGCCCCGACCGACGAGGTGGTCTCCTGGCTCCGGCGAAGGGGCGTTCGGCCGGTGGTGGCCACCCCGGACGCCGACCGGGTGTACACTGAGGTGGACCTCACCGGCCCGGTGGCCGTGGTCACGGGCAGCGAGGCCCACGGGCTCTCCGAGGCATGGCGGCGGGACGCCGAGCTGAGGGTGCGCATCCCGATGTTCGGCGCGGCCGACAGCCTCAACCTGGCCACGGCCACGGCCCTGGTGCTGTACGAGGTGGTGCGGCAGCGGGGGGCCTGTTTCTGGCCGGCCAGAGACTAGAGACTAGAAACTAGAGACTAGGAACTAGGGAAATTCCGGGTAGCCCGGCCCGTTAGGCGGGCGCTCCAGCAGGCCCCACGCCCCCCGAGCTTTGGCGCGGTTCGAGAGCCGCCTAGCCGCCTAGTGCCCAGCGGGCCGAAGGCCCCCGACCGACGACCAACGACTGACGACCGACGACCGAAGTTACTGGAAAGCCCCCATCGGCCCTGGAGGACCCTACACGTGCGGCGTACCCTGACGCCCCCCGCCGCCGGGTTGGCGAGAGCCACTTGCCCTGGGGGCCAAGAGACCGAAGACCGTCGACCGTAGACCGAAGTTCCATGGGACCAAGCCATGCCCGAGCTTTCGTTCGACTGGATCGCCTTCGACCGTGAGCATCTGTGGCACCCCTACACGGCGGTGGAGAGCCCGGTGCCCGTGTTTCCCGTGGTGGGGGCGCGCGGAGTGAGGCTCGAGCTGGCGGACGGCCGGACCCTGATCGACGGTATGGCCTCGTGGTGGTCGGCCATCCACGGCTACAACGTGCCGGAGCTCAACCGCGCTGCCGCCGAGCAGCTCGAGCGCATGAGCCACGTGATGTTCGGGGGGCTCACCCATCCCCCGGCCGCCGAGCTGGGCCGGCTCCTGGTGGAGATCACGCCCGAGCCCCTGGACCGGGTGTTCTTCTGCGACTCGGGCTCCGTGGCGGTGGAGGTGGCCATCAAGATGGCGCTCCAGTACTGGCAGGCCCGGGGTCGGCCCGAGAAGCGGCGGCTGCTCACGATCCGCCAGGGCTACCACGGCGACACCTTCGGGGCCATGGCCGTGTGCGACCCCGACACCGGCATGCACCGGATCTGGCGGGGCATCCTGCCGCAGCACCTCTTTGCCCCGGCCCCCCGGTGCCGGTTCGGCCAGCCATGGGACGAGGGCGACATCGCCGAGTTCCGGCGGCTCATCCGGGAGCACCGGCACGAGGTGGCTGCGGTGATCCTGGAGCCCGTGGTCCAGGGCGCCGGGGGCATGTGGTTCTACTCGCCCCAGTACCTACGCCGGGTGCGGGAGCTGTGCGACGAGCACGAGGTGCTGCTGATCGCCGACGAGATCGCCACCGGTTTCGGCCGCACCGGCCGGCTGTTTGCCTGCGAGCACGCCGACGTCGCGCCCGACATCTTGTGCGTGGGCAAGGCCCTGACCGGCGGCTACCTGACCCTTGCGGCCACCCTGACCACCACGCGGGTGGCCCAGGGGATCTGCTCGGGCGAGCCGGGGGTGTTCCTGCACGGCCCCACGTTCATGGCCAATCCGCTCGCCTGCGCCGTGGCCGCGGCCAGCGTGCGGCTGCTGCTGGAGGGCCCCTGGCAGGAGCGGGTGGCCCGGATCGGGCAGGGGCTGCGCCAGGGCCTGGCCCCCTGCGCCGCCCTGCCCGGGGTGCGCGACGTGCGGGTGCTGGGTGCGATCGGCGTGGTGGAGCTCGAAGAGCCGGTGGACATGGGGAGGGTGCAGCCCCGGTTCGTAGAAGAGGGGGTGTGGGTCCGGCCGTTCGGCCGGCTCGTGTACGTGATGCCCCCCTACGTGATCTCCCCCCAGGACCTTGCCTTCCTGACCGCAGCCATCTGCCGGGTGGTCGCCGAGATCGGCGGGTGAGCCGGGCCTTTGCCGGGGAATCGCCTCGTGATCCCCCCTGGGCAGGGGAGACCCGGCGGCCGGGGTGTCGGCGGGAGAGTCAAGTGCTCCCGCTCACGTGCCGAATGGATAGAACTGATACCGAGTCGCGCTCGAACCGGGGGCCCCTCGGGGGCAAGGGACCTGCATTTCAGGAATCAGGACCCGGTGGACAGAAGACAGGGGAAAACCGCTCCTGCGATTTTCCTGTCCGCTGTCCTCTGAATTCTGACCCCTGAATCCGGCCGCGCCCAGCGCGCCAGCAGACCCCCTGCCCGCGGGTCGACGGCGGCGCCATCGGGAGCCGCTCCCACAGGTTCGTGCAAGCTACGAAGATGGAATCACGCAGGTTTTAGCCGCCTAGCCGCCTAGCTGCCCAGCGGGCCGAAGGCCCCCGACCGGCGACCAACGACTGACGACCGACGACCGAAGTTCCTGGGAAGGGTTGGGCGGGATCGTTCGTCTCAGGGCCGCGGCCGGAAAGCAAGCGGGGGAGGAAGGGAAACGGCGATGCCCCTCGGGTTGAGTCGCGTGGCACGTGGGAGCCGGGGGTTGTGGGCCGCGGCGGTGGTCCTGCTCCCCCTGCTCTGCCCTCCGGGGGCCTTTCCGAAATCGTCCGCCGAACCGCTGCGGGTTCTCTACCTGCATCGCCCCCCCTACTACGAACGTCTGCCGGACGGCCGGGCCGGCGGCGCCCTCGTGGAGGTCGCCCGCATGGTGCTCGAACGGGCGGGCGTTCCCCACGAGTTCGTCGAGATGCCCCCCCGCAGGATCCTTCGCATGGTTCGAGACGGGGAGCCCGTGTGCTCGGTGGGCTGGTTCCGCACCCCGGAGCGGGAGGCGTTCGCCCGGTTCAGTGAACCGATCTACCAGAACCTTCCCATGGGCGCCCTGATCCGGCGGGAGAAGGCCCCCCTGTGGCCGGAGTCCCCCACGATGCGCCAGGCCCTCGAGAGCGGGCTGGTGCTGGGGCTGGTGAAGGGGTTCCGGTACGGTCCGTGGGAGGAGCGCTTCCGAGAGGTCCGGCGGTCCCTCGCCGTGGAGCGGATCGAGACGACCCAGGAGAGCCTGTTCCGCATGCTGTGCCGGGGAAGGGTCGACTGGATGCTGATCTGCCCGGAGGAGGCGGGTTACCAACTCCGGGTTCGCCCCCGGCTTCGCAGCTGCTCGGTGTTCCGGCGCTTCGAGGACGCCCCCGAGGGGAACCGCCGGTACCTGATGTTCAGCCGGGCCGTGCCCCAGGAGGTCGTGGAGGCGGTGAACCGGGCGATCCGGGGGGTGGTGGACTCCCCGGAGTACCGCGGCATCGTGCGAAGGCTCCGGGATGTGGGCGGAGGGCGACCGTGAGCCCGCTCCGGCCGAAAAGGCCGCTGCGGCGGTCGGTGTCGTCGCTGGTGGCCCTGAAGCTGGTGCTCGTGGTGGTGGTGTCGTGCCTCATTCCCATCCCGGTCGTGTACCTCACCACCCGTTCCGAATGGAACGGCCGGCTCCAGCAGCACGCCGACGAGATGGTGGAGGCTTTGGCCCGGAGCCTGGAGCTCCCCCTGTGGGAGATCGACGAGGAGGGGCGCCGCTCCGTGGTGCGGGCCTACGTGGAGAGCGGGGCGGCGGCGCGTGTGCGGGTGTGGGACACCGACGGAACCCTGCTGGAGGACTGGGGCGGCTCACCACAGGGGCCGGATCTGGTGGTGCGGCGCAGAACGGTCCGCCACCAGGGGACCGAGGTGGGCACCGTGGAGGTGGGCGTGAGCCCCCGGTTCATGGTGTCGGCCGGTCGCCGGATCCTGTGGTCCAACGTGCTCGTGATGCTGGTGGTGGCGTTGTCCATCGCCGGGGGGGCGTTCCTGCTGGTGGGGCGTCACATCCGGCGGCCGCTGGAGGCGTTGGGCCAGGCCCTGGATCGCCTGGCCGAGGGGGACTACGAGTTCGACCCCGGCGACCGGATGCCGTGGGAGTTCCGCAGCGTGATCGAACGGTTCCGCCGCATGGCGCGCCGGATCCGGGAGCGGGAGGCGGCCCTCGCAGAGGTGAACCGGCGGCTCGAGCACGAGGTGGAGGAACGGGTCCGGGCCGAGGAACGATACCGGGCCCTGTTCGAGAACGCGGTGGAGGGGATGTTCGTCAGCACCCCCGACGGGCGGTACCTGGCGGTGAACCCGGCCCTGGCCGAACTCTACGGGTACGACTCGCCCGAGGACCTGCTTCGGTCGGTCCGGGACATCCGCACCGACGTGTGCGCGTTGCCCGAACAGCGGGACGAGTTCCTGGCTCTGCTGGAGCGGCACGACGTGGTGCGCAACTTCGAGATGAAGGCCCGTCGGCGCGACGGCAAGGGGCTGGATCTGTTGGTGAGCGCCCGGGCCGGCCGGGGGCCCGACGGCCGCATCGAGACGATCCAGGGGTTCGTGCTGGACGTGACCCAGCAGCGGATCATGGAGGCCCAGGTGCTCCACGCCCAGAAGATGGAGGCGGTGGGCACCCTGGCCGGCGGGGTGGCCCACGACTTCAACAACCTGCTCCAGGCGGTGCTGGGCTACGCCGAGCTGCTGCTCGATGCCCGTCCGGACGATTCCGCCCTGGTGCGGGGGCTCGAGGGGATCCGGAAGGCCGCCCTGCGGGGCCGTTCCCTCACGGAGCAGCTTCTGGCGTTCAGCCGAAGGGCCCCGGAAGAGAGCGGGGAGCGGGAACCCCTGGACCTGAACCGCTCGATCCGTTCCGTGTTCGATCTGCTGGGTCGTACCCTGCCCCGGATGATCCGGGTGGAGCTGGACCTGGAGGAGCCGCTGTGGAAGGTGCGGGCCGACCCGGTCCAGGTGGAGCAGGTGCTCATGAACCTGGCCCTCAACGCCAAGGACGCCATGCCCGACGGCGGCACCCTGACCGTGCGGACGCGGAACGTGCGGCTGGGGGCCCAGCCCGACCCGGACGCCCCGCCCGAACTGCCCCCCGGCCGGTACGTGCGCGTCTCGCTCTCCGACACCGGCCACGGCATGCCGGCCGACGTGCTGGAGCACGTGTTCGAGCCGTTCTTCACCACCAAGGAGGTGGGACAGGGCACCGGCCTCGGGCTCTCGTCGGTGTACGGGATCGTGAAGGGGCACGGCGGAGCGGTCACCTGCGAGAGCGTTCCCGGCAAGGGGGCCAGCTTCCACGTGTTCTTTCCGGCTGCCGACGCCGACGCCGCCCCCACGGAGGCCGGCCCCGGAGCCGGGACCCGTGGCCCCGCTCCGGCGGGTGCGGGCACCGTGCTCGTGGTGGACGACGACGAGTCGGTGAGGGAGGTCTGCCGGGATGTGCTGGAGCGGGCGGGGTACGGGGTGATCGCCGTGCCGGACGGCGAGACCGCGCTGGAGGTGTACCGGGAACAGGGGGACCGGATCGACCTGGTGGTTCTGGACCTGAACATGCCGGGGATGGGGGGAGAGCGGTGTCTGGAGGAGTTGCTCCGGCTGGATCCGGGCGTGCGGGTGATCGTGGCCACCGGCTACCTGGACGCCGGGATCCCCGGCGACCTGTGCGGCACCGGGGGGTGCGAGGTGCTCCAAAAGCCCTACCGCTCCGTCGATCTGCTCCGGGCCGTGCAGCGGGCGCTCGAAGCCCCGACCCCCTCCCGGAGCCCGGGCTGATTTCCGCTAGGACGCTGGGATGCTAGGAGGCCAGGCGGTTCTCGCACCGCGCCAAATCTCGGGGACATGGGGGCGGCTGGAGAGCCGCGTGCGGACGCAAGCAGGTCCCCCTGCCGAGCTCACTCCCCGAGCTCCAGGGGGTGAGGGGCCAGGTACGGGGAGTCTGCCAGATCCTTCCTCCCCTTCCTGCGGGCGAGCTCCCGTAGGAGGGACGCGACGGCCGCGAGCGATCCCCCGCCCTCCTCGTATGCCCGGATCGCGGCCGCCAGCCGCCCCCGGTCCCCGGCGTCGAGATCCTCGGCCACCACAGAGGCCCCGTGCCGGAGCGCGACGGCATGGGCCCGACGGGTGGGACGGCGGGCGAGTGTCTCCAGAAGGAGCGCCTCGTACCGTGCCCAGGCCTCGTCCACGGAACGGTCGGCGGCCGAGACCGCGAGCCGCTCCAGGCCGCGGCAGCGGTCCGGATCGTGGCTGAGGAGCCCGAGCCGCTCCCGCTCGTGGAACTTCCGCAGGGCCCTCGGATCCGGCGCGGTCGCCCGAGCCGCCCTCCAGCGCCGGAGCGTGAACACCCGGCGGAACAGGTGTGCCCGGGGCTCCGGGCGGTGGAGATCGGTCTCCTCGGCCAGGGGTAGGAGGGGTGCCCGTCGGGCCAGCTCGGCCGCAAACAGCCCTCGGCCCGGCACCGGGTCGCCCTGCCGGGGACGCTGCGGGTACACCCGGGCCGACTCCACCGCGCAGGACGGGGACCGGGCCTTCAGGATCGCGGCGTCCGGTTCCAAGGCGGCCAGATCGGCCGCCCGGCGGCGGAACACCGCAGCCAGCTCCTTCGTTCGGTCCCGGCCGGTCTCCACGGTCACGGCTCGGGGTCCGGCGGGGTCGCCCACCAGGTCCATGGCTTCCCGGGGCACCCCGAGCCCTGCCTCCGCCTCGGGGCACACCGCCACGAGCTCAGCCCAGGGCGCCAGCCCGGCCACGGCCGGGTCGAGCTTGTGGCCCCCGTCGTAGCGCACCGGATCCCCCAGCAGGCACGCGCTCACCAGGATGCGCAGGCGGGCGTGGGTTTCCATTGCAACACCTCCGTCGGGGTCTCCCACAAGGTCACCGCTTCACGCGGGCCGGCTCGGTTGCTGCTGCTCGACGCACCGGGTTTGACGCCTGCGAGGAAAGAGACTACGGTGACTACATCTTATGCCGAGTTGCATTCAAAGCTATCGGCCCCCTGCTCAGAGGGGCAAGGGACCTGCCGGAGAGCGGGGCGCGGCCCTTTGGCTCGCCGGGCAGAGCCTCCGGCGTCTGGACTGCGAAATGGTGCGGATTTCAACGGGTTGCCATGAAGCCAGCTCCCCTGCTCCGTGCCTGCGCGGCGAATCTCAATGCCTGGCTTCGCGCCCGGCCGGAGGCAGGTCCCTTGCCCGCCCCCGGATACGTATCCGGTGGATGGCGACCCGGTATTAGCTCTGGTTCACCGAAAGAGGGAACATCATGCCGGTACGGGTCGGAATACGGGAAGCGAAGGCGCATCTCAGCCGATACCTACGGTTGGTCAAAGGGGGCGACGAGGTGATCGTCACCGAGCGGGGTCGGCCGGTTGGGAAGATCGTTCCCTTCCGGGACACCGACCTGTCGGTCGACGACCGGATCGAACGGCTTCAAGCCGAGGGAATCATCGGGCCGCCCAAGAAGTTGGCAAAAGTGCCACACCCTGTCCAGGCGGGCGGCAAGAGTGCGCAAGAGTACCTCAGGGAGGACCGGGAAGGTTGAAGGTTCTTTACTGGGACGCCTCTGCGCTGTTGGCGGTATTGGTGCGTGATGTGCACACGGAGCAGGCCCTCTCGTATGCGCGGGCGGGCACTCCGTCGTCTCCACCCTCGCCGCCGCGGAGACCTTTGCCGTCTTGCGTCGGATGCGCCACGAGGGGGCCTTGTCCCCGGATGCCCATCGGGCCGCGGTAGAGGCCTTCCAGGCCGGGCCGTGGCGTGAGCTCAATCTGCAGCCGTCGTGGAAGGTTCTGGGGGAGTTGTCCGAGCGCCACGTGCTGAAGGGTGCAGATCTTTGGCACCTGGCCACGACCAAGACCCTTCAGGCAACCCTTCCCGAGGCGAGGATTCTCACGTTCGACCGGGTGCTGTCGGCTGCAGCGAAAAAGGAGGGATTGGCGGTGGAGCCTACCGCCACCCCTTGAGCCGGGCCTCGCGCCAGCGGCGTTCGCGCTCCACGATCTCCTCCGGGGTGGCCAGGGTGTTTTCGATGCGCAGCCCCCGGCGCTCGGCCTCGTCCAGGAGGGCCGCGGCGGCCGGCACGTCCTCGGGCCGGCGGCGGCCCAGGGGAAGGTAGAGGACCTCGCGGCCGTCCCGAAGGAGCAGGGTCACGGTGAAGGGATCGCGCTGACCGCCCGAGCCCAGGGAGCCGATCACCACCCGCCGCACGGCCGGCCACGGCACCCGCAGCCGGCCCAGGGCCCAGCCGATCCATATCCCCCGGTCGTCGAACCGGGAGGTGAGGCGCCACGGCAGGGTGGTGACCACGAGGGACGCCCCGGCGAGCACGAGCGTGGAGAGGGCCCAGAACACCCAGCCGGGCTCGAGCCGTGCCGCCTGGAGCCCGGTCCGGCCGGCCAGGGCCCCCAGCCCCAGGCCGCACCCCACGGTGGCCCAGGCCCGCCACCCGGTCAGATGGCGGTACCTAGGGGGGGCGTTCGGCGGGGTTGGGGGGGCGGCATGGGGCATGGATCTTCCGGTAGCTTTGGGCCTTCGGCCCTAGCCCGCATTATTCATGAGCGTTCGTCGCGAAACCGTCGAGTGTGCGTCAGGTCGGGGCAAGCGCAGCAACGAGGGGCGCAGGCGTACTGGACGGTACGTCGAGCCCCGAGGCGCGAGCACGCCCCGAGATGGCGTGCAATCGGCGGTTGCAGCAGAAGGCTTCATGAATAATGCGGGCTAGCGTTCCCCCCCGTGCTTCACCACGTCGTACTCCACCTGGAGTTCCCGACGCTCCCCGTTCCGGACCACGACCACCGGCCCTCGGTCGCCGGGCTTGTGCTGGCCGACCTGAAAGGTGAGGTCGAACAGCTCCTCCACCGGCTCGCCGTCCACCGACACGATCACGTCGTCCTCCTGGATGCCGGCCTTCGCCGCCGGGCTGTCGGGCATGACCCCCAGCACCCGGGCGCCGCCGCCCTCGGCCTTCTCGATCCGGACCCCCAGCATCACGCGCTCGTCCTCCAGGTCGTCGTACCCCACGGCCCAGTACACGTCGGCCGGGCGCAGGGGGAGGTCGGGGGGGGTCACGTCCATGAGGACCTTTTCCTGCTTCTCCTCCGGGATCTCGATGGTCAGGGGGTCCACGATCGCGTAGGCCTCGGGCACCCTCCGGAACAGCCGACGGGGCATGCCGAACCCGTAGCGCACGTGGTTGCCACCCGCGAACACCACCAGGCGTTTGCCCCGGCCCTCGGGGCTTCGGAGGAACCGGGCCGCGGTCTCGGCCATGGTCTCGTCCCAGATCACCTGCACCCGGTAGAAGGCCTCGCTCTGGTTGGTGCCCTCGGAGTGCCCGCCGAAGATGGCCCGGATGAAGGCCCGGTGGTACGGGTCGGCCAGGTCCATGTCCTTCGGAAGGCGGTTGCGCAGATCCTCGTCCAGCTCGTCCAGATTCGGGGCCCGGGAGGCCGCCCGGGTGAGGTCACGCCCGGCGTTGAGGGCCAGCACGGGGATCCCCTCGTCCCGGACGAACCGCAGGATGTCCCGGTAGTAGCGCCAGGAGTTGGGGCCCCACGAGGGGGACCAGGCCGTGCGCACGAACTCCCGCTCGCTGAGCTCGCCGGCGAGGTACGCGTCCACCTTCTCCTGGTACGGCCGCCGCAGCATCTCGAGCCCCAGCACCACCTGGCCGGGGAACCGTTCGGCCAGGCCCTTGAGGATGGTGAGCTCCACCTGGTGGTCGTAGACGTTGTCGTGGGTCTCGCCCACGTACACCACCCGGTACGAGCTCAGGTACTCCAGCAGCTCCTCCTGGGAGAGCTTGCGGCCCGTGGCCAGGTGCACGATGTCGCCCTTTTCCAGGCTCGACAGGTCCCGGTAGGGGGACTCCACGCGGTCCACGGTGAGCAGGGTCTGCGCGCACCCTCCCAGGAGGAGGGATGCCGCGACGAGGAAGAGAGCGGTTGCTCGCATCGATGCCTCCCGCGCATGCTATTGCCCCTCCCCCCGCCGGACCCACAGGAGCCACAGGCCGAACAGGAACAGGGGGATGCCCAGGGCCTGGCTGGTGCTCAGGGGGCCCAGGGAGCCCCGGGGGTCGTTCCGGAAGAACTCGACCATGAACCGGAACGCCGGGTACAGCACCAGGTACAGCCCGAACACCCGTCCGGTGCCGCCCCAGCGCTTCCGAAACCCGAAGTACAGCACCAGGAAGATCACGAAGTTCCCCACGGCGCTGTAGATCTGGGTGGGGTGCAGCGGCAGGTTCAAAGGGGCCAGCCCCCGGGGATCGGTGAACGTCACCGCCCACGGCAGCCGGCACTCGGCGCCGTAGCAGCACCCTGCGAAGAAGCACCCGATCCGGCCCAGGGCCTGGCCCAGGGCCAGCCCCGGCGCCACCGCGTCGGCCGTGGGCCACACCGGCAGGCCCGCGTGGCGCACGTAGGCCAGGCTGGCCAGGGCCGCCGTCACGAACCCGCCGTAGAACACCAGGCCCCCCTTCCAGATCTCGAACACCTGGAGGGGGTGGTCCACGAAGTACTCCCACTCGACCAGCACGTAGAACAGCCGTGCGCCCACCAGGGCCGAGATCAGCACCACCAGGCCCAGGTCCTGGACCTTGCGGGGCTCCATGCCGAGCCGGCCGGCCTCGCGGCCCGCGACCCAGATGGCCACGAAGAACCCCAGGGCCACGAACAGGCCGTAGGTATAGACGGTGAGTCTGCCGAACTGAAACAGAATCGGATGCATGGGTCCGTTAGAAGGCTCGAAGGCTAGTGTTCCGTTTTGCAAAAACGTATGCGGACTGCGTGGGTGGGGCTGGGGGCTCCGACGAAGCGCGACGGCCGAGCAGGCCGGGCCGCCCGGCGCGAGCGGTGCGGCCGCGGCGCGTGCTCTCACGCGCCGCAGCGGACCGCGCCGAGGCGGCCCCTGCGAGGCCGTTCAGCGAAGGAGGGGCCCCCAGCCCCACCCCCTGGGAGAACCACGAAATACTAGAAAGCTGGAACGTTGGAAAGCCTTGGGTTCATTTTTCAGGCTTTCGGGAGCCCCGGAACTCCTCCAGGAGCAGCATGGCCACGCCCACGGTGATGGCCGAGTCGGCCAGGTTGAACGCGGGCCAGTGGTACGAGCGCCAGAACACGTCCAGGAAGTCCACCACCTCGCCCCACCGGACCCGGTCCACCAGGTTGCCCAGGGCCCCGCCGGCCACCAGGCCCAGCGCCCCCAGCGTCCAGCGCCGGTCCGGGGCCAGGCGGGCCACGGCCACGCCGATGGCGGCCAGGGCCACCAGGGTCACGATCACGAAGAACGGGGTACGGAACCCCGCGCCGTGGTCCGCGAACAGGCCGAAGGCGGCCCCGGGGTTGCGCACGTAGGTCAGATGGAACCACCCCTCGATCACGGGGCGGCTCTCGTACAGCCGGAACGAGGCCTGCACCCACGCCTTGGTGAGCTGGTCCAGGGCGAGGGCCGCGGCGGCCGGCGCAGCGAAGAAGAGGAGCTTGGCCCTCACCCGGCTGCCTCGGCCAGGTGTTTCACGCACCGGGCGCAGGCCGCGGGGTGCTCGGGGTCCTGACCGACGGTGGGGGAGTAGTTCCAGCACCGCTGGCACTTCTCGCCCTCGGCCCGCTCCACGGTCGCGCCCACGCCGGGCAGGTCCGGGTCGGTGAACGCGCCTCCCTCACCGGGCACCAGGTCCACCTGGCTCACGATGAACAGGAACGGCAGCTCCGACGCGTAGGGGCCGAGGAACGCCTCCCACCGGTTGTCCACGTGGAGCACCACCTTGGCGTCCAGGGAGTGGCCGATGAGCTTGCGCACCCGGGCGGTCTCGGCCGCCCGGGTCACCAGGGTCCGGAGCCTGCGCAGCCGGTCCCACCGGTCGGCCAGCTCGTCGTCCACGGCGTCGGCCTCCACCTCGGGGAACAGCTCCAGGTGCACGCTGTCGCCCGCGGCCGGTAGGTGCTGCCACACCTCGTCGGCCGTGAACGCGAGCACCGGCGCCATGAGCCGGCACAGCTTGTGGAGCACCTCGTACAGCACGGTCTGGGCCGCCCGCCGGCCCCGGCTCCGGGCGGGGAATGTGTAGAGCCGGTCCTTGAGGATGTCCAGGTAGAACGCCGACAGGTCCACCGCGCAGAAGTTGTGGATCCGGTGGAAGATGACGTGGAACTCGTACTCCTCGTAGGCCCGGCGGCACCGCTCGACCAGCCGGTTCAGCCGGTCCAGGCAGTACCGGTCGATCTCCCACAGGTCGGAGCGGTCCACCCCGTCGGACCGGGGGGCGAAGTCGGACAGGTTGCCCAGCAGGAACCGGCAGGTGTTGCGGATGCGCCGGTAGGCCTCGACCAGGCGCTTCAGGATCTCCTCGGAGATCCGGATGTCGTCCCGGTAGTCCTCGGCCGCCACCCAGAGCCGCAGGATCTCGGCCCCGTACCGCCGGATCACCTCGTCGGGGCTGACCACGTTGCCCTGGCTCTTGGACATCTTGCGGCCCTGCCCGTCCACCACGAACCCGTGGGTCAGCACGGCCCGGTACGGAGCGTGGCCCCGGGTGCCCACGGCGGCCAGGAGGCTCGAGTGGAACCAGCCCCGGTGCTGGTCCGAGCCCTCCAGGTACAGGTCGGCCGGGCTGTCGAGCTCGGGCCGCTTCTCGCACACGGCCGCGAACGACACCCCCGAGTCGAACCACACGTCCAGGATGTCCTGTTCCTTCTCGAGGCGGGTCGAGCCACACGAGGGGCAGGCCGCGCCATCGGGCAGGAAGTCCTCCAGGGGCCGCTCGAACCAGGCGTCCGCGCCCTCGCTCTCGAACACCTCGGCCGCCCGGTAGCTCAGGCGGGGGTCCAGGTAGGTGGCGCCGCAGTCGGCGCACCGGGCCGCCGTGATCGGCACGCCCCAGGCCCGCTGGCGCGAGATGCACCAGTCCGGCCGGTCGCGCACCATGTTGTAGATCCGCTCCCGCCCCCACCGCGGCACCCACTGGACCCGGTCGATCTCGGACAGGGCCTTCTGCCGCAGCCCGGTCTTGTCCATGGAGATGAACCACTGGCGGGTGGCCCGGAAGATGATGGGCTGCTTGCACCGCCAGCAGTGGGGGTAGGAGTGCTCGATCTCCTCCTCTCGGAGGAGTGCCCCGGCGTCGCGCAGGGCCGCGTTGACCTCGGCGTTGGCCTGGAACACGTGCCGGCCCGCGAACCGGTCCCCCACCTCGGCCGTGAACCGGCCCCGGTCGTCCACCGGGGCGTAGGGCTCCAGGCCGTAGCGCAGGGCCACCTCGTAGTCCTCCTGGCCGTGGCCCGGGGCCGTGTGCACGCACCCGGTGCCGGCCTCCAGGGTGACGTGGTCGCCCAGCACCACCACGCTGTCCCGGTCGTACAGGGGGTGGCGGAACGCCTTGCCCTCCAGGGCCACGGGGTCCACCCGCACCAGCTCCCGGCCCTCGTCGACGCCGGCCGCCTCCAGAACCACCGGGGCCAGCCGCCGGGCCAGGATCCACACCTCGCCCGAACCCGCGGGCGCCTCGTAGGCCGCGTACTCGAACTCGGGGTTCAGGGCCACGGCCAGGTTGGCCGGGATGGTCCAGGGGGTGGTGGTCCAGATCACCACCGACACCCGTTTGCCCGCCAGGGCCGGGTCGATCTCGGCCGGGTCGCCCCCGAACGGGAACTTCACGTAGATGCTGGGGCTCCTCTTCTCGGCGTACTCCACCTCGGCCTCGGCCAGGGCGGTGCGGCACGAGGCGCACCAGTACACCGGCTTCTGGCCCACGTACACGGCCCCCGCCTCCACGAACCGGCCGAACTCCCGGGCGATCTGGGCCTCATAGGCGTAGTTCATGGTGAGGTAGGGCTCATCCCACAGCCCGAACACGCCGAGCCGCTGGAACTCCTCGCGCTGGATCCCCACGAACCGATCGGCGTAGGCCCGGCACCGCCGCCGCACGTCGGCCTTGGAGAGGGTCTCCTTCTCCGACCCGAGCTCCTTGTCCACCTGGTGCTCGATGGGCAGCCCGTGGCAGTCCCACCCGGGCACGTACGGGCTGTGGAACCCGAACATGGACCGGCTCTTGACCACGATGTCCTTGAGGATCTTGTTGACCGCGTGGCCCATGTGGATGTGGCCGTTGGCGTACGGGGGCCCGTCGTGGAGCACGAACAGGGGCCGGCCGGACGAGTTGTCGAGTATGCGGCGGTACAGCCCCTGCTCCTCCCACCGGGTGAGGATCTCCGGCTCCCGCTTGGCCAGGTTGGCCCGCATGGGAAAGGCGGTCTTGGGGAGGTTCAGGGTCTCTTTGTAGTCCATCAGCGCGTCCTCCGAAGGCCTGGGGCAAGCCCCGACAACCGCCCGGAAGCCCGGGCAAAAAGAACGCCCTACCTTAGCAAACCGACCCGGGGAGTCAAGAGGCGCCCCGGCGCAGCCGCTCGATCGCGCCGGCGTAGTCCTCGGCCCCGAACACGTACGACCCGGCCACGAACGCGTCGGCCCCGGCCCGGGCGCACGGCCCGATCGTTCGGTGGGTGATGCCCCCGTCCACCTCGATGTGGAACGAAAGGCCCCGCTCGTCGGCCATGCGGCGCAGCCGCTCGATCTTGGGAACGGCCAGGTCCAGGAACGACTGACCCCCGAACCCCGGGTTCACGCTCATCACCAGCACCAGGTCCACCAGGTCGAGCACGTGCTCCACCGCGCACACCGGGGTCGAGGGGTTCAGGCTCACCCCGGCCTTCCGGCCCAGGTCCCGGATCTGCTGGAGGTTCCGGTGCAGGTGGGGGCATGCCTCGGCGTGCACCGTGAGCACGTCGGCCCCGGCCTCGGCGAACGCGGGCACGTAGCGCTCGGGCTCCACGATCATCAGGTGCACGTCCAAGGGCTTGTCGGTGGCCGCCCGAACCGCCCGAACCACCGGCGGGCCGATGGTCAGGTTCGGCACGAACCGGCCGTCCATCACGTCCACGTGGATCCAGTCGGCCCCGGCCCGGTCCACGGCCCGGACCTCGTCGGCCAGCCGGCCGAAGTCGGCGGAGAGGATGCTGGGAGCGATGATTGGCATGGGGGAGGACTCCGGAAAGAAAGGGGCGATCGTCAGATTGCAGTGCGGGGGCGCCGGTCGTCAAGGCCCCAGGTCGGCCGCCGAGGCGGTCTGCACCACCCGGCCGTCCACCCGGAGCTCGGCCCGGTCGGCCAGGCCGGCCGGCACGGCCACCCGGACCACCCGGCCCCGGGGCACCCAGTCGTCCCAGACGGTCCAGGTTCGGCCGCCCGATCGCCAGATCAGCTGGACCCGGGCCTTCCCGAACCCGGGGGGCACGGCGTGGAACAGGTACAGGGCCCGACTGAACCCCACGGCAGGGGCCGTGCCGGCCACGGTGAGGGCCACCGCGGCCCCGGCCTCGGCCGGAAACCCCGGAAGGGGGTCCTGGGCCACGATCCGCCCCGCCTGGGTGGGGTCGAGCAGCTCCACCTCCTCGATCCGGCCCACCCGCAGCCCCATGCGGTCGATGCGGTCCAGGGCCTCGGCCAGGGGCAGGCCGGCCAGCCGGGGCATGCGCCACCGAACGGGCCGGGGGCCCCGGCTCACGACCAGGGGCACCTGGGCCCCCCGGGGCAGGGTCCGGCCGGGCTCGATCCCCTGGGCCACCACCGTGCCCTCTGGGCCCCGTCGGATCCGGACCTCCACCGCGGCCTTGAGCCCCAGTTCCTCCAGCCGGATGCGGGCGTCCTCCAGGGCCAGGCCCCGCAGGTCGGGCACGGGGTGTCGCTCAGGGCCCCGGGACAGGATCACCCCCACGCCCCGCCCCGCCTTGACCCGGGCGCCGGGCCGGGGGCGCTGGAGGATCACGTGGTTCTCCGGCACCGTGTCGGAGTAGTCGAAATCACGCACCTCCAGGTCGAGGCCGGTTCCCTGGAGCCGGTCCAGGGCCTCGCCCAGGGCCAGGCCCCGCAGGTCGGGCACCTCCACCTCGGGGGTGTTCTCCACGAGCCAGGCCACGGCCAGGTAGGCGCCGAGCCCGGCGGAGGCCAGGAACATCGCCCCATAGAGGGCCGCGACCAGGGCCCGCTTCACCGGTGCTCTCCCCCGGTGCGCCGGAGGCGGGCCGCGAAGAAGCCGTCCAGGGCCGTAGGGCCGGCCTCCCCCACCCCCTCCGGGAAGGTGCGCAGGAACCCCTCGGCCGTGACGAACCGGGCCCAGGGGGCGTTCGCGTCGGGCGGCGCCTCGACCTGGAACTCGGGCCGGTCGGCCAAGAACGCCGCGATCACCTCTTCGTTCTCGGCCCGGAGCGTGGTGCAGGTGGCGTACACCAGGATCCCCCCCGGCCGCACCCGATCCGCGACCCCCCGCAGGATCCGGGCCTGGAGCCCGGGCAGGTCCTCGACCTCTTCGGCCGTGCGGCGCCACTTGGCCTCGGGGGTGCGCGAGAGCACCCCCAGGCCCGAGCAGGGGGCGTCCACCAGCACGGCGTCGAACTCCCGGGCCGTGGGCGGGCTCGCCGCGTCGGCCGCGACCACCCCCACGTTGGGGAGGCCGAGCCCGCGGACCAGCTCCCCCACCCCGCGGGCCCGGTGGGGGTGGAGGTCCAGGGCCAGCACGGAGCCGCCCTGCCCCACCCGTTCGGCGATCTGCAGGGTCTTGAGGCCGGGCGCGGCGCAGGCGTCGAGCACGCGCCACCCCGGCTGGGGAGCCAGCACGTCGGCCACGAGCTGGGACGCCTGGTCCTGGACCACGGCCCGGCCCTCGCGAACCAGAGGGAGGTCCCGGGGCTGACCCTGGAACCGGACCCACACGGCCTGCGGTGCGTACCGACCCGGCCCGGCCTCGACGCCTTCGGCCCGGAGCCGGGCCAGGGCCTCGGCCCGGTCGCCCCGGACCCGGAGCCAGGTCTCCGGCACCCGGGAGGCGGCCCGGCACAGGCGCTCGGCCCCGGCCTCGCCCCACTCGTCCAGCCACCGCTCAACGATCCAGGCCGGGCAACCGAAACGTAAGGCCAGGCGCTCCGCGGGCTCGTCGGGCAGGGGGAGGTCCGGGCCCTGCCGGGACAGGTTCCGGAGCACGGCGTTCACGAACCCCGACGCGTGCCCCAGGCGCCGGCGCCGGGTTTCCTCCACGGCCTCGTGCACCGCGGCCCGGTCGGGCACGCGGTCGAGGAACAGAATCTGGTAGGCGGCCAGGCGCAGGATCGTGAGCACCATGGGATGGATCTTCCCCAGGGGCCGGCTGCTGGCCCGGGCCAGATGGACGTCGATCCGATTCTGCCACCGGAGCACCCCGTAGACCAGGTGGGCCGCCAGGGCCCGGTCCCGGGGGGGCATGGACGGGTGGCGGCGCAGGTGGGCGTCGAGGGCGGCGTCGGCGTAGGCCTGCCGGCGGGCCACCTGCTCGAGGACCGCCACGGCCACGGATCGGGGGTTCGGAGATCGGGTCACGGCATCATTACTCATAAGCCCGGCGAAAAGTCGGCTCGCGTTTGAGTTCTGCCCCCTGATGCGGCCGCGGCCGGCTCCCCGGCAGGTCCCCGGTCGGGGAGGGGAGCGCACCCCGTGCAGCGCGGGGAGCGGACGGCGAGCCGATTCGGCTCTGGGGGCGGCACTATACTAAGACCTCCAAACGTATTGCCAGGGTACGGGGTGGGGGGCTGCGATTCAGGTGTCAGGGGCCAGAGGTCAGATGATACGGCCGCACGCGGCTCTCCAGCAGACCCCACGCCCCCCGAAGCCTTGACGTCGGGGCTCAGGAGCCGCCCGGCCGCCCAGCGGCCTAGCAGCCCAGCCGCCCAGCGGCCCGAAGGCCCCAGACCGACGACCAACGACCGAAGCTACATGGAAGTCAAAGGGGCGAAACCGCAACGGTTTTCGGGTGTTTGTGGAGGTCCGGCGCCGGTGATAGACTCGGGCGGCCGGGCGGCGGGGTGCCGGCCCGCCGCCCGGCACGTGGGGCCGGGATCCGGTTCTCGCCGCCCGGCCGCCTCGCTGCCTCGCGGCCCAGCAAAAAGGTGATCCATGCGCATCGAGATGGGGTACAAGTTCATCCTGGGGTTCATCCTGGTCATCGCGGCGGTGGTGCTGGTGCCCTACCTGGTTGGGTTCCTGGATCTGCCGCCCTGGGCCCAGAGCCTGATCCCACCCCTGGCCGCCATCGCCGTGGGCCTGGCCATGGGCAGCGCCCTCACCAAGGGGCTCACCCGGCACGTGGGGGAGCTGCGAAGCGCCACGGTCCGGATCGCCGAGGGCGATCTTCGACACGCCGTGAACCTGGGCGAGCGGTGGTTCCCCGACGAGCTGGACGACCTGGCCGGGGCCGTGAACGCCATGCTCACGAACCTGCGCCAGATGGTGGCCCACATCCTGCGCACGTCCACCGAGGTGGCCTCGGCCGCCCAGAACCTCTCGGCCACGGCCGAGGAGGTGAACGCCTCCACCGAGGAGATCGCGGTGACCACCGAGGAGGTGGCCCGGGGCGTGGCCGAGCAGAAGGGCGAGGTGGAGCGGGTGGTCCACCGGATCCACGATCTGGAGGCCGGGCTCCAGCGAATCGAGGGCACCTGCCGCCTGGCGGCCGAGGCGGCCGCCTCGGCCGAGGACCAGGCCCAGGCCGGCACCCGCACCGCGCGGGAGGGATTCGCCCGGCTCGAGTCGGTGCTGAGCGACCTGGAGCGCTCCGCCGAGGCGGCGGTGGCGTTCTCGGAGCAGATCCGGCAGGTGCAGCGGTTCGCGGACGTGATCACCAACCTGAGCCGCCAGACCACCCTGCTGGCCCTGAACGCCGCCATCGAGGCCTCCAAGGCCGGCGAGGAGGGCAAGGGGTTCGCGGTGGTGGCCAGCGAGATCCGCAAGCTGGCCGACTCGGCCGAGAAGAGCGCCGACCAGATCACGGCCTTGCTGCGGCGCCTGGACCAGGCCGGCCAGGGGGTCCGGGGGCTCCTGGAAGCGTCCCGGGGCAAGGTGGCCGAGGGGCGGGAAGGGCTGGAGGCGGCCGCCCAGGCGCTGGGGGAGATCACCGGGTTCGTGGGGGACAACGCCCGGCGCATGGGCGACGTGCTGGCCGTGATCCAGGAGCAGGTGGAAGGGGGCCGCGAGATCGCCAAGTTCGCCGACCGGGTGGCAGCGGTGGCCGAGGCGAACGCCGCGGCTACCCACGAGGTGTCCACCACCCTCGAGCACCAGACGGCAGCCATGGAGGACATGGCCCACGCCGCCATGCGGTTGAGCGAGATGGCCGAGGACCTGAACCGACGGGTCTCCCGGTTCCACCTGCCCGAAGAGGCCGAGGCATGAGCGCGGCTCCGGTGCTGGTGGTCGAGGTGGACGGGGAACGGTTCGGGATTCTCGCCGACCGGGTCCAGACGGTGGTGGGGTATCAGGAGCCGGTGCCGATCCCCGGCCGACCTAAACCCCTGCTGGGTGCGCTGAACCACCACGGCGAGCTGCTGCCGGTGGCGCACCTGGCCTCGCTCCTGGGCCTGAAGCCCCGGCTCGATCCGTTGCGCTCGGTGGTGGCGGTGGTGGACTGGGAGGACGGCCTGTTGGGGTTGCTGGCCGAACGGGCCCACGGGCTGCTGACCCCGCTGACCCGGGTGCGGGTGTCCCAGGTGCTGGGCCGCTGGGACGGCCCGTTCCTGGACCAGACCCTGGAGGTGGAGGGCTCCCGGGTCCACGTGCTCGACCTGGAAGCGATGTTGGGGGCCTTGGCGGAGCGGATCCGGTGAGCCGCGTGCTGGTGGTGGACGACGCCGCCTTCATGCGCCGGACCCTGCGGGACGTGCTGGAGGGGGCCGGCCACGAGGTGGTGGCCGAGGCCCAGGACGGACACGAGGCCTTGGAGCTGTACGAGACCGTTCGGCCCGACGTGGTCACCCTGGACCTGGTGATGCCCCGCATGGGGGGCATCGAGGTGCTCCGGGAGCTGAGGCGGCGCCACCCCGAGGCCCGGGTGGTGGTGTGCTCGTCGGTCAGCGACGAGACCTCGATCCTCGAGGCGATCCGGCTGGGGGCCCGGGACTACGTGCTCAAGCCCGTCTCCGCGGAGAAGCTGCGGGAGGCGGTGGCAAAGGCCGGGAGGGGCTCGTGAACGGCGGCATGGAGCGGTACCGGAAGCTGTTCCTGGAGGAGAGCCTGCGTCACCTGGAGGCGGCCGAGGAGGTGCTGGGCCGGGACGACCCCGGCCCCCAGGACCTGGAGGCGGTGTTTCGGGAGATCCACAGCCTCAAGGGCATGGCCGGGTCCATGGGGTTCGCGGCCATGGCCGAGCTGGCCCACCGGCTGGAGGACCTGCTGGACGCCTGGCGGGTTCGGGGCACGGCCCCCAGCCCGGAGGAGCGGGAGTTGGCCCTGCGGGCCTGCGACCGGCTCGCCGAGATGCGCGACGACATCGCCGCCGGCGGGGCGGGCGACGTGGCGTGGGATGACCTGGCCGGGCACTTGGGCCGGGCGGCCGCACCGGAGGGGGGGCAGGGGGCCGACGGCCTGAGGGTGCGGATCCGCCTGGCTCCGGACTGCGGGTCGCCGGCCGCCCGGGCGTACCTGATCCTGCTGCGGTTCCGGGAGGCGGACCCGGCCGTGGTGAGCGACCCGCCGGAGGCCGAGATCCTTCAGGGCGGCCCCCTGGAGGCCCTGGACCTGGTGGTCCACGGCCTGGACCGGGCCGACGTGGAGGCCCTGTACGAGACCCTGACGGAGGTGGCGGGGCTCGAGTTCCCGGACCCGGCCGGCGAGGAGGAGCCGCCCCCCCCTCCGGAGCCCGGTCCCGTGGAGCCCGCCCCTGCTCCGGCCGGGGGGGCCGCGGCGCCCCGGACCGAGGCCCCGCCCCCCGATCCGTCCGGCGGCGAGGGCCCCCGGGTGCGGCTGCCCGAGACGGTGCAGGTGCCGGTGGGGATCCTGGACTCGTTCGTGGACCTGCTGGGCGAGCTCACGATCGCCCGGAGCCACATCGAGAACTCGGCCCGGCGGCTGGGCTCGGAGGTGCTCCTCGAGGAGGTGGACCGGCTGGGGCGGATCGTCCGAGGGTTCCACAGCAAGGTGATGGAGCTGCGGATGCTCCCGTTCGGGCTGGTGGTGGGGGGGCTGCGGCGCCTGGTGCGGGACCAGGCCGGCCGGCTCGGCAAGTCGGTGACCCTGGAGGTCCGGGGCGAGGAGATCGGGCTGGACAAGTCGATCCTCAGCCGGATCTCCGACCCCCTGGTCCACCTGGTGCGCAACGCCCTGGACCACGGCATCGAGCCCCCCGAGGTGAGGGAGAGGGTGGGCAAGCCCGTCCAGGCCCGGCTGCGGATCGAGGCCGAGAGGGTGCGCAACCGGGTCGAGGTGCGGGTGTGCGACGACGGCAAGGGCATCGACGTGGAGGCGGTGCGGCGCCGGGCCGTGGAGCTGGGCCTGGTGTCCGACGCGGACAGCCGCTCGCTGAGCCCGGCCGAGATCTTCGGATTCCTGTTCCGACCGGGGTTCTCGACCCGCGAGGAGGTGTCGGAGCTGTCGGGCCGGGGGGTGGGGCTCGACGTGGTCAAGGCCCAGGTGGACGCCATGGGCGGCACGGTGGAGCTGACGTCCTCACCCGGGGAGGGCACCCAGGTGAGGATGAGCCTGCCCCTGTCCGTGGCGATCGTGCCGGTGCTGCTGGTCGAGGTGGGCGGACGGGTGCTGGCCCTGCCCACGGCCTCGATCCACCGCACGGTGGAGGCATCGCCCCGGGACGTGCGCCGCACCCCCGACGGCCACGTGCTCCTCACCGAGAAGGGCCAGGTTCCCATCGCAGCGCTGGGGAAGATCGTGGGGTTCCCGTGTCGCACCCGGTTCGAGCGAATGCCCCTGGTGCTGACCGCGTCCCAGGCCGGCACGGTGGCCCTGGCGGTGGACGCCTTCCTGGGCGAGCAGGATCTGTTCATCAAGCCGCTGAAGGGGCCCCTGCGCGCCCTGCGTGGGGTCGGCGGCTACTCGGTGCTGGGCGACGGCCGGCTGGTGTTCCTGCTCGACCCCCCCAGCCTGCTCCCCGCGTGAGGCTTCGGGCCGAAGGGCCCAAACGGGGATCACCCCGGCCCGCCCTGACCCGGCGGGGTGTCCCCCGCCGGGTCCAGCACCGGGAACACCCGGATGTCCTTGACGGCCGGCTTGCGCCGGAGGGCCCGGATGAGGCGGTTCAGGGTGCGGTCGCTGCCGGGTTGGATCCGGGCGGTCAGGAGCTCGTTGCCCCGGGGCAGACGGATCCGCTGGATGTCGAGCCCCAGGTCCCGGAACGCCGAGAGCACGCCGTAGAGCACCCCGGGTCCGTCCTCCAGCGTCACCTCCAGCTCCACGATGCCGGGGTCCCGCAGGTCGCCCCGGCTGCCCCGGTCCCAGGCCAGGGGCACGCCCCCGCCCTTGGGCAGGCGGTCGCATACCGTGCGGTGGACCCGGAGCCGCCCCTCCTCGGGCACCCCCACGATCTCGTCGCCCTCCACCGGGGCGCACACCGGGCAGAACCGGATGTGGGGGTCGTCGAACACGTACCGCCGCACCCGGCGGGTGGGGGCCGAGCGCTTCCGGCGGAACAGGGAGAGGCGGCCTCCGCCCGGCGCGGGCCCGAGCACCGTGTCGATCTCCTCCTCGCCGAGGCACACCCGGCGGTACAGCTCTTGGACCGGGATCTCGCCGAGCTCCTGGGCGCGCTGGGCCGCCCGCTCCTCGGCCTGGCGCTCGCTCAGGCCCCGGCTGCGCGCCGTCTCCACCACCCATTGCCGGCCCGTGACCGCGGCCCGCTCGGCCTCGCGGCGCCGCATGTACCGCCGTAGGCTCGACAGGGCCTTCCGGGAGTGGGCCCAGGCCAGGTACCGGTCGTCGGCCACGGGCTGGTCCGAGGTGAGGATCTCCACCCGATCCCCCGGCCGAAGCTGGGTCTCCAGGGGGACCTCCTCCTCGTTGATCCGGGCGCCCCGGGCCCGCAGGCCCAGTTGCTCGTGCACGGCGAAGGCGTAGTCCAGGGCGGTGGCCCCCTCCTCCAGGCTGAACACGTCGCCCCGGGGGCTCGTGACCTGGATGGCGTCCGGTTTGTGGAACCGCAGGAAGTCCTGGATGTCCATGTCCTCGTTCTCCAGGAACTCCCGAAGCTCCTCCAGATACTCTAGGTTGAACTCGGGGCTGGTGATGTCCATCGAGAGGAGGCCGAGGCGGTTGAACCGGTCGGCCGCGGCCGGGGCGAGGTAGAAGCTCAGGATCCGGCCCTGGTACGACACCCGGGTCTCCAGGGCCCGGAACCCGTTCTTGCGGGGCACGCTCAGGGTGTCGGAGAACCCTCCGGGCAGGGCCCGAAAGGCCGTGTGCACCCGGCCCAGGGCCCGGTAGGCGTCCTCCGAGCCGGCCGTGATGATCCGCACCGTGAACAGGTTCTCGCTGGTGGGGGTCACGTCGGGCCGGAACCGGTTCCACCGGAACTCGATCCGGGCCTGCAGGTCGCCGGGGAACGCTTCGGCCAGCCGGGTCCGCAGGGCCTCCATGGGACGGGCCCAGCCGTTGCGCATCTCCTCCTGGGCCGCCTGGAACGCCTCGAACGCCTCGGGGTAGAGGATGGGCCCGATCTTCTCGGTGAGCCGCTCGGCCAGGTCGGTCATGCACAGACGCCGGCAGATGTTGGCGTACATCTCGGCGCTCTCCCGGGCGATGCGGACCTGCTTCTCTCGACGGAACACCCCCAGGCTCTCCAGGTTGTCGAGCCGGTCGGCCAGCTTGACAAGGAGCACCCGGATGTCCTGGAGCACGTAGCTGAACAGCCGCTGGTACGTGAGCACCCGGCTGTCCTTGATCTTGGTGAGGGCCGCCACCAGGTCGGCGGCCTCGGGGAACTCCCGGCGTAGCTCCTCGTAGGGGTAGTCGGTGTCCTCCAGGGTGTCGTGGAGCAGCGCCGCCTCCACCGACGCCCAGTCCACGATCCGGCCGTACCGGCTGACCTCCATGGCCGTCCGGACCGGGTGCCAGATGTACTCCTCCCCCGTCTTGCGGCGCTGACCCGCGTGGAGCTGCTCGGCCCGGGCCAGGGCCCGGTCCAGCCGCTCGGCCAGCTCCCCCACCTGGGACTCCTCCAGCTCGTGGTGGAGGATGTACTGGGTGAGGATCTGTTCCTTCTCTCGGGTGAAGCGTTGGGTCACTTCGGGTTCCTCGGGGAGATGGGGTGAATGCGTGGTGCCTTCGGTCGACGGTCGACGGTCGTCGGTCAGGGGCCCAATGGCACGCCGGTGCTCTCCGGGCATGGGGCCTAGTGAGAGCCGCGCGCGGGACCTGCCCGGCTACGTGAGACGCAGCAGGGCCCTGCAGGGACCTGACGAGACTTCTGGGTACCACAGATCGCAGGGGGACGGAAGAGGCCCCGCGGCCGGCACACCACCCGCCCCCCTGCCCTCCGAGCTTTGGCGCGGCTCGAGGGCCGCCCGGCCGCCCAGCTCTCCAGCGGGCCGAAAGCCCCAGACCGACGACCGTTAACCGTAGACCGTCGACCGAAGTTACTGGGAAACGGATGGGGGGGAACGGGGCCCGGTCTCAGAGCTTTCCGGAGCGGAGGATCGCGATGGCCAGCCCGAAGCCCAGGACCCCCGCCAGGAGGAACCCGAAGATCCCGAACGCGGGGAAGTCCCACAGCAGGGGCCCCCGGCCGGCCAGCACGATGAGGCTCGACCCGATGATCAGGGCCGACACGATCATGGCGAACGACAGGCGGTTGGACGACCGGTCCATCTCGTGGAGGAGCGGCTCGTAGCCCTTGTGCACGAAGTCCACGGCCAGTTTGCCCTCCAGGAGCTTCTGGAGGATCCGGGTCACCTGGCCGGGCACCGACCGGATCAGCTCGCGCAGATCCCGGATGGTGCGGTAGGCGAGCCGGGCCTGCCGCCGGGGGTCGAGCCGGCGCACCAGCAGCCGCCGGGCGAACGGCACCGCCTCGTCGAGCACCACGAAGTCCGGGTCCAGGGTGCGGGCCAGGCCCTCCACGGTCAGGATGGAGCGGGCCAGCAGCATCAGGTCGGGGGGCACCCGCACCCGGTGGCGCAGGGCGATCTCCGAGGACTCGTGGAGCAGGTGGCCGACCCGCAGGTCCTTGAGCGGCCTGCCGAAGTAGGGCTCGATCAGCTCCTTCAGGTCCCGCTGGAACGCCCGTAGGTCCACGGTGTCCTCGGTGCTGCCCAGCCGGACGAACCCTTCGGCCATCTGGGCGTAGTCCCGGCTCACCAGAGCCAGGAACAGCTCGCCCAGCCCCTCCTGGGCTTCCTCCGACAGGTACCCCACGGCCCCGAAGTCCAGGAACGCCACCTTTCCGTCGGGGGTGACCATCACGTTGCCGGGGTGCAGGTCGCCGTGGAACAGGCCGTCGTCGAACACCTGCTTCAGGAACGCCCGGGCCAGGGTGCGGGCCAGGGCGGAGGTGTCGAGCCCCTGATCCCGGAGGGCGTCGGCCCGGTCGGCCGGCAGCCCCTCGATGGCCTCCATGACCAGAAGCCGTCGGGACGTGAGGTCCCACTGCACCGCGGGGATCACCACCCCCTCGAACCCCTGGAAGTTCTGGCGGAACCGCTCGATGTTCGAGGCCTCGAGGAAAAAGTCGAGCTCCCGGTTCAGGGTTCGGGCGAACTCCTCCACGATCTCCCGGGGGCGGAACATGCGAGCCTCGGGGATGTAGCGCTCCACCAGGCCCGCGAGCAGGAACAGGGTCGCCAGGTCCTGGGAGATGGTCCGGTCCACCCGGGGTCTCTGGACCTTCAGGACCACCGGCGTGCCGTCCTTCAGGCGGGCCCGGTGCACCTGGGCGATGCTGGCCGCGGCCACGGGCTGGGGGTAGATGTGCTCGAACACCTCCTCCGCCGGGCCTCCCAGCTCCTCGGTCACGATGCGCAGGGCCTCCTGGAACGGGAACGGGGGCACCTGGTCCTGGAGCTTGCGGAACTCCTCCACGTAGGCGGGGGGCACCAGGTCGGGTCGGGTGGCGAGCATCTGGCCCAGCTTCACGAAGGTGGGGCCCAGGTCCTCCAGGGCCAGCCGCCACTCCACGGGGGCGGGCACGTCCCCGGCCACCCCGCTTCGGCCCCGGATCCGCCGGGAGAACGGCAGCAGCCGCCCCAGCCCGGCCCGCTCGAGGAGCTGGTTGAACCCGTGCTTCGAGAGCACGAGCGCGATCTCCCGGATCCGGCCCAGGGACCGGTAGGTGCGGGTCAGCGCCAGGACGTTCACGGTCGGGGCTTCTCCGCGAGCACGAAGTCGATCTGGCGTCGGGCCACGCTCACCCGGTCCACCCGGACCCGCACCCGGTCGCCGATGCGGAAGGTGCGGCCGGTGCGCTCACCGATCAGGGCCTGGGTCTCCTCTGAGAAGTGGTAGAAGTCGTCCTCCAGGCTGGAGACATGCACCAGGCCGTCCACGAAGTAGGTCTCGAGCTCCACGAAGAACCCGAAACTCGCCACGCCCACCACGAACCCCCAGTGCTCGCTGCCCACCTTGTCGGCCATGAACTGGCACTTCTTCCACTGCACGGCCTCCCGCTCGGCCGCCTCGGCCGCCCGCTCGCGGGTCGAGAGGTGGGGGCAGGCCTCCTCCAGATACCGGCGTTCCTTCTGGCGCCAGGTCTTGGAGGCGGGGCGTTTCTGGAGCGCCTTCTTGAGCTCCCGGTGCACGATGAGGTCGGGGTACCGCCGGATCGGCGAGGTGAAGTGGAGGTACCGCTCCGAGGCCAGCCCGAAGTGGCCGACGTTGTCGGGCGAGTACACGGCCTTGGCCATGGTGCGGAGCATCATGTTGTGGATCATGCGCTCCTCGGGCTTCCCCTCCACCTGGGCGAGCAGGTGCTGGAAGTCCTTCGAGTGCACCCGGGCGCGGCCCTTCAGGGTGTAGCCGAAGTTGTGGACGAACTTGCGGAACTCGGCCAGCTTCTCGGGGTCCGGGGCGTCGTGGACCCGGTAGGGGCACGGGATCCGGCGCTTGGTGAGGAAGTCGGCCACCGCCTCGTTGGCGGCGATCATGAACTCCTCCACCAGGAAGTGGGCCTCGTTGCGGCGGCTGCGCACAATGTCCTCGGGCCGGCCCTGCACGTCGAGCACGATCTCGGCCTCGGGCAGGTCGAAGTCGATGCTGCCCCGCTCCCGCCGCCGGGCCCGCACGGCCCGGGCCAGCTCGCCCATCCGCAGGAGCATGGAGGTTACGTCGGCCAGCTCCTGGGCCTCGTCGCAGTCCGGGTCGTCCAGGATGCGGGCCACCGTGGTGTAGGTGAGGCGGTGGCGGCTCCGGATCACGGCCGGGTAGAACCGGGCCTCCTGGCGGCGGCCCCCCCGGCTGAACACCAGGTCGGCCACCAGGGCCAGGCGGTCCACCCCCGGGTTCAGGGAGCAGATGCCGTTGGACAGCCGCTCGGGCAGCATGGGGAACACCCGGTCCGGGAAGTAGGTGGAGGTGCCCCGGGCGAACGCCTCGTCGTCCAAGGGGCTGCCCGGGGTGACGTAGTGGCTCACGTCGGCGATGGCCACCCGCAGCCGCACCCGGCCCCGGTCCAGCTCCTCCAGGACCAAGGCGTCGTCGAAGTCCTTGGCGGTCTCGCCGTCGATGGTCACGAACGGCAGCTCCCGCAGGTCCTCCCGCCCTCGGCGGTCCGCCGCCCGCACCTTGGTGGGCACGCCCTCGGCCGCCTCCAGGACCTCGGGGGGGAACGCCACCGGGATGCCGTGCTTCAGGGCGACGGCCTTGGCCTCGGCCGAGGCGTCGCCCCGGTGGCCCAGCACGTGGACGACCCGGCCCTCGGGGCCGGCCTCGTCGGTGGGGAAGGCGGTGATCTCCACCTCCACGATCTGGCCGTCGGCCGCGCCGCCGAGGTCGTCGGGCGCCACGTAGATCTCGTGGAGGAGCCGTTCCTCCAGGGGCGCCACCACGGCCGCCTTGCGCCGCACCCGGACGACCCCGATCACCCTGGGGTTCGCCCGCTGCAGGATCCGGATGATCCGGCCTTCGGGGCCCTTGGGCGGCCGCCGCTCGATTCGGGCCACCACCCGGTCGCCGTGCATGGCGGCCTTCAGCCACCGGGGCTTGACGAACACGTCGGGCTGGTCGGGATCCTCGGCCACCACGAAGCCGAACCCGTCCGGGTGGACCTGCAGGCGGCCCACCACCAGCCCCACCCGGGAGGGGTGGGCGTACCGGCCGCCCTTGATCTCCACCACCTCGCCCGTCTCCGCGAGGCTCTGGAGCAGGGCCAGGAACTCCGGCTCCGACGCCTTGGGGACGCGCAGCCGCTTGACGAGCTCGCGGGCCGTGACCGGATGGGACGCCTTCTCCCGCAGGAACGACACCAGGGTTTCGGGTCTCAGGGGCATGCCGGGATTCCTTTCGTGCGAGAAACGCTCAGACGCGGGAGGAGCGAAGGGGCACGGGGCCGGTCATCCCCCCCCGCCCGCATCAGCTCCGGGGGGTGCGCAGAAGCTTGGCGGTGGCGGTGGCCGCCTCGGTGCCGTCCTCGAGGAGAGCCCGCGCCTCCCCCTGGAGCAGCCGGCCCCGGTCCCGGGTGATCCTTCCTTCCACCCGCAAGGGCCGGCCCACGGGCACGGGCTTGTGGTAGCGCACGGTGAGCTCCGCGGTGACCGCGGGCGTGCCCAGCAGTGTGGTGAGCTTGCCCAGGGCCTCGTCCAGCAGGGTGGCCACCAGGCCGCCGTGGACGATTCCCTCGTACCCGATGTGCACCGGCCGGGGGGTCCACACCGTCTCGATGGACCGGGCCTCCTCGTCGAACCGAAACGCCAGGCGCAACCCCTCGGGGTTGTCCTGGCCGCACACGAAACAGTTGTCCTGCCAGGTAAGGTTCATGTCGGGTCATCCGATCGGAAGGGACAGAGAGGGGGAACGGCTCGTCGCCGCCCGGGAGACGATGGCCGGCATTATAGCGGCGCCATGCGGGGTCGGCAACGAAGGCGCCGTAGGGGCTTGACGCTCACGGCGGGGCTGTGGTATCAAACGCGCTCCGTGCCGAAGTGGCGGAACTGGTAGACGCGCCAGATTCAGGATCTGGTGGGCGCAAGCCCGTGGAGGTTCGAGTCCTCTCTTCGGCACCATAAAGATTTCAGCGGGTTACCGAAAGACCGGTGACCCGCTTTTTTGTGCCCGAAAGGCGCGGGCTAACATGGGGCTAACACGAAAGGCTTTCACGGCTCGACAAAGAACGGACCGCCAGGGCGGGCGCGCGTGGTGTGAGAGCTCCGGGGGGAAGAGCGTACGCGAGCACCCGGCCCAGGCGACCCGATGGTTGAGAAGTTACCAGGGGAGGGGGTAACAGCAACAGGGTTTACGACGGCGGCCACGGCGCGGAGGCTTCCCCGGTCTCGGCCTGGTACAGGGGGGCATCCTCGGCCAGGGGCCGGAACGCCAGCCGCTCGGCTTCGTGCTGGTCCCGGCCGGCCACCATGGCGCTCACAACGAGCTCGGCCCACCCCTGGGCGAAGGATCGGGGCCACCCCTTCACCGTCTCGCGGATCCGTTCCACGTCGGCCGGAGCCGCGGCCGTGAAGTCGGGCCGGGGCAGGGGAGCGGGTGGGGCGTTCCGGCGCGTTGAGGTGAGGTGCGAGCCTCCCCGCGTTTTCTGGAAACGCCCCTGTGGGGTGCTGACAAAACTGACAGAAGGGGTGCCCGTGGGGCTTTTGTCGGTTTTGTCAGTGGGGTACGGGGCGCTTTTCAGGGTTCGCAACCGCTTCAGGGCGTTCATCGGCCACCCCCCACGAGAGCCGGATGGGCTCGGTATCGAACGCTCGGGCGGCCTCCGGTATCCACCGGTTCCTCGAATACCCGACCCAGATCCACGAGGTAGTCCAGGGCCGCGCGGGTTCCATCGACGTCGAGAAGCCGCCAGCACTTCCTGTACACCTCCCGCGCCGTGAACACGTCGGGCAGGTCTCCCCTGCGGATCCTGCGGTCGAGTTCCCGGGCCGCGGCAAGAGCCGGATCGAGGGCAACGCCGTACAGCCGCCGGGCGTGGGCTTCCAGGTAGTCGGCCCACGCTACCGCCCCCACCACGGCCACCTCCCCCACCGGCCCTGTGTTCCCGTCCGCCAGGTGAAGCAATAGGGCCAGGCTCGGCACAAGGCTACGGTACTTCGCCAGGTGCGCCTCGAAGGCGTCCGCCTCGGTCCCGACTCGGAGTCGGCGTTCCAGCTCGGCTCGCCAGGCGTCGAACACCTCTTGCGCGGTAGCGTCGAACCGGAGGAACGGAGGCTCGCCAGGCTCGGCTTCCACCTGGGCCGGGTCGAGGTGCGCCAGGCGCTCGAACAGGCCGAAGGCTGCGTCCCTCGCCCGCGAGTCGGGGAGCCGGTCTACGTTTCGCCAGCTCTTCGGTGGGTCCGGCCAGACGGTCACCTGGAACCGCTGCAACAGCCCGTCGTCCCCCGCGCCGCCTGCCAGGGTCGCCCTGAGGTACTGCGAGAGCGGCCCCGGTTGGATCCCCCCCAGAATCGAGACGCATGCGGCTTCGATCTCCACTGTTCCCCGGCCGATCCGGTCGAACGTGAACCGGCCGGTTCCGTTCCAAGCCTCAAGGAAGAACGCCCGCGCCCCCTCCCGGCCTTCCCGGTCGAGGCTCCGGAGGAAACCAACGAGTTCGTCGCGGAAGATCAGGACGCCCCGGGGATTCGATGCCAGGAGTTCCCCCAGCTTCTCCACCGTTGGGTCGGAGGTGACGAAGCGTCGGCGGACAGGAGGTTCGGGCAGGTCGGAGACGGCATCGAGGGCCAGGGCCTCGGCCGCGGCAAGGTCGCCCTGGCGCGCCGCCTTGCGGATCCTCTCCCGGGCGGCCTTCTTCGACTCATCGGCCACCATCACCGTCGCCTCGAACCGGTGCAGAGCCTTGGCGTGTTCCTCGGCCTCCTGGGCTTCCAAGCGATGAAGAGGTCGCATCACCTCGGCCAGGGCCGGGCTCTTGAGAAGCCCGGGGCGGCCGATCACCGCCCCCCACAGGTTGGGAACCACGGTCCAGTCGTCCCTGGCCTTCGGCCGGATCGCCAGAGTTCGGCCTACGGTCGCTCCGAGTACCACCAGCGCGCCAGCTCCCAAGAAGTCGAGGGGAATCTGGGTGCGCTCGGCGCTATCTTCGAGCCAGGGGCGCAGCCCCTCCGGGAGCATCACCGGCTCCAGGGCGGGCACCGGCGGCAGCTCGGGTGGAAGAGGCTCTGGGTCGGGCAAGGCCCGAACGGGGGCCTCCAGGATGCTCCGGGCCGCTTCGGACGCACTCATGGTGCCACCTCCCCCCGGGCCTCCCGTGCGGCCACGTCACACCAGTCGGTCCCCGGCTCTGGCGGCACAGCCACTCGGACCACCCGCCCCTGGGAGACAAGCCTGCCGGCCAGGCGCTCGGCCGCCCGCTGCCCCACCCCGTGCCGGTCGTGGTCGGCGCACACGATCACATCCCGGACCGTAGGCGGCACCACCAGGCGCTCGATCCCACCAGCCGAGAGCGCGGCCCATACCGGGCAGCCCGTCAGCACGTGCACGGCCAGGGCCGTTTCGATCCCCTCGGCCACGGCAAGCCCGTCGGCCGCGGCGAACAGGCGCACAGCCCCGCCCCGGGTCGCCCCGGCGTGCACCGCGTACAGCTTCCGGGGTGGCATCACAGGCGCTTTCTTCCCCGGGCGGGCGGGGTCGATCCAGGTGCAGTGGAGTCCCACCGGCCGCCCCTGGGGGCTCCTCACCATGGCGACCAGCGCGGGCCAGCGGCCGTGGGTATGGCCCTCCCGGTCCTTGAACACGAGGTCAGGATGGGCACGCAGTTCTCGAATGGGGGTCAACTCGGCAGGCAGCACCCCCCGGGCCTCCAGGTACGCCACAGCGGCCGACACGTCGGCCAGGGGCGGGGCCTCGGCCCAGGTGCGGCGCAGGAAGGCCAGTCGCCGGCCGTTGCGGTTTGGCCGGGGGACCGTGGTGGTCGGGGTAGGTGCACGGCCCGGGGGCGGCGTGACGTGGGCCAGCCCAAGCGCCCCGGCCACGGCCTCCAGGGCTTCGGGGAAGGTCCAGCCCTTGAGCCACCGGAGCACTGCGAACCCGTCTGGGAACGTGCTCTCCTGGTTGCAGAGCGCACCTCCGGTTTCGTCCGCGTCGTTGAACAAGCGGAACCGGTCCTTCCCCCCGCACCGTGGGCACGGTCCGTGCCGGGGCCAGTGCTCCACGGCGTCGGCGAGTTCCGGGGCCAGGACGGGCAGAATCTCAAGCCACAGGCCGCGGGCGGCTTCCCGAACCCGGACGGCATCGAGGCGGGAGCCCTTTCCAATGCGGGTTGAAGCAAGACGAACGGTGGAATATGCTTCCGGTATCCGACCGGCTCCCGTACCGGTCCCATGGCGCCCCGGGTTGCCCCCCGGGGCGTTCCTCTTGAGGGACACCATCGGTGCCTCAATCCGCTTCGGCGGGGTCTACGGTCTGTTCGTCCAACCAAGCCAGCAAGTCAGAGACCCGATAGCGCACCAGCCGGCCAAGGCGCACGTACCGGGGGCCTTTCCGCATGGATCGCCAGTTTGCCAGCGTTCCCGAGTTCTTCAGCCCGAGAATCTCCGCCGCGCGGTCTTGATCCACGAGAAGGTTGTTGGTGGCAGTTTCGCTGGTGGGCGTCTCGTTGTGCGATGCGGTTGCGGGTTTGATCATGGTTGCGTGCCTCCGTTGCGTAAGAGTGAAGCATGTGGAGACACACAGTACAAAAGAACCCCACCGTGTGGAACACCAGAGACGCCAAAAGGGTTGATGGAAAAGCTTTTCTGTCAACTCTTTTTGGTGCGAGTGCGGGAAAGATATGTTTTTAGGGTGCTCCTTGTGCAGGTCCCCGACTCAATGGTCCGTCCATCCGCCTCAACGGTCCACCTGTAGTTGTTGGGATCGCCGGGATTTCGGATGCGAAAGACTCCCGCCCGGACCTGAACCCCTTTGCCAAGGCATGCAACCAGGCCCCCGACGCTTCGCACCCCCCTGTCTGCAGCCGCTTCCACCGCCTCGACGACCCGTCCTTTGCTTCCCCTGGGCCTTCCGCCGGATCGGTGTCTGTCCAACGCCTCGAACACCGGCGCCATGCAGAGGCTCATGTTGTTCTCCGCCGCATTCGCAGCCGTCACCAAGGCCGCCGCCGCTGCCTTCCAGGGGTCACCCGCCATGCAAGCTCGAACCATCTCGGCTGCAGAGTACAGAGCAGCCTTGTAAGGGGAGTCTTTGATCTCTTCCCCCCCTCCCACGGAGTAGGTCTGCGTGCTTCGAGTCGTGAGTTCCAAGAGTTCAGCCAAAAACCCAACAAGTACCGTTTCCACCTGGTGATTGGGGTCCGTCTCGGGCAACGAAGGAGTCAGAAGTTCGCGTCCAATCCCGGGGAACACGTCCGTTTGAGGGTCCCACGACCCGGGAACAAAAGCTCCCTCGGGCAACAGCGGGAGTCGGACCTCTTTTCGTGGGGGGGTGTCAGGGGAGAAAACAACGGTTCCGCGGTAAGGGTTCTTGGGACGCATCCGCACCTCCCGCTTGGTGCTCCCGCAAGGAGAAAAGGAGCCCCACGGCGTGCCGGGTGCGGGAGCCCGACTTCGGGAGCGACCCTAGCCGCAATACTGTTCACTTAGTGTGCCTTCGTGCTATTCTTCTCTCGTCTTCCTTACTCATGGAAAGCGAGGTGAAGGATGGCTCGAACTCCAGCAGGGCTTCCCGAAGGCACGCGGATCACGGATTACATCACGCTGGGGGTCATCGCAAAAACGTTCCCCCTGCCCAAGGTGCACGAGGTGCTGCAAGCCACAGGCAAGGCGAGCCAGCGACAGCGCGCCTTACCTGCCCATGTCGTGGTCTACTATGTGATCGCACTGGCGTTGTACATGAGCGTGTCCACACGAGAGGTGCTCCGCTGTTTGCTCGAAGGTCTCCAGTGGCTCATGGGGCCCCGTGAACGCGTTCGCGTTGCCGGAAAATCGGCCATCTCCCAAGCGCGGTCCCGTCTGGGGGCGGAACCGATCGAACGGCTGCACAACGAACTCGTCCGGCCGATCGCCGAAACGGCCACCCGAGGGGCGTGGTACCGGCGCTGGCGGCTGGTCAGCCTGGACGGCAGCACCTTGGATGTGGCCGATACTCAGGAGAACGAACAAGCCTTCGGACGCCCCAAGGCCGCCCGGGGACGGAGCGCCTATCCGCAGATCCGGTTCGTCTCCTTGGTGGAGAACGGAACCCACGTGCTGTTCGGCTCCCGCATGGGTGGATACCACACGAGCGAGGTCGCGTTGGCTCGGCACGTGGTGGAGTCCTTGCGGCCCGGGATGCTGTGTCTGGCCGATCGGTGTTTCTTCTCCTGGCCCTTGTGGACCCAGGCCTGCGCAACCGGAGCCGATCTGCTGTGGCGAGTGAAGGCAAGCGCACGCCTGCCGTGCATCCGCCGTCTGTCCGATGGTTCCTATCTGAGCAAGATCTATCCCAACGCCTATGCTCGCCAAAAGGATCGGGGCGGTGTCATGGTCCGGGTGATCGAGTACACACTGGACGGAGTCCCAGGCGCAGAGGACGTGTACCGGTTGGTGACCACGATCCTCGACCCTGAAGATGCCCCGGCAGAGGAGTTGGCCGCCCTGTACCAGGAACGCTGGGAGATCGAGACTGCACTCGACGAGTTGAAAACGCACCTCCGAGGGGCTCGGATTGTGCTCCGGAGCAAGACCCCGGAGCTCGTCCGACAGGAGTTCTTTGGGTTCCTGATGGCGCATTTTGCGATACGAGGACTCATGCATGAAGCCGCCCGCAAGGGCGATGTGGATCCTGACGAACTTTCCTTCGTTCACACGGTGCGGGTGGTGCGTCGGAGACTGCCCGCTTTCGTCGCCACTCCCCCCTGAGCACAGGGCGGCGTTCCATGCGCAGGTGCTGGAGGAGATTTTGGAAGAGCGAGTGGTGTCCAGTCGTGGTCGACGCAACCCGCGAGCGGTGAAGCGGAAGATGACCCCGTATCCGACTCGGCATCGCCAAACGGTCTCGCCCATGCGACTGCAGCCCATTTGCGAACACGTTCGTATCTTAAAGTGAACAGTATTGACCCTAGCCGTGGGGCATGTTGTCCGTGGGGGCTACTCTTCCAGGATCGCCCAGGGCTCGGTGTCGGTGAGCCAGACCACGCCTCCGTCGATGGTGGGCACGCGGTCCCGATCGCGGCCGAACTCATCCAACCAGCGGCGGCGATCCACCTCGGGTTCCAGGTCCACCACGTCCTGGATCACGTCCTCTCTGGTGAAGGGCACGCCCTGGCAGGCGTAGGCACGGCAGTCCCGTTGCACCTTCCCAGCCAGGGCTCGGGCGTGGGGGAAGTCGAGCGGATCCGGTTGCTGTGGTGTGGGTGTCGCGAGGACGGGATCGTGCCGCATGGTGCACCTCCTTGGGCGCCGTGCTAGACTCCTTGTTGGGCTGGCCGTCCAGGAGTTCTTACCTGGCGTTGCCTGGGCGGCTCGGCGTTGTGGAGCCCCGGGGTGCCGAGCCCCGGGGCTTTGCTTCTCACCCCCGTCGTCATGGGGTCTCAACGATTTGGGGTTTGCCATGGGGTTTCAACGGAAACGCCGTCAGCGGTACACCTCCCGCCTGTGCCCCACCCGTACCACCAGGACCACCAGGTGGTCGTCTTCGATGCGGCATACCACGCGGTAGGGGCCGACTCGGTATCTCCAGAGCTCCCCGAGCGGCCCCTCCAGGGCTCGGCCGAGTGTCCGGGGATCCGAGCGACCTCCCACCCGGTCGGCCATGTACCGGACAACCCGTCTTTGGGCCTGTCGGTCGAGGCCCTTCAGATCCTTGACGGCCCGCTCGTCCCATTCAATCCGCCAGCTCAAGTTCCCGCTCCACTTCCTCGGTGGTCAAGCGCCGGCCAGGGGTCTTCAGACGTTCTGCCGCAACCAGGTAGTCCTCCCGGTCTTCGATCCACTCCTGCAGTGCCTCCACCACACAGTCGCTTTCGGTTTTGCCAAACCGGCTTGCCAACAGGGCTATCTTCCTGTGGATGGGCTTGGGGATCTCGACGTTCATCGGGTTGCCTCCTGTTCTTGGGCCGGCCGTCCGGGCGCGGGTTGCCAGGCGTCACGTGGGGGGCTCGACGTGGTGGAGCCCCGGGGGGGGCGCTTTGTCGTTCTGCCGTGAGCAGCAACCGGGGTTGTGCGTCACGAACCACCGCCATGTGATCCACAACGGGGGCTTTTGTCGGTTCTGTCGGTACGGCACAGGGGCCTTTGCCGGATTCGAGCCTCGTCAGCGGTACACCTCCCCCCTGTGGCCCACCCGCATCACCAGGACCACCAGACGGTCGTCCTCGATCCGGTAGAGGATACGGTATGCTCCTACCCGAATGCGGTAGCCGTCTTCCGTGCCGGCGAGCTTCCGCACCCCCGGCGGCCTGGGGGCTTCGGCCAAGGCTTCCAACCGGGCCAGGATGCGCTCCCGTGTCTCGGCCGGGAGACGTTTCACCTGGCGAGCCGCGGCCCGGGTCAGTTCGACGCGGTAGATCACGGGTCGGCCTTGTCCCCCTGGAGTTCCCGCCGGAGGGCTTCCAGGGGCACGGTCGCCCGCCCGTCCCGCTCCCACTCTTCCAGGGCGTCACGGTACGCCTGGGCGTCTTCCAGGTCCTCCAGCCACTCGGTCAGGGCTTCGGCCACGCACTCGGGCTCGGTCTTGCCCAGGGCTCGCGCCGCCTGGGCCAGGCGATGGTGGAGCGCCTTCGGAATCTCCACGTTCATCGGGGTGCCTCCCTTTCTGCCGTTGTCGGTTCGTTCTGAGCCGGTCAGCTCTTCCCGCCTTCCAGCACCTTGAGCCCTTCGGCCGCTGCCAGGATCCGCCGGCCGTGCTCTTCCAGGGCTGCCCGTACCGGATCCTCGGCCAGCCGCGCGTACACGGCCGTGGTCGCCGGGGTGGAGTGGTTCAGGATCTTCCCGATCAGGGGCAGGCTCGCCCCGTGGGTTGCCAGCCACGAGCCCACCGTCCGGCGCAGGTCGTGGAGCCTCACGTCTTCCAGCCCGGCACGCTTGCGGATCCGCGCCCAGGGGCCGTTGAGGTCCCGCAGGTGGTCCCCCTCCCGCATCCCTGGAAAGACGTAGGGGTTCCCTGCGACACGCGGAAGCCCCTGGAGAAGCGCCACGGCCGGCGCGCTCAGGGGCACCACGTGAGCACGGTGGGCCTTCGTGTCGGGCAGGTGGAGCTCGTGGCGATCGAGGTCAACGTCGGACCACCGGAGCCCCATCACCTCCCCACGGCGCAGCCCCGTGAACAGGATCAGCCACAGGGCACCGCGCACGAAGACGTTGGGCTCCTCTGCGATCGCCTCGGCCAGGCGTGGGAGCTCTTCGGGCTTGATCCATCGGTCCCGCTTGGTCTCCCGGAACTTTTTGATCCCCCGGGCCGGGTGCGGCGAGCCCTCGGGCAGGTGACCGTGCTCCAAGGCCCAGGAGAACATCTTGCCCACGGCCGCCAGGGTCCGGTTCGCCTGGATGGGGGCGGTCTTCCCGAGCTTCTGATGAAGCTTCGCCACGTCGGCGCGGGTCACCTCGGACACCCGCTTGGAGCCGAGGGCAGGCACCACACGGGTCAGCAGTTGCCGCCGGTACTCGCTGGCCGTGGAGGGCCGGAGGTGCACGTCCACGTAGTCGGCCAGGAAGAGGTTCACCAGGTCCCGCACCCGCAGTTCCCCGCGCTTCCGGGTCTTCTCTTGGGCCGGATCGCCCCCCAGCTCGGCAGAAGCCAGAACCTCCCGGGCTTTCTGTCGGGCCAAGGTCAAGGTGATCCGATCCACGGGGCCGATGGTGTACCACTTCAGGGTGCCGGCCGGGTTGCGGTAGAGCACCACGTACGACTTGCTCCCCTTGGGCGTGATCCGCACACCGAACCCGGGCGTTTCGGAGTCCCACCAGGTCACCCGGTTCTTGCCGTCCCCGTCGTACTGAAGAGACTTGACCACGGCCTTCGTGAAACGAGTCTTGCGGGTCGTCCGCGCGCCGCTGCTAGCCCTGGGCTTCATGGCGTCCCTCGTTCCCGTTGGGGGCGGAACAGGAGTCCGGTTTGTTAGCCGGCTATCTATGGGCTAACAAGATGGGGTGAAGTGACGTGAGGCAGGATAACACAAGAGAGGTGAAGGTCAACGAATTTATAGCAAAAAATGGGGTAGAGTTATCAACCGTGGGTCGAGTATTGTGGTGCCAACCTGATTCAGGATCTGGTGGGCGCAAGCCCGTGGAGGTTCGAGTCCTCTCTTCGGCACCAACCCGCTCGACCGAGCGACCGGAGTCCCTCGAGGGTTCCGGTCGTTTTTTTTGCGGCGCGTCGGGGACGGCGCAAACGAAAAGGGGAGCCGATCTCTCGGCTCCCCTTTCTGCTTCCGATGGTGCCCAGGGCCGGACTCGAACCGGCACGGGATTTCCCCACTACCCCCTCAAGATAGCGTGTCTACCAGTTCCACCACCTGGGCACGAATCCGGTTGGCTCTACTTCTGCTCGCCGGCCGGTTGATCGGCCGGCGGCTGCTGGGCCGGGGCCTGCTGGGGCGCGGGCGCGGTGGCCGCCGGCTGGTCCGGCACCACGCTGACCTTATACCGATGGCTCGCCATATAGGTCAAGCCCAGGGAGGTGAGCATGAACACCCCGGCCGCCACCGCGGTCAGCTTGCCGAGGAACGTGGTGCCCCCGGAGCTGCCGAACAGGGTCTGGCTCGATCCGCCGAACACGGCGCCCATGTCGGCGCCCTTGCCCTGCTGGAGGAGCACGATGCCCACCAGGATGAAGCTCACGATCACATGAACGACGATCAGCAGCGTGTACATGGTCCCGTCCGTCTGGATGAGGATCGAAACGCACTTTATAGCGCACTTCGGGCAATGGATGCAAACGCCTCCGCCTGAAGGCTGGCGCCGCCCACCAGGGCGCCGTCCACGTCGGGCTGGCCCAGGAGCTCCGCGGCGTTGTCCGGTTTGACGCTGCCCCCGTACAGGATGCGCACCCCCCGGGCCGCGTCGCCGCCTCCGATCGCCTCCAGGGTCGCTCGGATGTGGGCGTGCATCTCCTGGGCCTGCTCGGCCGTGGCCGACCTGCCGGTGCCGATGGCCCACACCGGCTCGTAGGCCACCACCAGGCGCTCCAGGGTGTCGGGGCCCAGGGGGCCGATGCCCGCCCGGATCTGGGTCTCCACCACCTCGAAGGCCCGGCCGGCGTCCCGCTGCTCCAGGGTCTCGCCCACGCACACGATCGGGGTCATGCCGGCGCCCAGCACCCGGCCCGCCTTCCGGGCCACCAGGTCGTCGGTCTCCCCGAAGTCCCGGCGTCGCTCCGAGTGCCCCACGATCACGTAGTGCACGCCGAGCTCGGCGAGCATGGGCGCGGCCACCTCACCGGTGTAGGCGCCCTCGAGCTCCCAGTGGACGTTCTGGGCCCCCAGGCGAACGGGGGTGTTCGTGAGCACCCGGGCCACCGGGGCCAGGGCGGTGAACGGCGGGGCGACCGCCACCTCCACCCCGGCCAGGTCCCGGACCCCTGCGGCGACCGCCTCGGCCAGGGCCACGGCCTCGGTCACGGTCTTGTGCATCTTCCAGTTGCCGGCGACTAGCGGTGTGCGCATGGTTGGATCCTTTCTCCGCCCTCACCCCAGGGCGGCGATGCCCGGCAGGGTCTTGCCTTCGAGAAGCTCCAGGGACGCCCCTCCGCCGGTGGAGATGTGGGAGATCCGGTCGGCCAGCCCGGCCTGGGTCACGGCGGCCACGCTGTCGCCGCCCCCGACCACGGTGAACGCCGGCGAGTCGGCCGCGGCCCGGGCCACGGCCACGGTGCCCTCGGCGAACGCCGGGATCTCGAACACCCCCATGGGGCCGTTCCAGACCACGGTGCGCGCCCCGGCCACGGCCCGGGCGTAGGCCTCCCGGGTCCGGGGGCCGATGTCTACCCCCTTCCACCCGGCCGGCACCTCGGCCCCGTCGGTCACGCGGGTCTCGGCCTCGGCGCTGAGGTCCCGCGCGATCACGTGGTCCGCGGGCAGGGCGATCTCCTTGCCCTCCTCCCGGGCCTGGGCGAGGAGCTCCCGGGCGAGCTCGAGCTTGTCCTCCTCCACGAAGGAGCCCCCCACCTCGATTCCCTGGGCCTTCAGGAACGTGTACGCCATGGCCCCGCCCACCAGGATCCGGTCCACCCGGGGCAGTAGGTTGCGGATCACCCCGATCTTGTCGCTCACCTTGGCGCCCCCGAGCACCGCCACGTAGGGGTGATCGGGCCGGTCCAGCACCCGTTCGAACGCCCGGATCTCCTTGAGCAGCAGCAGGCCTGCCGCCCGGCGGTCCGGAGGGAAAAGGGATGCCATGCCGGCCGTGGAGGCGTGGGCCCGGTGGCAGGTGCCGAAGGCGTCGTTCACGTACGCGTCGGCCAGGGCGGCCAGCTGGCGCGCCAGCTCCGGGTCGTTCTTGGTCTCGCCGGGGTGGAACCTCACGTTTTCCAGCACCAGGACCTCCCCCGGCTCCAGGTCCCGGGCCAGGGGCTCCACCTTCGGGCCCACCACGTCCGGGGCCAGGAACACGCTCAGGCCCAGCAGCTCCCCCAGCCGCTCGGCCACCGGCGCGAGCGAGAAGGCCGGGTCGGGCCGGCCCTTGGGCCGGCCCAGATGGCTCGCCAGGACCACCGCCGCGCCCCCGTCCAGCAGATAGCGCAGGGTGGGCAGGGCGGCCCGGATCCGGGTGTCGTCGGTGATGCGGCCGTCCTTCAGCGGCACGTTCAGGTCGGCCCGCACGAACACCCGTTTTCCTTCGACCTGGATCTCCTCCACCGAACGGATCTCCATGGAACACCCCTTTCCATGTAACTTCGGTCGTTGGTCGCCGGTCTGGGGCCTTCGGCCCGCTGGGAGGCTGGAAGGCCAGGAGGCTAGAAGGCTTGAAAACCTCCCGGATTCCCACGCGTTCGGGCAATCATCATACCTCTTCGCCTTTACCTCCCGGGGGCCGGGAAGCAGGGTCTAGTGTATCGTTTCCGAAATTTCGTTGTGTTCCCAGGGGGTGGGGCTGGGGGCCCCTCCTTCGCTGAACGGCCTCGCAGGGGCCGCCTCGGCGCGGTCCGCTGCGGCGCGTGAGAGCACGCGCCGCGGCCGCTCCCCTGGCGCCGGGCGGCCCGAACTGCTCGGCCGTCGCGCTTCGTCGGTGCCCCCAGCCCCACCGACGCAACCTGCATACGTCTTTGCGAAACGGTGCACTAGTCTCCAGTTTCTAGTCTCTGGTTTTTAGCTGGCCCCGCAGGGGCCTGGACGTGCGCGAGCCGTAGGAGTGTGGGTGGCCGTACGATAAGAGCGGAGCGGGCCCGGGTCAATGGGGCGCGGCTCACCGGGCGCCGCCGAGGTTGGAAACGGCCCGCAGTAGGGCCGCATCCTCCTCGGGGATCGAGGGATTGATCGCGATGCCGGTGCCGATCTCGAGCCCGGCCCGGGTGGTGAGGCGGGGAAGGACCTGGATGTACCAGTGGAGATGGGGCTCGCCGGCCCGGTACTGGGTGGACGAGTGGATCACGTAGTTGTAGTCGGGTCGGCGCAGGCGCTCCGCGATGCGGCCCAGCACGTCCCGCAGGATCCGGGCCAGGGGAGCCTTCTCCGGATCGACGAGCTCCCCGAAGTCCGCCTGGTGACGCCGGGGCACGATCCACACCTCGCAGGGCACCTCGGCCGCGAACGGCACGAAGGCCACGAACGAGTCGTTCTCGGCCACGATCCGCTCGCCGGTGCGGGTCTCGAACGCCAGCACGTCGCACATGCAGCACCGGCCCCACTCGTCGAAGTAGCGTTGGGCCTCCTCCTCCCTCCACCGCACGTGGGGGGGCGCCACGGCCAGGGCGATGGTCTGGGAGTGGGGATGGGCCATCGAGGCCCCGGCCCGGGGGCCCCGGTTCCGGAAGGTCAGGGTGAGGATCGTGTCGTCCAGGGCCATGAGGTCCCGGTGGCGGCGGTGGTAGGTCTCGATCAGGGCCTCCACCTCGGCCGGGTCCATCTCGGGCAGGTCCCGGTCGTGGCGGGGGGACTCGATGATGACCTCGTGGCGGCCGTGGCCCTCGAGGGCCAGGTGGATGCCCACCGAGTACCGGCGGGGGTCGAGCTCGGGCGACACGGCCGGGTACCGGTTGGGGATCACCCGGGTGCGCCACCCGTGGGGAGGGGGGCCGGGGAGCTCGAGCACCACGCGGCCGAGGGCGGGCTCGTTGCCCGGGCAGAAGGGGCAGTTCGGGTCGCACGGCGGGATCTGCTCGGGCACGGGGGTGGGCTTGGCGCGCAGGTCCGTGGGCCGCCTCCGACGGCTCGGAGCGAAGATCACCCACTGCTTCGTGAGCTTGTTCTGCCGGATGAAGTGGGCGTCGCGCATGGTTCGTCTCGGCGTTGGGGGCTACGAGCCCGGGGCCTCGGTCTCGACCCGGTTCCGTCCGGCCTCCTTGGCCCGGTACAGGGCCTGGTCAGCCCGCTCGAAGGCCGAAGCGGCGGTGTCGCCCGGTCGGAACTGGGCCACCCCGCACGACACGGTCACGGGCACCGGTTTCCCCCGGGTGTGGAACCGGAACGCCTCCACGCTGCGTCGGATCTTCTCGGCCACCTTCACCGCGGCCGCCAGGGGGGTCTCGGGCAGGAGCACCACGAACTCCTCCCCCCCGTACCGGCCGAAGAAGTCCACCTCCCGGATCTGGGAGTCCGCGATCCGGGCGATGGCCTTGAGCACCTTGTCCCCGGCCCGGTGCCCGAACCGGTCGTTGATGGACTTGAACCGGTCCACGTCCACCACGATGATCGACAGGGGGCTGCCGTAGCGCCGCCACCGGGCCTCCTCGGCCCGCACCCGCTCCTCGTAGGCCAGCCGGTTGAAGCACCCCGTGAGCGGGTCCCGGAGACTCTGTTCCCGAGCGGTGCGGGCGCGGTCCCGCTGCTCCTCCACCTCGCCCTCGAGCTGGGTCACGGTCTGGCGCAGGCGGTCCACCTCGGCCTGGAGCTCCTTTTCCCGGTTCTCGTCCGCCCTGCGGTGGGCTTCCAGGTGGGCCTCGATCGCCTCCAGGCTGCTCCGGATCCAGTCCCGCAGGGTGACCACGTCGCCGGCCCCCGCGCTCCTCTCGGTCAGCCCCCTCATCTCCTGGCGCACGGCGGTGTCGAGCCGGCGGGAGGCCCGGAACCCCTCCTGGGAGCGCTCCCATGCACCGTGGATACCCTGGTCGATCTGGCGGAGCCGCTGCGCCATCTCCTGGAGCAGGGTTTCGAGCTGGGCTTTCTCCTCCTGCACGAGGGACCGCATCCGGTAGACGAGGCCGGTGATCCCCTCGATGGCGTCGGGCAGGTCGTCGGGGGCGATCCCGGCCTCGAACGTCTCGATGAGGGCCAGGGCCTCCTCCGCGCACTCCGGCGGCAGGGGGAGCCGCTCCACCAGATGGATCAGCACGTGGTGCACCGGGGGGGCGGGCTGGTCGGGGTCGGCCCACCGGGTCTCGGCGAGCACCCGGTCCTTCAGCTCCTCGACGCGGTTCTCCAGCTTCTCGAGGTCGAGGCCGGCCTTCAGGTCGTCGCGCAGCTCGGCCAGGGCCGCCGAGATCTCGGGGGTGGCCGGCCCCTCCGCGATGATGGTCAGATGGGTCAGGATCCGGCGGAGCCGCTCACCCAGGGCGGACCACTCCCGCTCCTTGGCGTCCAGCTCGTCCACGAGCCGGAGGTACTTCTCCCGGTAGGTCAGGTCGTCGGGTCGGGCCATGGTCGTTCACTTTGGGCCTTCGGCCCGCTGGGAGGCTGGGCGGCGGAGCCAGGTTCAGGGGAAAAAGACCACGATCAGGGCGCCGCTGGTTGCGGCCAGGGCCGACGTGGCCCACAGGAGGCCGAGCGCCCGATCCAGGTGTGCGGGCCCCAGCCGGGGGCCCGGATCGCCGAGCCGCGGGCTGGGCCGCACCACGCCGCCGTACCGGGCGGGCCCGCCCAGCTCCACCCCCAGGGCGGCCGCGAACGCGGCCTCCGGAAACCCGGCGTTGGGCGACTTGTGGTACCGGCCGTCCCTCCATGCCACCCGCAGGGTGTGCCGGCCCCGGCGCCACAGGAGCTGGGCAGCGACCGCGGCCAGCAGGGCGGTGAGGCGGGCCGGAAGCCAGTTTGCCACGTCGTCGGCCCGGGCGCTAACCCGGCCGAAGGTCTCGTACCGCGGGTTTCGGTACCCCACCATGGAGTCCAGGGTGTTGACGGCCTTGTAGGCCACGGCCAGGGCGGGGCCCCAGCCCAGGGCGGCGCCGAGCACCAGGTAGAACAGGGGGGCCACCACGCCGTCCGACGCGTTCTCCGCCACGGTCTCCACCGCGGCCCGGAGGATCTCGGAGGGGGAGAGATCGGAGGTGTCGCGGCCCACGATCCGGGACAGGCGGCGTCGGGCCTGGGGGATCCGGCCGCGTCGCACCAACCGCCCCACCTCCCGGGCCTCCTGGTCCAGGCACCGGGTCGCCAGGCAGGCGTAGGCCAGGTACACGCCCACGGCCGCTCCCAGGACCGGGTGGATCCAGCCGGCGGCCCGCCACAGGGCCAAGGCGGCCCCGCCGGCTCCGGCCACGACCGCGCCCCACAGAACGGCCCCCCGCCACAGGAGCCCGGCGGGCCGGTAGAGCCGGCGCTCCAGCGCCGCCACGGCCCGCCCCATGGCCACCACGGGGTGGGGCCAGGGGATCCAGGGGGGATCCCCCAGCACGGCGTCCAGCCCCCAGGCCGCCAGGACCGAGAGCGGCCCGAACCCGGTCACGGCGCCGCCATCCTCGCGGGCAGCAGCGAGCCCAGGGCGGCCACCAGCCGGTCGTTCTCCTCGGGCCGGCGGACCGCCACCCGCACGAACCGCTCGCCCAGGCCGAAGCTGCCGCAGTGCCGGACCAGGATGCCCTGGTCGGCGAGGGCGCGGTACACCCGGCCCGCGTCGGGCGCGGGCCGGGAGAGCTCCACCAGCAGGTAGTTGGCCGCCGACGGAAGCGGGCGCACGCCCGGCAGCCGCTCCAAGGCGGCTGCGAGCCGCCGGCGCTGCGCCTCCAGGGCCGACCGGGCCCGGGTCTCCCAGCCCTCCTGGGCCAGGCAGAAGGCGCCGGCCGCCTGGGCCAGGGTGTTCACGGACCAGGGGACCTGTCGGCTCCGGATCCGTTCCGCCACGCCGGGGGCCGCCACCAGGAACCCGATCCGCAGGCCCGGCAGGGCGTAGAACTTGGTGAGCGACCGGAGCACCACCAGCTCCTCCCGGAACGGCGCCTGGCCCGCCACGCTCTGATCGGGGACGAAGTCGATGAACGCCTCGTCCACCACCAGCCTGGCCCCCCGCTCCCGGCACAGATCGGCCAGGGCCAGCACCCGCTCGGCCGGCAGCAGGGTCCCGGCCGGGTTCGAGGGGTTCGAGAACACCACGAGGTCGCCGGCCCGCACGGCCCGTTCCAGGCCCTGGAGGTCCAGGCCGAACGACCGGGCCTCGGCCCGAGGCACCCGGTGCACGGCCACCCCGGGCGGAACCAGGCTGGTGTACAGGCCGAAGTCCGGCGGGCACACCACCACCCGCTCCGGCGCCAGGCACCGGAGCACCAGGTCGATCAGCTCGGCCGAGCCGTTGCCCACCGCGAGCGCCCGGGCCGGGCTTCCGAGCCGCCGGGCCAACGCCTCGATCAGGCGCCGGCACGACCGGTCGGGGTAGTGCACGATCAGGGGCCAGGCGGCCTCGATCTCGTCCCACAACCCCGGAGGCGGGCCGAAGGGGTTGATGGAGGCGCTGAAGTCCACCACCCGGGGGGCGTCGACCGCCTCCCACACGTTGCCCCCGTGGTCCTGGGGCCAGCGGTCAGGCGGGGGGGAGGGCACGGACCACCTCCTCGATGGCGTGAACCAGGTCCCGGGGGGGGCGGCCCGCGGCCAGGGCCGCGCACGCCGCGCCGCCGGCGCCCACCCCCTCCTTCACCAGGCCCTCCTCGTACCGCCGCAGCCCCGGGTCCCGGCTGTCCGTGAAGTCCAGGCCGCAGGCCACGGCCGGGATCCGCCGGGGCAGGTGGGAGAGGATGCCCGTCAGGTCCGCGGCCGGGTCCTCCGCCACCCACCGGGTGGTGGCGATGCACATCCGGCCCGGCTCGCCGGGCTCCCCCTCCTGCCACAGCCTGAGCGCCAGCGCCGTCACCGCGGCCATCTGGGTGCCGCCCGCGAGCACCACCGGCACCGACCGGCTCGCCTCGAGGGCCATCCAGGCCACGGCGGCCTGCATGGGGTCGCCCACGGCCCGGACCACCTCCTCTCCGGAAGGGCGGTCGGACAGGGCGGCGGCGGCCAGGGCCTGGTCCACCACCTGGGCCTTGAGCTCGTGGTTGCCCCCGGGCATGGAGGACGACACCCGTCCCCCGGCCGGCACGCCCAGGGCCTCGAGCACGGCCTGGGCCGTGGTGGTTCCGCCGGGCACGCTCTCGGCGATCACCGCCCAGGCGGCCCGGGAGGCCAGATACCGGCCGGCCTCGCGGCATCGGTCCCGGAACCCCGGGGGCAGGTCCACGGCGTTGCCGGTGGTGATGCACCGGCCCGGCGCCCCCCCCAGGTCCAGCCGGGGCGTCAGCGGCGGCACCCGCGTGCCGGCGTCCACGATCAGGGGCACCACGCCCAGCCCGTCCAACGCGGCCTTGGTGATCACCACCGGGCTCGGAGGGCCCAGGGGGTTGCGGGGAATCTCGGGCAGGGTGAGGGGTCGGCCGAACACGAGGAACTCGCTGTCGAGGGCGGCCGTGAACCGGCGCTTCTCGGGCGTCTCCCCCGCGGCCGAGATCCCCGGGATCTCGGCGGTGTCGGTGGAGGCGATCACGCAGGCGAACGCCGGCGGGCCCGCAAGGCCGGACCAGAACCGGCGCCCCGCCTCCGGCTCGAAGCAGAACCGGAGCGAGTCCAGGGCGGCGGCGCGAGACGGGCAGGGCATGGGGTTTCCTCCGGAGACGAGCGGCCGCCTACCCTAGCCCCGGCCGGCCTCTCGGGTCAACCCGGCCGGCCTTGGGGGGGCGGCCGAGCGGGATGTTTCGGTTTTGTTTCACTCTTTTTTGTTTCTGTGCATGGCGTGAAAAACTTTGGATAAATCTTTCGATCTTGACGGGAAATAGGTTGGATGCTTTGATCCGGTCGGTCGTGAAGGACTGCACATGGGCCGGGGGGAGAAAGGAGGTGCGTGGAGAAGGCGGTTTGGCATGAGGATTCTTTTCTATTCGGGAAGAGGGGAGTTGTCATGAAGTGGAGATCGGTTCGAGCGATGTGGGCGGCTGGCGCCGTGTTCGTCGTGGTCGTGGGCACCCCCTGGGGCGCCGACGCCTCCGTGGACGACAGCCAGTGCGTGGAGTGCCACGAGGAGATCGACTACGAGGCCTACTCCGCGTCGGTCCACGGCCGAAACGCGTGCAACAGCTGCCACTACGACGTGGTGGACATCGAGGAGCACGAGGCCTGCGGATCGAGGACCCAGGACAAGGTCGAGACCTGCCACCGGTGTCATCCGGACGAGGGCCGGGAGCACTTCGCCTCGGTGCACATGATGAACGACGTGCGCTGCTCCGACTGCCACTCGGATGTGCACTCCATCACAAAATGGGACGGATCCAAGGTTCGGGTGGTGGAGGTGTGCTCGGTGTGCCACGAGAGCGAGGAGTACGCCGCCAGCGTCCACGGCAAGGCCGTGGCCGCCGGCAACAACGACTCGGCCGCCTGCAACGACTGCCACGGGCTCCACCGGATCGAGGAGCTGGGGGATCCCAACACCCACGAGTACCGGGCGTTCCACACCGACACCTGCCACCGGTGCCATGCCGACGAGGCCATGATGCGCCGCAACGGTGTGCCCACCATCGCGGTGAAGACGTACGAGGAGAGCTACCACGGCAAGGTGGAGGCCCTGGGCTCGGCCCTGGCTGCGGGCTGCGCCGACTGCCACGGGGCCCACGGCATCCTGCCCTCCACCGACCCCGCCTCCAGCACCTACCCGGACAACCTGCCCAAGACCTGCGGGAAGTGCCACCCGGGCTCCACCATCCAGTTCGCCCAGTTCCTGCCCCACGCCGACCACCGGGACAAGGAGAACTACCCGGTGCTCTACTACACCTGGCTGTTCATGACGGGGCTGCTCGTGGCGGTGTTTGCGGTGTTCTGGCTCCACACCCTGCTGTGGTGGCGGGCGGCCTACTGGGAACGGCGCGAGCGGCTGCGCAGGGGGCACTACCAGCTGTCGGAGGTGGAGGAGCCCCTCCGGCCCTACCGCCGGTTCAACTGGTTCGACCGCATCCTGCACCTGACCATGATGGCGAGCTTCCTGGGCCTGGTGGCCACGGGGCTTCCCCTGAAGTTCCACGACGCGCCCTGGGCCCCGGCCGTGATGGGGCTGCTGGGCGGGCCCCACCGGGCCGGCTGGATCCACCGGATCTGCGCGGGGATCACCTTCGCCTACTTCGGCGCCTGCATCGGGTACATCCTGTACTACCTGTTCCTCAAGGACACCGGTGAGACGGTCTGGCAGAAGCTGGTGGGTCCCGACTCCCTGGTGCCCACCTGGCGGGACGCGAAGGACATCGGCGCCATGATCCGGTGGTTCTTCGGGTTGGGCCCCGAGCCCACCTTCGACCGGTGGACCTACTGGGAGAAGTTCGACTTCCTCGCCGTGTTCTGGGGGATGTTCGCCATCGGCGGATCGGGGCTGCTCCTGTGGTTCCCCGAGTTCTTCGGCAGGTTCCTGCCGGGGTGGGTCTTCAACGTGGCCATGATCGTGCACAGCGACGAGGCCCTGCTGGCGTCGGGCTTCATCTTCACGGTGCACTTCTTCAACACCCACTTCCGTCCCGGAAAGTTCCCCATGGATCCGGTGATCTTCACGGGCCGGCTGCCCAAGCACGAGCTGTGGGAGGAGCGCCGCCCGTGGTACGAGCGCCTGAAACGCCAAGGGGTGCTGGAGACGCTGCAGGAGGAGCCCACCCCGCCCCTGTGGGACCTGGTGGGCCAGGTGATCGGATTCACCGCGCTGGGCGTGGGGCTGGTGGGGATCGCGCTGATCGCCTGGGGGTTCATGGGCCACTGAGAAAAGGGGCGCCTCGCCCCCTTCCTCACCCGGCCCCGCGTTTCGGGGCCGGGTCTTTTTTTCTCGGCGGCTCGGGAGCCGCCAGGCCGCCTAGCTTCCCAGCCTTCTCGCTTTCTAGCTTTCCAGCGGAAGTTACCGGCCCGGGCACTGGGCGGCCACGGCGGGGGCGATCCCCTTCCCGCCGTAGGCGGACTCGAAGTGGCTCCGGAACTCCTCGGCGAGCCGGCGGGCCCGCTCGTCGTAGGCGGCCGGGTCGGGCCAGGTGTTGCGGGGGATCAGCACCTCCGACGGAACGCCGGGGCATTCGCGGGGCACGGCCAGGTGGAACAGGGGGTCCTCCTCGTAGGGGACCTCTTCGAGCTGGCCCGCGAGGGCCGCGTTCACCACGGCCCGGGTCAGGGCGATGTCCATGCGTTGGCCCACGCCGTAGGGCCCGCCGCTCCAGCCGGTGTTCACCAGGTACACCCGGGTCCCGTGCCGGTCCAGCTTCTCGCCCAGCATCCGGGCGTAATCCTCGGGGTTGCGCGGCATGAACGGGGCGCCGAAGAACCGGGAGAAGGTGCTCACCGGCTCCTTGATGCCGGTCTCGGTGCCGGCCAGCTTGCTCGTGTACCCCATGAGGAACCAGAACATGGCCCGATGCTTGTCCAGCCGGGCCACCGGGGGGAGCACGCCGTTGGCGTCGGCGGCCAGAAACAGGATGGTGGTGGGATGGCCGCTCACCGGAGGGGTCTTGATGTTCGACAGAAACGACAGGGGATAGGCCACCCGGGAGTTGGGGGTGAGCCGATCGTCGTCCACGTCGAAGGTGCCGTCGGGGTACACCATCAGGTTCTCGACGATGGCGCCGTGGTCCAGGGGGTCTGCCTCGTGGAAGGTGGCGTGCCAGATCTCCGGCTCCTTGTCCTGGCGCAGGTTGATCAGCTTCGCGTAGCACCCGAACTCGAAGTTGGCGATGCCCCGGTCGCTCCACCCGTGCTCGTCGTCGCCCAGCAGGGCCCGGGAGGGGTCGGCCGACAGGGTGGTCTTGCCGGTGCCCGACAGCCCCAGCAGAAGGGCGCAGTCGCCGGCCCTGCCCTCGTTGGCCGAGCAGTGGAGCGGCAGCACGCCCGCCTCGGGCAGAAGGTAGTTCATCACGGTGAACATCAGCTTCTTGTTCGTCCCGCAGTAGGCCGAGCCGTACACGAGCCCGAGGCGCCGGTCGAAGTCCATCACGATGGCCATGTCCGAGGTCCGACCGTCCGGGAGCCTGCGCAGCCGCCCCTCGTACCGGGAGGCCTCCACCTTGTCCTCCGGCAGGCTCAGCAGGACGAACGGCCGGTCGGCGAACACGCTGCGCCCGATGTCCTCCGGCACCGGCCGGAACATGGTGTGGCTGAACAGGGCCGTCAGGGCCCGGGGGGTCACGGTGCGCACCGGCAGGGCGTAGGCCGAGTCCGCGCCCACCACCCGGTCGGTCACGTACACCCGGTCCTTGGTTCCCAGTACCCGGCAGGCGTCCTCCCACAGCATGTCGAAGGTCTCCGGATCCATGGGGATGCAGTTGGGGGAGTCCCAGTCGATGGTGGCCTCGCTCTCGGGCCGCCGCACGATGTAGGTGTCCTTCGGGCTCCGGCCCGTGGACTCGGGCCGGGTCCAGGTGGCCAGGGCGCCGGTGGCCAGCGGAATGGCCTCGCGGTGCTCCAGGGCGTCGGCGATCAGCCGGCGACGGTCCGGGTTGTCGATCCGACGGTCGTTTGTGTGCAGGGCTTGATCCAGTCGCTCGCGCGGGTCCATCGTGCTCACCTCGGGTTCGAAGTATCGGGCGCGGGTCCATCGGTCCCCAGCGGAACTGGCCACGGAGTGTAGGAGAATCGCTGGGGGAAAACAACCGGGCGGTTGGTGGAGGGGTTGCTTCGGGGCCCTCCAGAGACTAGAAACCGGAGATTAGAGAAACAGACCTTCCCTTGCGGCGGCGCTGGGAG